>NZ_CP077093.1:5448750-5785000 GCF_014268755.2 Pseudomonas vanderleydeniana | reverse complement strand
CTGAAACATCTAAGTACCCTGAGGAAAAGAAATCAACCGAGATTCCCTTAGTAGTGGCGAGCGAACGGGGACCAGCCCTTAAGTGGCTTTGAGATTAGCGGAACGCTCTGGAAAGTGCGGCCATAGTGGGTGATAGCCCTGTACGCGAAAGTCTCTTAGTCATGAAATCGAGTAGGACGGGGCACGAGAAACCTTGTCTGAATATGGGGGGACCATCCTCCAAGGCTAAATACTACTGACTGACCGATAGTGAACTAGTACCGTGAGGGAAAGGCGAAAAGAACCCCGGAGAGGGGAGTGAAATAGATCCTGAAACCGTATGCGTACAAGCAGTGGGAGCAGACTTTGTTCTGTGACTGCGTACCTTTTGTATAATGGGTCAGCGACTTATATTCAGTGGCGAGCTTAACCGAATAGGGGAGGCGTAGCGAAAGCGAGTCTTAATAGGGCGCTTAGTCGCTGGGTATAGACCCGAAACCGGGCGATCTATCCATGGGCAGGTTGAAGGTTAGGTAACACTGACTGGAGGACCGAACCGACTACCGTTGAAAAGTTAGCGGATGACCTGTGGATCGGAGTGAAAGGCTAATCAAGCTCGGAGATAGCTGGTTCTCCTCGAAAGCTATTTAGGTAGCGCCTCACGTATCACTCCAGGGGGTAGAGCACTGTTTCGGCTAGGGGGTCATCCCGACTTACCAAACCGATGCAAACTCCGAATACCTGGAAGTGCCGAGCGTGGGAGACACACGGCGGGTGCTAACGTCCGTCGTGAAAAGGGAAACAACCCAGACCGTCAGCTAAGGTCCCAAAGTCATGGTTAAGTGGGAAACGATGTGGGAAGGCTTAGACAGCTAGGAGGTTGGCTTAGAAGCAGCCACCCTTTAAAGAAAGCGTAATAGCTCACTAGTCGAGTCGGCCTGCGCGGAAGATGTAACGGGGCTCAAACCATGCACCGAAGCTACGGGTATCACGTAAGTGATGCGGTAGAGGAGCGTTCTGTAAGCCTGTGAAGGTGAGTTGAGAAGCTTGCTGGAGGTATCAGAAGTGCGAATGCTGACATGAGTAACGACAATGGGTGTGAAAAACACCCACGCCGAAAGACCAAGGTTTCCTGCGCAACGTTAATCGACGCAGGGTTAGTCGGTCCCTAAGGCGAGGCTGAAAAGCGTAGTCGATGGAAAACAGGTTAATATTCCTGTACTTCTGGTTATTGCGATGGAGGGACGGAGAAGGCTAGGCCAGCTTGGCGTTGGTTGTCCAAGTTTAAGGTGGTAGGCTGAGATCTTAGGTAAATCCGGGATCTTAAGGCCGAGAGCTGATGACGAGTGTCCTTTAGGACGCGAAGTGGTTGATGCCATGCTTCCAAGAAAAGCTTCTAAGCTTCAGATAACCAGGAACCGTACCCCAAACCGACACAGGTGGTTAGGTAGAGAATACCAAGGCGCTTGAGAGAACTCGGGTGAAGGAACTAGGCAAAATGGCACCGTAACTTCGGGAGAAGGTGCGCCGGTGAGGGTGAAGGACTTGCTCCGTAAGCCCATGCCGGTCGAAGATACCAGGCCGCTGCGACTGTTTATTAAAAACACAGCACTCTGCAAACACGAAAGTGGACGTATAGGGTGTGACGCCTGCCCGGTGCCGGAAGGTTAATTGATGGGGTTAGCGAAAGCGAAGCTCTTGATCGAAGCCCCGGTAAACGGCGGCCGTAACTATAACGGTCCTAAGGTAGCGAAATTCCTTGTCGGGTAAGTTCCGACCTGCACGAATGGCGTAACGATGGCGGCGCTGTCTCCACCCGAGACTCAGTGAAATTGAAATCGCTGTGAAGATGCAGTGTATCCGCGGCTAGACGGAAAGACCCCGTGAACCTTTACTATAGCTTTGCACTGGACTTTGAATTTGCTTGTGTAGGATAGGTGGGAGGCTTTGAAGCGTGAACGCCAGTTTGCGTGGAGCCATTCTTGAAATACCACCCTGGCAACTTTGAGGTTCTAACTCAGGTCCGTTATCCGGATCGAGGACAGTGTATGGTGGGTAGTTTGACTGGGGCGGTCTCCTCCTAAAGAGTAACGGAGGAGTACGAAGGTGCGCTCAGACCGGTCGGAAATCGGTCGCAGAGTATAAAGGCAAAAGCGCGCTTGACTGCGAGACAGACACGTCGAGCAGGTACGAAAGTAGGTCTTAGTGATCCGGTGGTTCTGTATGGAAGGGCCATCGCTCAACGGATAAAAGGTACTCCGGGGATAACAGGCTGATACCGCCCAAGAGTTCATATCGACGGCGGTGTTTGGCACCTCGATGTCGGCTCATCACATCCTGGGGCTGAAGCCGGTCCCAAGGGTATGGCTGTTCGCCATTTAAAGTGGTACGCGAGCTGGGTTTAGAACGTCGTGAGACAGTTCGGTCCCTATCTGCCGTGGACGTTTGAGATTTGAGAGGGGCTGCTCCTAGTACGAGAGGACCGGAGTGGACGAACCTCTGGTGTTCCGGTTGTCACGCCAGTGGCATTGCCGGGTAGCTATGTTCGGAAAAGATAACCGCTGAAAGCATCTAAGCGGGAAACTTGCCTCAAGATGAGATCTCACTGGAACCTTGAGTTCCCTGAAGGGCCGTCGAAGACTACGACGTTGATAGGTGGGGTGTGTAAGCGCTGTGAGGCGTTGAGCTAACCCATACTAATTGCCCGTGAGGCTTGACCATATAACACCCAAGCAATTTGCGAAACGAAGCAGATTGCGGTGTATGAAGACGAAGTGAACCGAAAGTTTGCCACGCACAAAGCACCGAAGACTGTCACATACCCGATTCGCTGGAGCGTTGTCCAAACAACGAGCCGGCTACAGAATTTCTTGACGACCATAGAGCATTGGAACCACCTGATCCCATCCCGAACTCAGAAGTGAAACGATGCATCGCCGATGGTAGTGTGGGGTTTCCCCATGTGAGAGTAGGTCATCGTCAAGATTAAATTCCGAAACCCCAATTGCGAAAGCAGTTGGGGTTTTGTCTTTTCTGGCGTTCGGAAGCGGACGCACAGCGTCCTGGGATGCATTCCCACGCAGAGCGTGGGAACGATCGGGGGCCGGGAGCCTGGGGATCTTCATTGATCGTTCCCACGCTCCGCGTGGGAATGCATCCCCCGACGCTCCGCGTCACCGCCCCCCCCCCAATCGGCATAAGCACTTAATTCCGCACATCGACCCTCAGGTTTGGCCAGCTGCGGGCGATACCCTGACTAGCGATCGTTGTGGTTGGCGCACGGCCCCTGTGCCTTGCGTTGATCCTGGAGCCTCTTAATAGAAGGCACCGCCTGCACATCAGCTACCCTTGGGTTGAATATCAGGCCTGGGCGACTCAACGAGATGACAGGTTGGTGTAAAATCGGTTAGTGGCAGTTTGCCCTTAGTTATTATCTGTTCGCGAGAGCGACAGTGAAGTTGGGTCCGTGCTGATAATGGCTTTCGGGCCCTTCTTCTATTTCCCATGACAGGAATCTCGATGCTGGCGTATCACCAAAAAAGCTTTCTGATCGTCGACGATTTCTCCGATTTTCGCAGTTCAGTCAGGTCCATGCTGCGGGAGTTGGGCGTCAAGGAAGTGGACACCGCCGACACCGGAGAACAGGCCCTGCGCATGTGCGCGCAGAAGCGCTACGACTTCATCCTGCACGATTACCACCTCGGCGATGGACGCAAGAACGGCCAGCAGGTACTCGAAGACCTGATGATGGACAAGCTGATCAGCCACGAAAGCATTTTCGTCATGGTCACCGCCGAAAGCAGCCAAGCCATGGTTCTCAGTGCCCTGGAGCACGAGCCCGATGCCTATCTGACCAAGCCGTTCAACCGTGCCAGCCTGGCCCAGCGCCTGGAGAAACTGGTCCAGCGCAAGAACCTGCTCAAGCCGATCATGCAGGCGCTCGACCGCGGCAAGCCGGCCGAAGTGCTGGCGGCCTGTACCCGACTCACCCAGCAGGACACCCGTTTTGCACCACTGTGCCTGCGTTACCGCGCCGATGCGATGCGGGCCCTGGGCCAGAACGAGCCACTGGAGCGCTTTCTCAATGGCATCCTGAGTGATCGCCCGCTGCCCTGGGCATACGCCATGCTCGGGCAGCTGCTCTACAAGCGTGGCCAGATCACTCAGGCCAAGGAACTGTACGAAACTGCACTCAAGGCCTTTCCCATGATGCCGGCGCTCTACGACGGACTGGCCGACGTGCTGGTCCAGCAGGGCGAAACCCGGCGCGCCCAGAGTGTCCTGGAGGAGGCTGTACGCCTGTCGCCACTGGCGGTGCGTCGCCAGTCGTTGCTGGGTAAGCTGGCCATGGCCAACGAGGACTTCGAAGGGGCCTCCCGAGCCTATCGCCAGGCCGTCGCCCAGGGCGAGCAATCGCGCTACAAGGACCCGGAAAGCAACCTGGGCCTGGCCCATGCCCTGATCAGCAAGGGCAGCGAGCGCGGCCTGGACACGCGTACGCGCCTGGAGATCAACCAGACGCTCAGCACGGTCGCCAAGGAAAACGCCAACGATCCCGGGCTGCAGATTCGTGCCCGGTTGATGAAAGCCACCAGCCTGCTGCTCAACGATGCCGAAACCGCCGACAAGCTCACCGAGCAGGCGATGGCGCGTCTCGAAGGCATGGAAAACTTCATGAGCGCCGACGCCGCCCTGCTGGTTGCCAAGCAGTTGCAGCAACTGGGGCAGGCTGAGGCCGGCGCCTCGATGCTCAAGAACTGCGTGGAAATCTACGGTGACGATCCGACCGTGATGAAGGGTATCGCCAAGCTGACCGACGATCCGGAGATCCTTGGCAGCGGCAAGGCTGCGATCGACCTCAACGTCCAGGGGGTTCGCAGCTACAAAGGTGGCAACCTGGAGGAAGCGCAGGAGCTGTTCCGCAAGGCGCTGGCCTTGCAGCCAAAGAACATCAGTATCGCCCTCAATGCCGCGCAGGCCCTGCTGGTGACTGCGCAGAAGACTTCCGATCCGGCGATCCTCGAAGAGTGCCGGGCTTGCCTGAAGATGGTCGGCAAGATGCCCGACAGCGACCCACGTTATGAGAGGTATCAGAAATTGCGCAGCCGGGCGTTTGGCGAATGAGTGACAAGGATCAGGGGCTCGACTTCTCCACGGTGATCGCCTCGACCGTCCACGACATGAAGAACTCGCTGGCGATGCTGATACAGGCCCACGGCCAGTGGCAGAGCCAGTTGCCCGAGGCGCAACGGGACAATCCCGAGCGCGCGGTGATCGAATACGAGTTCACTCACCTCAACAGCATGCTCGTGCAACTGCTGGGCCTGTACAAGCTGGGCGTCAACCAGTTGCCGCTGCGCCCGGACTATCACGACATGGACGACTTCATCGGCGCGCAGCTGGCCTGTCGCCAGGAAGTCCTGAACAGCCGCGGTATCGTTGCCAGCTATGAGGTCGACGACTTCAGCCCGCTGGGTTTCTTCGATCGCGAGCTGGTGGGGTCGGTGGTAGGCAACATCGTCACCAATGCCATTCGTTTTGCCTGTCATGCATTGCTGATCAATGTGCGTGAGGAAAACGAGCAACTGGTCCTGAGTATCAACGATGATGGTCCCGGTTTCCCTGCGCAGATGCTCGAGCGCCAGTCGGACTACGTCCAGGGTATCAATTCGGCGACCGGCAGCACCGGCCTGGGCTTGTACTTCGCCGCCCGGATTGCCGCCCTGCATGAACGCAATGGCGTGCGCGGACGCATCGAACTGAGCAACGGTGGTCCCCTGGGGGGCGCCTTGTTCAATCTCTATCTGCCCTGAATCAGGCTTTTTCCTCGTCCCTGCTTGAAATCCCGAACAGCTGGTGCGTATTTTGTACGGGCCGCCATTCGCGGCCTCTACAACAACAAGGATTGAGTCATGACGACCGATGGCCAGAGCTCGCTCGCGCAGCGATTGACCGGCATTGATGAGATTGAATGTGTCACGCCCGACCTCAATGGCGTACCACGCGGCAAGGTGATGACCGCCGAGGGTTTCCTCGAGGGGCGGCGTCTGCAATTGGCCCGTGGCGTACTGTTGCAGTGCATCATGGGGGGTTACCCACCGGCGCGTTTCTACGGCAGCGATGACGGCGACCTCGCCCTCGTCGCCGACCCGCAGCAAATTCATCGCCTGCCGTGGAGCCAACAGCCCCGGGCGTTGGCGATCTGCGATGCCGATGAACTGGCAGGCGGCAGTTCCAGCTTGTCCACCCGTGGCCAGCTCAAGGCGGTCATGGCCCGCTATGCTGCACGCGGCCTGGCACCGGTGGTGGCGACCGAGCTGGAGTTCTTCGTCTTTGCCCCCAATACCGATCCGACCCAGCCATTCCAGCCGCCTGTCGGCCTGGACGGGCGCCGTGAGGACGGTCACTCGGCCTTCAGCGTCAGTTCCAACAACGGGCTGCGTCCGTTCTTCAATGAAGTCTACGCCTGCATGGCGGCGCTCGGCTTGCCGCGCGATACCTTCATGCACGAGATGGGTGTCAGCCAATTCGAAATCAACCTGCTGCATGGCGATCCGCTGCTGCTGGCCGACCAGACGTTCCTGTTCAAGCACCTGCTCAAGGAAGTGGCGCTCAAGCACGGCCTGACCGTGGTCTGCATGGCCAAGCCGCTGGCGAAGACGCCGGGCAGTTCGATGCACATTCACCAGAGCGTGGTGGAGATCGACGGCGGGAAGAATGCCTTCAGTGATGCTGCTGGCGAGCCGACGGCGATGTTCCGTCATTTCATCGGCGGGCAGCAGGCCTGCATGGCGGACTTCACCGCGCTGTTTGCGCCGAACGTCAATTCCTACCAGCGCCTGTGCCATCCCTACGCGTCGCCGAACAATGCCTGCTGGTCCCATGACAACCGGGCGGCGGGCTTGCGTATTCCGGCCAGCTCGCCCGTGGCGCGGCGGGTGGAGAACCGCCTGCCGGGAGCGGACGCCAACCCCTACCTGGCGATTGCCGCCAGCCTGGCTGCGGGCCTGTATGGCATCGAGCATCAGCTGGAGCCGACACCGGCCATCCAGGGTGAGTTCGAGGTACCGGACGCGCTGTCGCTGCCCTGCACGCTGCACGCGGCCCTGGAGCGCCTCAAGCGCAGCCAGTTGGCGAGGGAATTGTTCGGCAACGAGTTCATCGAAGGCTACCTCGCTTCGAAGACCATGGAACTGACCAGCTTCCTCGATGAAATCAGCCCCTGGGAGCGCCGTGTCCTGGCGGCCCAGGCTTAGACGTAGACCCCGCATTCGGGCTATCTTCCGGATAGCCCGAAACCTCATTTCAAGAGCTGCCAGGAACGTCAATGCGCCAAATCTGGAAATCCTTTAGAGCGCTGTATTTCGCCTCGCTGATGATGCTGATCGGCTCGGGCCTTCTGAGCACTTACCTGGCCCTGCGCCTGGCCGCCGATCACGTCGACGGCCTGTGGGTGGGCGCCCTGATGGCGGCCAACTACTTCGGTCTGGTACTGGGCGGCAAGATCGGTCACCGGCTGATCGCCCGGGTCGGGCATATTCGTGCCTATGCGACGTGTGCCGGGATCGTCGGGGCGGCGGTGCTGGGCCATGGCCTGGTCAACTGGCTGCCGGCCTGGCTGTTCCTGCGGATGATCGTCGGCCTTGGCATGATGTGCCAGTACATGGTCATCGAGAGCTGGCTCAACGAGCAGGCCGAAGCCAAGCAGCGTGGCGTGGTCTTCAGTGGCTACATGATCGCGTCCTACCTTGGCCTGGTGCTCGGGCAACTGATCCTGGTCATGCACCCGGCCCTCGGGCCCGAGCTGCTGATGCTGGTCGCGCTGTGCTTCGCCCTGTGTCTGGTGCCGGTGGCCATGACCCGGCGGATTCACCCAGCACCCCTGCACCCGGCGCCGCTGGAGCCGCTGTTCTTCATGAAGCGCGTGCCGCAGTCGCTGACCACGGTACTGGGGGCCGGGATCATCGTCGGCTCGTTCTATGGTCTGGCGCCGCTGTACGCGTCCCAGCAGGGGCTTACCACCGAGCTGGTCGGTCTGTTCATGGGGTGCTGCATCTTTGCCGGTTTCCTGGTGCAGTGGCCCCTGGGCTGGCTTTCCGATCGTTATGACCGGGCGGTGCTGATTCGCAGCGTTGCCCTGTTGCTGATGTTGGCCTCCCTGCCTTTGGCGATTTTCACGGCCGCACCGCTGGAAGTGCTGTTCGCCTCCGGGTTCGTGGTGTCGCTGCTGCAGTTCTGCCTGTATCCGCTGGCAGTGGCGTTCTCCAATGACCATATCGAGGGCGATCGCCGTGTCTCGCTGACGGCCATGCTGCTGATGACCTATGGCATTGGCGCGAGCATCGGGCCGCTGGTGGCGGGTGTGCTGATGAAGCTCTTCGGCAGCCATATGCTCTATGCGTTCTTCAGCTTCTTCGCACTGATCCTGGTGTTGCGCATCCGGCCTAAGGCCGTGACCAACCTGCATCAGGTCGAGGATGCGCCCTTGCAGCACGTGGTCATGCCGGAGGCGATGTCGCCCCTTGGTGCGGCGCTCGATCCACGGGTCGACGAGCAGGTGGTCCTGGACCAGATGTGCACCAACTCCGTCTCGCCGGCAGCAGAAGCCGAGGTGAAGCCTGGGGAAGCGGCAGAGGTCGTGGCCGATATCGATGAGTCGGACCCTGAGCCGGCGCATAAGTCGAGCAACTGAGCCGGTAGATAAAAAAAACGGGCCACCTGATGAGGGTGGCCCGTTTTTCATGGGCGCGGAATGGCGCCGAACTCAGTAGTCGTCGTCCTTGTCGAAACGCCGTGCTTCACGTTGCAACTGGTAGACGAAGCGCTCGACCTGGCGCTGTACCAGGCCGCTCATGTTGTGGAAGCGTACGCCTGCGAAGGTGGTGTTGATCCTTTCTTCGAAGTGCAGGTGGCGCAGCTCGACAGGGGCGGTCATCGGGCCGAAGGGCAGGGCGGCGATGAAGCGCTCGTAGACCTGGCCCAATTGCAGGCGGTCGGAAATATCGCCCTCGAAGCGCAGCTTGCAGCCGCTGGCGGAAATGTCCAGCAGCTTGCCGTTGACCGGTGCCTTGAGCTTGTCGCCACCGAGTTCGATGTTCACCAGGGCGGTGAGTTTCAGGGCTGCACGGAAAGCATTGCGACGCTGGTGGTAGACCACTTCCTCGGGCATTGCCCCGCGGTAGCAACCGTTGGTCTCGTCAACGGTCATCGGCTGTGGCTGTTCCCAGGTGATGCGGACGCCTTCGTGGAAGCCTTCTACGCGAAACGGTTCGCCCGCAGCCAGGAAGCGTTCGCCGTCGCGCGGCATCATTTCGTCCAGGGCCAGCGTGCCGGCGTCGCGATCGACATCGATCACAAAACTCTGGAAGCGCTGGCTGCGTTCGTGGAACGTGATGATCAACGGGTCATGGCTATCCTGCAGCATCCGCAGGTTGGCGGAAATTTCCAGAGGTGTGGTTAGCACCTTAGGTGGCTGCGGAGCATCGTCCGCGCTTGGGGCATTGGACACGGTTCATCAATCTCCAGACAAAATACGACTACACGCAAAGCCAGCATTTTGCCAGCATGATACGCGCCTTGGATAGAGCGCGCAGCAGTTCGGGGTCAAGCCTGACTCAGCGGGCGCGGCTTCGCAACCCTCGCCGTCGAGCCGCGGGCATCATAAAGTGCGGGAGGCTCGCCGCCGGTCAGGATCTTCAACTGATTTGCGGTCGTTGCTTGCTGAACCTGGATGTTGCGCCCATTGAGTTCGTTGGCTGCCTGGCAATCAGCCAGGAGGCGGGTGAGTTCCTCGCTCTGGCTCAGCAGTTCACCGCCCACGCTCGACTGTGCGGCCAGTTGTTCCAGGCCGGAGTGGTTGGTAGGCAGGTTGAGGCTGGCGAGAATCTGGCTGCGTTTGCGGCCATGCTGTTCCAGCAGAATGATCAACGCTTGTTTACGCGCCAGAATATTTTCCAGCTCGACCATGTCGCGACCATGGAGCGCCAGTGATTCGGCGCGCAGCAGCTCAAGCAGATCTTGAGCTGGAGCAAAATCATCGGTGATCAGTTGCAGTAGATTGGTGTCGTGCATGGCTGGCCTTGGGTTTTAAGCGTCCAAAAGCCTCGCGCCGGCAGGGGCCTAGCGCTGGGCTTCGAAGTTGAGCAGTTTGCTGGCGACGCGGTTGCTGTCGACCTGGTAGCTGCCATCAGCGATTGCCTGCTTCAACTCGGCCACGCGGGCGCTGTTGACTACAGGCTGCTGCTGCAGCTTGTCAGTGATCTTTTGCAACTGCTGAGCCTCATTGCTGAGGTGTACCGATTCCCCGCTCTGGCCGACCGATTCGGTCTGGCTGTTCACCGCCGCGGACTTGCCGGTGCTATCGGCTTCCTTGTTGGCGCTGGTGCGCGTGCTGCCTGTCAATGACGGGGCGTTATTCAAACGACTGAAATCGATGACCATGATAAAAAACCTCTGGGTATTTGGACGCTTGCCTTGTTTTCGGCCATACCCGGAAAAACTTTAGCCTCATCTGAAAATGAGTCTGCATCTCGGCTGTAGCCCTGTCTGGGCCACAGTTTAGGAAAAGTGGCGGCTTGGCGCCAGTGATCTACGAGGCGGTTTCATCTCTCTATAGCGCCACCTCTACCTGGCCGGGCGCGGTGACGCGAGCCTTGATGACCCGCTGTGAATTGAGGTTCTTGATGCGGATCTGTTCGTTAAGGCCGCCATTGGACAGGGCCTCGCCCGGCATCTTCACCACCAGGCCGCCGCTCGTCGCACTGATGACCACCTGATCGCCCTTGCGCACCACCTCCGCCTGTTCCAGGTGGACCAGGGTGACGACCTGGTCCATGACCATTGGTCGGACAAGTTTCTGTCCGATGGCCTGGTCCGGGGACGTCAGGAAGCCCTGGTTGATCAGGCTGATGTCCCTCTCACGCAACGCGACGTCACCCGGCTCGATGATCCCGGCGCGCTTGAGCGGACGAGTGGTCACCACCACGTCGCGGAACAGTTTGACCTGGGCCGGCACGAACACGGTCCAGGGCGAACTGCCTTCGCAGCGGATCTTCACGGTGACCCGGCCAATCGGGGTCGCCGGGCTTTCCAGGCTGGCTGTCAATTCCTTGTCGCAAGCGGCCATGCGCAGGCGCGGATCGAGCTGGTTGACCTGGATCTCGTAGCGTCCTTCGGTTTGACTGGTAGCCAGATAGTCTTCTACCGTGAATTCAAGAAAGCCTTGGGTCACGCCGATAAGCTGGTCAGGCAGGGTCGCCGATTCCGCAAGGGCAGGGTTGCCGGGGTTCAGGCAGCATAAAACCGACACCACCGCGAGCAATCTGCGGTACTGTGATGTCAGGCGTCGAAAAAATGTCGTTTGTGCTTTCATAACGGTATAAAAAGCAAGGCCCGTGCCGTTTGTTCCTGAATGGACGTCGGATCGTGAAGCTTTGAGCAGAGAGGGCAGTCATGGCTGGTGTGATGGATTCGGTGAACCAGCGTACGCAACTGGTTGGGCAGAATCGCCTGGAGCTGCTGTTGTTCCGTCTCGACGGGCAGCAGCTCTACGGGATCAACGTATTCAAGGTTCGCGAGGTGCTGCAATGCCCCAAGCTGACCTTGATGCCCAAGTCCAACCCGGTGGTGTGCGGTGTGGCGAACATTCGTGGGGCAACCATTCCGATCCTTGATCTGGCGATGGCCACGGGTGCCGGTGCACTCAAGGATCAGAGTAATCCGTTCGTGATCATTACGGAGTACAACACCAAGACCCAGGGTTTCCTGGTGAAGTCGGTGGAGCGCATCGTCAACATGAACTGGGAAGAGATCCACCCGCCACCCAAGGGGACCGGGCGCGACCACTACCTGACGGCGGTGACGCGGATCGACAACCAGTTGGTGGAAATCATTGACGTGGAGAAGATCCTCGCCGAGGTTTCGCCCATGTCCGAGTCGGTTTCCCTCGGCGTGGTGGATGTCGAGACGCAAACCAAGGCAGTGTCCTTGCGGGTGCTCACGGTCGACGATTCGTCGGTGGCGCGCAAGCAGGTCACGCGTTGCCTGCAGACGGTCGGCGTCGAGGTGGTGGCGTTGAATGACGGCCGGCAGGCGCTGGATTACCTGCGCAAGCTGGTCGACGAGGGCAAGAAGCCGGAGGAGGAATTCCTGATGATGATCTCCGACATTGAAATGCCCGAGATGGACGGCTATACCCTCACTGCTGAGATTCGCAGCGATCCGCGCATGCAAAAGCTGCACATCACTCTGCATACTTCCCTGTCAGGGGTGTTCAACCAGGCGATGGTGAAGAAGGTCGGTGCCGATGACTTCCTTGCCAAGTTCCGACCTGATGACCTGGCGGCCCGGGTGGTTGACCGGATCAAGGCTGCAGGATAACAGCCGGGGACCCAAGGTCCCTGGCGGTACAGACGATTTAAGAGGCGGCATCATTGTCTACGGGTAATTTGGATTTCGAACAGTTCCGGGTCTTCCTGGAAAAGGCCTGTGGCATTCTGCTCGGTGAAAACAAGCAATATCTGGTTTCCAGCCGTCTCAACAAGCTGATGGAGCAGAATGGCATCAAATCCCTGGGCGAGCTGGTCCAGAAGATTCAGGCCCAGCCACGCAGCGGGTTGCGTGAGCAGGTGGTGGATGCCATGACGACCAACGAAACCCTGTGGTTTCGTGACACCTATCCGTTTGAGGTGCTCAAGAGCAAGGTATTGCCGGAAGCGATCAAGGCCAGTCCCGGGCAGCGCCTGCGGATCTGGTCGGCCGCTTGTTCGTCGGGGCAGGAGCCTTACTCGATCTCGATGTCGATCGACGAGTTCGAGCGGACCAACATCGGCCAGTTGAAGGCCGGTGCGCAAATTGTCGCCACCGACCTCTCGGGGCAGATGCTGACCAACTGCAAGACCGGCGAGTATGACAGCCTGGCGATTGGTCGCGGCCTGTCGCCCGACCGCCTGCAACGTTATTTCGACACCAAGGGGCCGGGCCGCTGGGCGGTCAAGGCGCCGATCCGCAGTCGGGTCGAGTTCCGTTCGTTCAACCTGCTGGACAGCTATGCCAGCCTGGGCAAGTTCGACATCGTGTTTTGCCGCAACGTGCTGATCTACTTCTCCGCCGAGGTGAAGAAGGACATCCTCCTGCGTATCCATGGCAGCCTCAAGCCGGGTGGCTACCTGTTCCTGGGGGCATCCGAAGCCCTCAACGGCCTGCCGGATCACTACCAGATGGTGCAGTGCAGCCCGGGAATCATCTACAAGGCCAAATAGCCAACGATTCGACACCCCAGCGGGAGCCCAGAAGGCTCCCGCTTTTTTTTGCCGCCGCTGTTGCCGCTTTGCTGGCGCGCAGCGGAAATGGCTTGCCGCTTTTCTGGCATTGCCGGCGGCAGCCGCCCGGCAAGGCCTTGATTTACGGGGCTTGGAAAAAGTGGCATGGGGCTTGCTATAGCTCTGGCAACGAAAAGCCTGTTCCGCCGATCAGGCCAACTCTCGAAGGTTTCCGACATGAGCATCAGTTTCGACAAAGCGCTCGGTATCCATGAACAGGCCCTGAGCTTCCGTGCCCAGCGTGCCGAAGTCCTGGCCAACAACATCGCCAACGCCGATACCCCGAACTACAAGGCGCGGGACATGGACTTCTCCTCCGTGCTCGCCGAGCAGAGCGAAAAAGCCAAGAATAACGGCACCTTCGCCCTGAACACGACCAACAGCCGCCACATCGAAGCCCAGGGCATGAGCAGCGGCGACGCGGCGTTGCAGTACCGCACACCGATGCAGCCGTCGATCGACCAGAACACCGTGGATGCGCAGATCGAACAATCGAACTATGCGCAGAACGCGGTCGACTTCCAGGCCAGCTTCACCCTGCTCAACAGTAAATTCAAAGGGCTGGTATCGGCCCTGCGTGGAGAGTAAGCCATGTCCCTCGCCAGCGTTTTCAACATTGCCGGTAGCGGCATGAGTGCCCAGACCACTCGCCTGAACACCGTCGCCAGTAACATCGCCAACGCCGAGACCGTCTCGTCGAGCATCGACAAGACCTATCGCGCCCGTCATCCGGTGTTCGCCACCATGTTCCAGAACGGCCAGGCTGGCGGCAGCGACTCGCTGTTCCAGGACCAGAACGCGGCCGGCCAGGGCGTGCAGGTACTGGGTGTGGTGGAAGACCAGAGCAATCTGGAAGCTCGCTACGAGCCGAACCATCCGGCGGCTGACGCCAAGGGTTATGTCTACTACCCGAACGTCAACGTGGTCGAGGAAATGGCCGACATGATCTCCGCCAGCCGTTCGTTCCAGACCAACGCGGAAATGATGAACACCGCCAAGACCATGATGCAGAAGGTCCTGACCCTCGGTCAGTGATAAGGGGCGACAGACATGAGCGTTACCGACTCCACCAGCACCTCTTCGACTCTGAACGACATTCTTGCGGCGTCCAACGCCAAGCTGACGAACAAGACCAGTACCGACTCGCTGGGTAATGCCATCAGCAGCGCATCCGGGGGCCAGACCCTGGGCAAGGACGCGTTCCTGAAGCTGCTGGTGACCCAACTGAAAAACCAGAACCCGCTGGACCCGCAGGACAACAGCGCCTTCGTTGCGCAGTTGGCCCAGTTCAGCAGCCTGGAAGGCATCACTACGCTCAACAGCAGTGTCAACAACATTGCCAGCGCGTTCCAGTCGTCCCAGGCGCTGCAGGCCTCGTCGCTGGTCGGTCGTTCGGTCATCGTGCCGACCGGCAAGGCGGTGGTCGATACCAGCAAGAGCTTTACCGGCACCGCGGTCGTTACCGGTGCCACCGACAAAACCACGCTCAAGATCAGCGACTCCACCGGGAAAGTGGTCCGTACCATCGACCTGGGGGCCCAGACCGCGGCCGGTAACGTGCCCTTCGTCTGGGATGGCAAGGATGACTCCGGGACCCTGCTGTCCAGTGGCACCTACAGCTTCAGTGCGACCGCCAACCTCAAGGGCTCTGCGGACTCGACGGCGCTGGTCACCAACCTGCCGGCCACCGTCAGCAGCGTGAGCCTGTCGCAGAACGGCGGTGAAATGATGCTCAACCTGGCGGGCGTGGGCAGTATCGCTCTGTCCAAAGTCCAGACCATTGGCCTGTAAGAGCCGACCAACGCGAAACAAAGGAGAGAAGCATGTCTTTTAATATCGGTTTGAGCGGTCTCAACGCGGCCCAGAAACAGCTCGACGTCACCGGCAACAACATCGCCAACGTCAACACCACCGGCTTCAAATCGTCCCGTGCGGAGTTCGAGGACGTCTATTCGGCGACCAAGCTCGGCGTATCGTCCAAGACCATCGGTAACGGTGTGCGCCTGGCCAACGTTTCGCAGAACTTCGGCAACGGTGGCATGAACGTCACTGGCAACGCGCTCGACATGGGCATCCAGGGTAACGGCTTCTTCACCCTGAGCGACAACGGTTCGTTGATGTACACCCGTGCCGGTACCTTCAAGACCGACAAGGACGGCTACATCACCAACTCCGATGGTACCGCGCGCCTGCAGGGCTTTGCCGCCGACTCCAATGGCAACATCATTCCGGGCGTGCTGACCGATCTGCGTATCGACGTATCGAACCTGCCGCCGCAGACCACCACCACCATTGGTGCGACGATCAACCTGGATTCGAAGTCGGCTGTGATCAATCAGACCACAACCCCGTTTGACCCAACGAACACCGCCAGCTATACCACGCCATTCAGCTCCGACATCTACGACACCCAGGGCAACAAGCACTCGCTCGATCAGTACATGGTCAAGACCGGTGCCAACACCTGGAACGTCTATACGTTGATTGATGGACGCAATCCGAATGGCACCGCGCCAACCTCGCCTCCCACTGGCCTGGCGACTGACCCGACTCCAGTGCAGATGGTGTTTGATAGCTCTGGGAAGCTGCAGAGCATTGGTGGTGTCACCGGCGCCACGACCATTCCGGTCAAGAACTGGGTCCCTGGGACGGTGACCAATGGTGTTTGGGCTGCGAACGGTGCGGGCTCCAACGACCCGACCGGTAAAGGCATCACCACTGACTGGTCGAAAACCACCCAGTTCAACGCTGATACCTCCCGTGCCGCGATCATTGGCGACGGCTACGCCACTGGCCAGATCACCGATATCAGCATCGACGGCACCGGTATCATCTTCGCCAATTTCAGCAACAACCAGCACAAGCCAATCGGCCAGGTCGCGGTAGCGAGCTTCACCAACGAGCAGGGCCTGCAACCTGCCGGTGGCACCAACTGGAAGCAGACTTTCGCCTCGGGCCAGCCAGCCTATGACGGTGGTGAAGTCGGCACCAACGGTTCGATCGTTTCCGGCTCCCTGGAAGGCTCCAACGTCGACCTGACCAGCGAGCTGGTGGACCTGATCAAGGGCCAGAGCTACTACCAGGCCAACGCCAAGACCATCTCCACCCAGAGCACCAT
Source organism: Pseudomonas vanderleydeniana (assembly GCF_014268755.2). Lineage (NCBI taxonomy): Bacteria > Pseudomonadati > Pseudomonadota > Gammaproteobacteria > Pseudomonadales > Pseudomonadaceae > Pseudomonas > Pseudomonas vanderleydeniana. The sequence continues at coordinate 5,768,584 of NZ_CP077093.1, read as the reverse complement.
CATGCAGACCATCATCCAGATGACCTGATGATCGCCTGAGCTTCACCAGAAAAGCCCCTTGATTGGGGCTTTTTTGTGCCTCCAAGCCAACTGCCAGGGATATTGCGCCCGCGTGTGGGAGCCGGCTTGCTGGCGATAGCGATTGATCTGCGGGCTTCGCCGCAGGCTGGGACGCTGCTATCGCCAGCAAGCCGACTGCCACCGTTCCATGGTTTTCTCCGGGCAAAAGAAAACCCCCGCCAGGTCCAGGACCTGGCGGGGGTTTCTCAGGCTTGCGCCGCTAGGCGCTCACCCGCTCAGCTTACTGGCAAGCTTCGCAATCCGGCTCGTCGATGGCGCAAGCCTTCGGTACCGGAGCCGGGCCGGCTGGTGCGGCTGCGGCAGGAGCGGCCAGGACCGAATCGTCGCCGTGGTTGCCGCCGCTGGAAACAGCGTTCAGCTTGCCGGTGTTGATGGTCGACTTCTCGGTGCTGGTCGCGGCCAGGGCACGGAGGTAGTAGGTGGTCTTCAGGCCACGGTACCAGGCCATGCGGTAGGTCACGTCCAGCTTCTTGCCCGAAGCGCCGGCGATGTACAGGTTCAGCGACTGAGCCTGGTCGATCCACTTCTGACGGCGGCTGGCGGCGTCGACGATCCACTTGGTTTCCACTTCGAACGCGGTCGCATAGAGCTCCTTGAGCTCCTGCGGGATACGCTCGATCTGCTGCACCGAACCGTCGTAGTACTTCAGGTCGTTGATCATGACCGAGTCCCACAGGCCGCGAGCCTTCAGGTCGCGAACCAGGTAGGGGTTGATCACGGTGAATTCGCCCGACAGGTTCGATTTCACGTACAGGTTCTGGTAGGTCGGTTCGATCGACTGCGATACGCCGGTGATGTTGGCGATGGTCGCGGTCGGTGCGATGGCCATGATGTTCGAGTTACGAATACCTTTCTGCACGCGGGCACGTACTGGCGCCCAGTCCAGGGTTTCGTTCAGGTCGACATCGATGTACTTCTGGCCACGGGCCTCGATCAGGATCTGTTGCGAATCCAGCGGCAGGATGCCCTTGGACCACAGCGAGCCCTGGAAGGTCTCGTAGGCGCCACGCTCGTCGGCCAGGTCGCAGGAAGCCTGGATCGCGTAGTAGCTGACCGCTTCCATCGACTTGTCGGCGAACTGCACGGCCGCATCGGAACCGTAAGGAATGTGCTGCAGGTACAGCGCGTCCTGGAAGCCCATGATGCCGAGGCCGACCGGACGGTGCTTGAAGTTGGAGTTCTTCGCTTGTGGCACCGAGTAGTAGTTGATGTCGATGACGTTATCGAGCATGCGTACGGCGGTGTTCACGGTGCGCTGCAGCTTGGCGGTGTCCAACTGGCCGTTGACGATATGGTTCGGCAGGTTGATCGAGCCCAGGTTGCAGACGGCGATTTCGTCCTTGTTGGTGTTCAGGGTGATCTCGGTGCACAGGTTCGAGCTGTGCACCACGCCCACGTGCTGCTGCGGGCTGCGCAGGTTGCACGGGTCCTTGAAGGTCAGCCATGGGTGGCCGGTCTCGAACAGCATCGAGAGCATCTTGCGCCACAGGTCCTTGGCCTGGACCACCTTGAACAGCTTGATCTTGTTGTACTCGGTCAGGGCTTCGTAGTACTCGTAGCGCTCTTCGAAGGCCTTGCCGGTCAGGTCGTGCAGGTCCGGCACTTCCGATGGCGAGAACAGGGTCCACTTGCCGTCATCGAAGACACGCTTCATGAACAGGTCGGGGATCCAGTTGGCGGTGTTCATGTCGTGGGTACGACGACGATCGTCACCGGTGTTCTTGCGCAGCTCGATGAACTCTTCGATGTCCATGTGCCAGGTTTCCAGGTAGGCACAGACCGCGCCCTTGCGCTTGCCGCCCTGGTTGACCGCCACGGCGGTGTCGTTGACCACTTTCAGGAACGGTACGACGCCCTGGGACTTGCCGTTGGTGCCCTTGATGTACGAACCCAGCGCACGGACCGGAGTCCAGTCGTTACCCAGGCCACCGGCGAATTTCGACAGCATGGCGTTGTCGTGGATGGCGCCGTAGATGCCCGACAGGTCGTCCGGCACGGTGGTCAGGTAGCAGCTCGACAGCTGTGGACGCAGGGTACCGGCGTTGAACAGGGTCGGCGTCGAAGCCATGTAGTCGAAGGACGACAGCAGGTTGTAGAACTCGATGGCGCGGTCTTCACGCTGCTTCTCTTCGATCGCCAGGCCCATGGCCACGCGCATGAAGAAGATCTGCGGCAGTTCGAAGCGGATACCGTCCTTGTGGATGAAGTAACGGTCGTACAGGGTTTGCAGGCCCAGGTAGGTGAACTGCTGGTCGCGCTCGTGGTTGATCGCCTTGCCCAGCTTCTCCAGGTCGAACTCGGCCAGTACCGGGTTCAGCAGTTCGAACTCGATGCCCTTGGCGACGTAGGCCGGCAGCGCCTTGGCGTACAGGTCGGCCATCTCGTGGTGGGTGGCGCTTTCGGCCACGTCGAGGAAGCCCAGGGCTTCGGCGCGCAGGGTGTCCATCAGCAGGCGGGCGGTCACGAACGAGTAGTTCGGCTCGCGCTCTACCAGGGTACGGGCGGTCATCACCAGGGCGGTGTTGACGTCTTTGAGCGCCACGCCGTCGTAGAGGTTCTTCAGGGTTTCGCGCTGGATCAGGTCGCCGTCGACTTCTTCCAGGCTTTCACAGGCTTCGCTGACGATGGTGCTCAGGCGGCCCATGTCCAGGGGCGCGAGGCTGCCATCGGCACGGGTGATGCGGATCGATGGGTGGGCGTTGACCGGCTCGTCGGCTGGCGCGCGGGTGGCACGCTCCTTGGCGCGCGAGTCACGGTAGATCACGTAGTCGCGAGCGACTTTCTGCTCGCCGGCACGCATCAGGGCCAGTTCGACCTGGTCCTGGATTTCCTCGATGTGGATGGTGCCGCCCGAAGGCATGCGACGCTTGAAGGTGGCGGTGACCTGTTCGGTCAGGCGCGCAACGGTGTCGTGAATACGCGACGAGGCAGCGGCAGTGCCGCCTTCAACTGCAAGGAACGCTTTGGTGATGGCGACGGTGATCTTGTCATCGGTGTAAGGAACGACAGTGCCGTTACGCTTGATCACGCGCAGTTGGCCCGGCGCGGTGGCGGACAGATCCAGATTCGAATCGGAAGCCTGCGGCACAGTGCCCTGCGGGTTCTCGCGAGTTGTGTCGGTTTGCATGGGTGTCTCCACGTTCTCTATGTTTGTTTGGGCACCATGAAGGTGCCCACCGTTCCGTCCTGAAGCACTACAACCGACGGATGTCGTCGGGCATAACCACTTCGGGACAGTAGGAAAGGGGCTGTTGGCTCCGCTTCCTTGCCGAAGTTTCGCGGGCGGCGGGTCAGCGACCCGCTGCCGAATTCCTGGTGGGTGACAGTCCGCTACTGCAACACCCGTACCGTTTTCCCTCGCAACTGGGAAAAGGTTGCCATCCGCAGGCGCGGTTTGGTCTTCGAAAAAACTGTTTAGTTCAACCCCTCGGGAGCAAGAAAAAAGCTTGAGTTTTTCGTCCGAAATGTGTTTGGGGTTTGAGGTGGAAAACCCTAGATGTAGGGGTTTTTTTCCACGGGGGTACAAGATAATGCGTTTTTGGGGGGGATTGCAACGTACTACCTGTGGATAAGACTGTGCGTAATTTGTGCATGAAAGGCTGAAGTCGCGCGTAGGCCGCAGCAGCACTGGATCGAACCGTTTGTCACTGTTTTTTACCGCCTCTGACGACCCGGGACGGATTTTTGCGGGCGCGAACCCTATCACAGAAAAAGCCTGTTACCGAGTGCCAATCCTGGCCTGTGTGCTATTGCCGCGCCATTGCTACAATCGGCCGGTCACACGCTTTCATCATCCGCCCGAATCATTACAAAAAGACGAGCGGAGCCTTTCCAACCGATATGCGTAGGGGTAGACCGTGGAGCAAGAGGCCTGGCAGGTATTGATAGTCGAGGATGACGAGCGTCTGGCCGAATTGACGCGCGAGTACCTCGAGGCCAATGGCATGCGGGTCTCCATCGAGGGCAACGGTGCCCTGGCGGCCGAGCGGATCGTGCGCGAGCAGCCGGACCTGGTGATCCTCGACCTGATGTTGCCCGGCGAGGATGGCCTGAGCATCTGCCGTCGGATTCGCGACACGTATGACGGGGTGATCCTGATGCTCACGGCGCGTACCGACGACCTCGACCAGATCCAGGGCCTGGACCTGGGGGCCGACGACTATGTCTGCAAGCCCGTGCGACCGCGCCTGTTGCTGGCGCGGATCCAGGCCTTGTTGCGGCGCAGCGAGCCGTCCGAAAGCGCGGCGCCGCCGGTGCGTCGCCTGCAGTTCGGTCCGCTGGTGGTCGATGAGGCCCTGCGCGAGGCTTGGCTGAACCAGGCCGGTATCGAGCTGACCAGCGCCGAATTCGACCTGCTCTGGCTGCTGGTGGCCAATGCCGGGCGGATCCTGTCCCGCGAAGAAATCTTCACCGCCCTGAGGGGGATCGGCTACGACGGCCAGGACCGCTCCATCGATGTTCGTATTTCCCGTATCCGCCCGAAAATCGGCGACGACCCCGAGCACCCGCGGTTGATCAAGACCATCCGCAGCAAGGGCTATCTGTTCGTGCCGGAAGCGGCGGTAGAACGGGTCCTGTGAACTCGATCTTCCTGCGCATCTATGGCGGCATGTGTGCCGCCCTGGTGCTGGTGGCGCTGCTTGGCGTGCTGGCGTTGCACCTGCTCAACGAGGTGCGGGGCGAGCAGTATCGCGAGCGACTGGCCCACGGCACCTTTTCGCTGATGGCCGACAACCTGCAGCCGATGGCCGACATCGAGCGCCGTCGGGCCCTGGTGGTGTGGGAGCGCCTGCTGGGTATCCCGCTGTCCATGCAGTCGATCAGTGCCGCCGGTCTCGATCTCGGGCAGCGGACCCGGGTTTTGCGTGGCCAGGCCCTGGTGGTGCAGAGCGGGCCTTATGCCGCGCGGGTCTATCGATTGATCAGTGAGCAGGAACAGTTGTTGCTGGCGGGGGATGTCCAGCAGATCAGCGAGCAACTGGCACGGGCCACCATCTACCTGCTGGCCGATGAGCTGGTGCGCTATCCGCTGGCCGAGCAGCCGGCCCGCCTGGCAGCCTTGAAGAAGGACAAGGGCTTCGGTTTCGACATGCGCCTGGTGGCACTCGACCAGGCGGACATGGATGAGGACCAGCGCCGGCGCATCACCGAGGGTGACACGGTCATGGCCCTGGGCAAGGGCGGTGACTCGATCCGGGTCTTTGCCGGAGTGGCCGGCACGCCCTGGGTCCTGGAAATCGGCCCGCTGTACCAGATGAACCCGTACCCGCCACAGTGGCTGGTGTTGATCGCGGTACTGGGGCTGAGCCTGATCGGCCTGATCGTCTATCTGCTGGTACGCCAGCTGGAGCGACGCCTGCGTGGCCTGGCGTCGGCTGCCACGCGGATTGCCCAGGGCAGCCTGGAAACCCGCGTGCCGGCCGGTGGGGCGGATTCCATCGGCCGGCTGGCCGGTGCCTTCAACGACATGGCCGAGCACCTGCAGCGTTCGTTGATGATCCAGCGCGAGCTGGTACGGGCGGTGTCCCATGAGTTGCGTACGCCGGTGGCACGCTTGCGCTTCGGGCTGGAGATGGTGGGGGATGCGACCACCGAGCAGGCCCGCGTCAAATATATGGAAGGAATGGACAACGACATCCAGGACCTCGATCGCCTGGTGGATGAAATGCTCACCTATGCGCGGCTGGAGCAGGGTTCGCCGGCGCTGAACTTCCAGCGCATCGATCTCGATGCCCTGGTCAACCAGGTGATCGGCGAGCTGGCGCCGCTGCGCGCCGATGTCCGCGTCGCGCGCGGGATCTGCCTGTCGGCCGCCGATTGCGACGACGCCTGGGTCGAGGCCGAGCCGCGCTATCTGCACCGGGCCTTGCAGAATCTGGTCAGCAACGCCATGCGCCATGCGCAGTCACAGGTCAGCATCAGCTATCAGGTCGGCCAGTTGCGTTGCCGGATCGATGTCGAGGATGACGGCCCCGGAGTGCCGGAGAGCGCCTGGGAGAGGATCTTCACGCCGTTCATGCGCCTGGACAACAGCCGGACCCGGGCGTCGGGCGGGCATGGTCTGGGATTGTCGATCGTGCGGCGGATCATCCACTGGCACGACGGCCGGGCGCTGATCGGCAAGAGCAAGAACCTCGGGGGCGCCTGTTTCAGCCTGAGCTGGCCGCGGCATCAGGAGAAGGCCTGAGGCCCTTTCGCGATCCGGAGAACACTCCAGGCTCAGGCGGCAATGCTGACCAGGCTCAGCAGGTGCTCCCCCTGCACGACATACTGGGCATCCAGTTCGACGCCATGGCGCCATTCACTGGACAGGTCGGTCAGCAGGCGCATCCGGACACGGCCCTGCATGTCCCACTCCAGCACCTCGGCATGCTCGAAATAGAAGCGCTGCAAGACCAGTGGATAGAGCGCCTTGAACAGACTTTCCTTGGCCGAGAAGGTCAGGGTCACCGCCAGGGCAGTCTGTTCGGCGAGCCCGACGGCCAGGCGTTGCAGTTCAGCCGGGGTGAGGATTTCACCGGCCAGGCGTTCGGCCCGCTCGTGCGGTAGCAGGCTTTCCAGGTCCATGCCCAGCCCGCGCCAGTGCTGTCGGTTGGCAACGATGGCGGCGGCCCGTCCGGTACCATGGGTGATCGAGCCACAGGCATGGGCCGGCCAGATCGGCGCGCGATCCTCGCCGATGGCGGGTACGCAGTCGGTGCCGTCCAGTTTCAACAGCGCGGCACGGGCGCAGAGCCGACCGGCGAGGAATTCCGCCTGGCGTTTGGCAACCGAGCGTTGGATACTCGCCGGCGCCTGGATCCGGCTGCGCTGGAAGTCGTCCGGTGCCAGGCGGTTCGGATCGAAGTGAGTGCCCAGCCATACGCTATGGGGCAAGGCCACCGGCAAGGGCCAATGGTCGTCGAGTGGTGTGCAGCAGGCGGGGAGGGCGTCAGGCAGATTCATGCCGGACATTTTGCCGGCTCGAGCCGGAGCTGGGTAGTGGCGATCGCGATCCGGCCTGTGTTCAGGGGGAGTTCAGGGCCACTTGGGTACTCTGTAACGGTGATGATGCGCCGGGTCTGCACGTGCTGGTTGGTCGTATCTTTTACGAAACACTTTGGCAGAACTGAGTTACCGTTAGTGGTGATGCGATGCCCGTATCGTTGGAGAGCGTTATGAAGTTGCTGGTGGTAGAAGATGAGGCGCTGTTGCGCCATCACTTGCAAACCCGGCTGACCGACAGTGGCCATGTGGTCGAGGCGGTGGGCAATGCCGAGGAGGCGTTGTACCAGACCGAACAGTTCAACCATGACCTGGCGGTGATCGACCTGGGCCTGCCCGGCATGGGCGGCCTGGACCTGATTCGCCAACTGCGCAGCCGTGGCAAGGTGTTCCCGATCCTGATCCTGACCGCCCGTGGCAACTGGCAGGACAAGGTCGAGGGACTGGCCGCCGGTGCCGATGACTACGTGGTCAAGCCTTTCCAGTTCGAGGAACTGGAGGCGCGGATGAATGCGCTGCTGCGCCGTTCCAGTGGCTTCACCCAGTCGACGATCACCGCCGGGCCGCTGTTGCTCGACCTCAATCGCAAGCAGGCCTCGCTCGAGGAGCAGCCGCTGGCCCTGACCGCCTACGAGTACCGGATTCTCGAGTACCTGATGCGCCACCATCAGCAGGTGGTCGCCAAGGACCGCCTGATGGAACAGTTGTACCCCGATGACGACGAGCGCGACCCGAATGTGATCGAGGTGCTGGTCGGCCGCCTGCGGCGCAAGCTGGAAGGCCCGGTCGGCTTCAAGCCGATCGATACCGTGCGTGGCCTGGGCTACATGTTCAACGAGCGTTGCCGATGATTCGTTCGCTGCGGGTGCGGCTGATGCTGGCCGCCACGACCCTGGCGATTCTGTTCATGCTGGCGCTGCTGCCGGCGATGCAAGGGGCCTTCAGCCTGGCCTTGCAGGACTCCATCGAGCAACGGCTGGCCTCGGATGTCACCACGCTGATTTCCGCCGCGCGAGTAGACAATAAGAAACAGCTGCAGATGCCCAACCTGCTTCCCGACGAGCAGTTCAACCTGCCGGATAGCCGTCTGCTCGGCTACATCTACGACCGCGACGGCCGTCTGGTGTGGCGCTCGCGGGCGACCCAGGAAGAGAACATCAACTACAAGCCGCGATATGACGGCCGCGGCAACGAATTCGCGAAGATCCGCGAGGACAACGGCAACGAGTTCTTCGTCTATGACGTCGAGGTCAAGCTGCTGGGTGGCAAGAGCGCTGCCTACAGCTTCGTCGCCTTGCAGCCGATGCGCGAGTACAAGATGACCCTCGCCGGTTTGCGCGAGAAGCTTTACCTGGGCTTCGGCGCGGCCCTGTCGGTGCTGCTCGGCCTGCTTTGGCTCGGCCTGACCTGGGGCCTGCGGGCATTGCGGCGGCTCAGCCAGGAGCTGGACCAGATCGAAAGCGGCGAGTTGCAGAGCCTCAGCGAGGAACATCCGCGCGAGTTGCTGCGCCTGACCGGCTCGCTCAACCGCCTGCTGCGCAGTGAGCGTGAGCAGCGCAGTCGCTACCGTGACTCCCTGGATGACCTGGCCCACAGCCTGAAAACGCCGCTGGCGGTCCTGCAGGGCGTCAGTGAAGGCATGGCGCAGCGGCCGCAGGACCGTGACCAGGCGTGGATTCTGCAAGGCCAGATCGAACGCATGAACCAGCAGATCAGCTATCAGTTGCAGCGTGCCAGCCTGCGCAAGAGCGGCCTGGTACGGCACCAGGTCGAATTGCGGCCAGTGCTCGACAGCCTGTGCAGCACCCTGGACAAGGTCTATCGCGACAAGCGGGTCCGGGTGGCCATCGATGTGCCGGAATTCAGTCACGTGCCGATCGAACAGGGGGCCCTGCTGGAACTGCTCGGCAACCTGCTGGAAAACGCCTACCGGCTGTGCCTGAGCCAGGTGCGCATCAGCCTGCGTCGCGGTTTGCAGGGGATCGAGGTGTATGTCGAGGATGACGGCCCCGGCGTGCCGCCGGACCAGCGGGCGCGGATTCTGCAGCGGGGTGAGCGGCTGGATCGCCAGCATCCGGGACAGGGCATTGGCCTCGCGGTGGTCAAGGACATCATCGAAAGCTACGACGCCGAGCTGACCCTGGGCGATTCGCCACTGGGCGGCGCGTCGTTCCGTATCCACTTCCCGGCACTTTAGCGCTCCTGGGCGCGATAGGCGCCCGGAGTCAATCCGGTCCACTTCTTGAACGCGCGGTGAAACGCCGAGGGTTCGGAGAATCCCAGCTGCTCGGCGATCTGTTGCAACGACAGGTCGTTGCGGCCCAGATGGTAGATGGCGATATCCCGCCGCAGCTGATCCTTGAGCTCCTGAAAGCTGGTGCCTTCCTCGCGCAGATGCCGACGCAGGGTCTGGGCGCTGGTGTGCAAGTGCTGGGCGACGGCCTCCAGGTCCGGCCAGTTGCTGGCGTCACGGCTGAGCAAGCGACGCAACTGGCTGCTGAGGCTGTCGCCGTCGTCCGGGCGGGCCAGCAGGTCGGCGGGTGCCCGCCGCAGGAACTGCTTGAGGGTCCGTTCGTCCTGTAGCAGCGGCATGCCCAGGTAGCGGCTGCTGAACAGCAGGCTGCTGGTGGGCGTCGAGAACTCCAGCGGGCAGGGGAACAGCAGGTCGTATTCGCTGGCATGCTCGGGGCGTGGATAGTGGAAGGTGGCCTGTTCCAGGCGGATGCGCTGGCCGACCAGCCAACTGCCCAGGCGATGCCAGATCACCAGCAGGCATTCGCACAGGAAGTGTTCCGGGTCCCAGAGGTTCGATGCATCCAGGCTCAGGCGCACCTTGTCGCCCTCGTGCGTCAGGCTCAACAGGGGACCCTCGGGAAACAGGCGATAGAACAGCAGCCCGCGATTGAGGGCCTTTTCCAGGTTGCTGCAGTGGATCAGGGCGTGGCACATCATGGCGAAGGTGCCGCGATGGCTGCGGCTGTGGCCGAACCCCAGGTATTCGTCATCCAGTTCCAGCCACAGGCCCTGCAACAGTTGGGTGAACTGCTCCGGTGCCAGGCGTGCCTTGGGTTCGCTCAGCAACTCCGGGGCGATGCCCAGCCGTTGCAGCAGGCCCGCGTAGGCATGACCCTGGCGGCGGGCGCCATCCAGGGCGGCATTGGCGAAGTGGCTGGCGATGCTGCGTTCACGCATGGGGCGGTCGGTCCCTGTCCATTGAATGGCGGATCTTAGGCAGGGATTTCGAGGTGGGACAAGGCGGATATCCGCCAAAATCCATGGCTGCCGACAGTGGAAGGGCGGAAATCCGCCATCTATGCTGTAGGTACTGGATGACAGAACGAGACCGAAAGCCTGATGGCTAAAGGCTTTGACGGAATTTTCCGAAAGTGGCACGCGCTTTGCGATAGGGGAACAGTCTGCCCTCGCAGTTCGACAAACAACAAATCCCTCCGGTGCAGGAGGGTTCGTGCTTCAGGTCATGTCCCCGTCGGATGGATGACAGGTGTGTGATCTCTTGAGGAACTTTGCAATGACGACTCGTCAGCCACTGTACAAATCGCTGTATTTCCAGGTCATCGTAGCGATCGCTATCGGTATCCTGCTCGGCCATTTCTACCCACAGACCGGCGTGGCCCTCAAGCCACTGGGTGACGGCTTTATCAAGCTGATCAAAATGGTCATCGCCCCCATCATCTTCTGCACCGTGGTCAGCGGCATCGCTGGCATGCAAAGCATGAAATCGGTCGGCAAGACCGGTGGCTATGCGCTGCTGTACTTCGAAATCGTCTCCACCATCGCCCTGCTGATCGGCCTGATCGTGGTCAACGTCATCCAGCCGGGCAACGGCATGCACATCGACGTGGCTACCCTGGACGCCAAGAAAGTCGCGGCCTACGTGACTGCCGGTGCGGACCAGAGCGTGGTCGGCTTCATTCTGAACGTGATCCCGAACACCATCGTCGGTGCCTTCGCCAACGGCGACATCCTGCAAGTGCTGATGTTCTCGGTGATCTTCGGTTTCGCCCTGCACCGCCTGGGTGACTACGGCAAGCCACTGCTGGACCTGATCGATCGCTTCGCCCACGCGATGTTCAACATAATCAACATGATCATGAAGCTGGCGCCACTGGGCGCGCTGGGTGCCATGGCCTTCACCATCGGCGCCTACGGCGTGGGCTCGCTGGTTCAACTCGGCCAGCTGATGATCTGCTTCTACATCACCTGCGTGCTGTTCGTGGTGGTGGTACTGGGCGCCATCTGCCGTGCCCACGGTTTCAGCGTACTGAAGCTGGTTCGCTACATCCGTGAAGAGCTGCTGATCGTGCTGGGTACTTCCTCCTCGGAATCCGCCCTGCCGCGCATGCTGGTGAAGATGGAGCGCCTGGGTGCGAAGAAATCGGTCGTGGGCCTGGTGATTCCAACCGGCTACTCGTTCAACCTCGACGGTACCTCGATCTACCTGACCATGGCGGCCGTGTTCATCGCCCAGGCGACCGACACCCACATGGACATCACCCACCAGATCACCCTGCTGCTGGTACTGCTGCTGTCCTCCAAGGGCGCTGCGGGCGTGACCGGTAGTGGTTTCATCGTTCTGGCCGCCACCCTGTCCGCCGTCGGCCACCTGCCGGTTGCCGGCCTGGCGCTGATCCTGGGTATCGACCGCTTCATGTCCGAAGCCCGCGCCCTGACCAACCTGGTCGGTAACGCGGTAGCGACCGTGGTCGTGGCCAAGTGGGTCAAGGAGCTGGACGAAGACAAGCTGCACGCGGAACTGGCTTCCGGTGGTCGTGGCATCGAGGACGAGCGTCCTCAAGACGACCTGGGCGTGGCCGAAGGCCAGGCGCCAAGCGTCAAGTAAGTCTCTCTGCTGACTGAAAAAACCCATCTTCGGATGGGTTTTTTTATGCCGCGCGATGAGCGATTGGGTCATTGGCGCCGAGCGTTGCGGTAATTGCCGTCCGGTCTTGGGCTACCTACTCTGTGAGGCATCGTGCTGATCAGGAAGGTGGCTATGCGACAAAGCATGCAAGAGCCTGGGCAAGGCCCGCTGGCATCGCTGAAGGTCCTCGATTTCTCGACACTGCTGCCGGGGCCGTTCGCCTCGTTGCTGCTGGCGGACATGGGCGCCGAAGTCCTGCGCATCGAGTCGCCCAATCGTCCGGATCTGTTACGTGTGCTGCCGCCCCATGACCAGGGCGTTTCCGCCAGCCACGCCTATCTCAACCGCAACAAGCGAAGCCTGGCCCTGGACCTGAAGCGGGCCGAGGCCGTGGCGATCGTGCAGCGCCTGGTGCTCGAGTACGACATCCTGCTGGAGCAGTTCCGTCCCGGGGTGATGGACCGCCTGGGCCTTGGTTATGAAACCCTCAAGCGCATCAACCCGCGGCTGATCTACGTGGCGATCACCGGCTACGGCCAGACCGGACCCTATCGCGATCGGGCCGGACATGACATCAACTATCTGGCGCTCTCGGGCTTGGCCAGCTACACCGGGCGGGCGCAAACCGGTCCGGTGCCGTTGTCGATGCAGGTGGCGGATGTGGCGGGTGGTTCATTGCACGGGGTGGTCGGTCTGTTGGCGGCGGTGATCGCCCGGCAACAGACGGGGCAGGGGCAGTACGTCGATGTCAGCATGACCGATTGTGCGTTCAGCCTGAACGCCATGGCCGGCGCCGGCTTCCTCGCCTGTGGCGTGGAGCCGGGGCGCGAGTCGCAGGTGCTCAATGGCGGCAGTTTCTATGACTATTACCGCAGCCGTGACGGGCGCTGGTTTTCCGTGGGCAGCCTGGAACCGAATTTCATGGGGGCCCTGTGTGACGCCCTGGCGCGTCCGGAGCTGGCCCGCCTGGGGTTGTCGCCCGACCCGGCCCAGCAGCAGTGGCTCAAGCAGCAATTGCAGTTGGAGTTCGAGAAGCAGGACTACACGACGCTGTGCGGGTTGTTTGCCGGCATCGATGCCTGCGTCGAACCGGTGCTGGATCTGGCCGAGGCGGTCGAGCACCCGCAGTTGAAGGCGCGGAGTGTGGTGGTTCAGGTGCCACGTGAGGGCGGCGCCAGCCAGGCGCAGATGGCATGCCCGTTGAAGTTCTCCCTGGGGCTGCCGGAGCCGAGGCACGTCGGATCCGGGCTGGGGGAACACGGCGAGCAGGTGTTGCGTGAGCTGGGGTACAGCGACGAACAGATCGCGGGGCTGCGCAGAGAGGGGGCCTTAGGTTGAGTCTTTCAGGGGTTGTAGCGGCCCTTTCGCGGGCAAGCCGGATCGCCGTACCGCCTGCTCCTGCAAGATTGTGCCGTAGGGCAAGTGTGAGAACGACCAAGGACTGTAGGAGCGAGGCTTGCCCGCGAAGATGGACCCAAGGCCACCATCAGAGGCGGATCATTCGACCCGGACCTCGCCACTGAACACCAGCGTCTGCCGGCAGCGCCGGCACAGGTAACGCCGCCCCTGGCTGACCAGCCGATGGCGCTGGGCCGAGAACGGGAAATCGCTGTCGGCACATGGGCAGCGATAGATGTAGCGTGTCACGCTGCGCCGCTGCACCTCGTAGGTGTGGCAGCGGTTGGGCGGCAGTTCGTAGACGCCGCGCATGATCAGTTGCCATTCCTCGCCATGGGGCTGGATCCGGTCGCCGAACAGTTGATGGGCAATCAGGTGGGCGACTTCATGGGGTACGGTCTGGCGCAGGAAGTCCTCGCTGTTCTCGCGGTACAGTTGTGGATTGAAGCGCAGCAGGTTCTCGTGCAGGTGAGCGACACCGGCTTTCTGGCCACGCAGCTTGAGGCTGATGGTCGGGCGTTTGAAAGGTCGTTTGAAAAAGGATTCGGCTTGCAGGAAACAGTCTTCGACGCGGGTATTGAGTTGCTCGGGCATGCTGTACATTTCTCCAGAGACGTCGAGTATGCCGCAAAGCTCGTCGATTCCGAATCCGCCAGGCGCCGAATGGTCGTGTCGACATGAAAAGGCCGCCTTGCGGCGGCCCGTGTCGGCAGTTTCTGGTTATCTAGTTGGTATACACGGGGCCGACTCCCAGGCCCCAGACGACCACGGTGAAGGCCATGATCGCCACCAGCACGACCAGCCCGACGGCCAGTACCGAGCTGGAGAACAGGAAACCTTCGTCCGAAGGTATGTTCATGAAGGTCGGCAGGCCGACGTAGAGCAGGTAGACCGTGTAGCAGATCGCCGCAGTGCCGACGACCATGCCCAGCCACATGTGTGGATAGAGCGCCGCCAGGCCGCCGATGAACAGCGGGGTGGCGGTGTAGGTGGCGAAGGCCACGCAACGCTGCAGGCTGGGGTTGGCGTCGTAGGTGCGGGCCATCCAGTGGATGAACGCGCCCATCACCGCCACCCCGCCGAGCATGGCCAGGTAGGACATGACGGTCATCCAGATCGCGCTGTCCTGGGTCAGCATGACCGGTGCCCGGTTGCCGATGACCCAGCCGACCCGGGTGGTGCCGATAAAGGCGGAAACCGCGGGGATCGCGGCGAGAATCAGGGTGTGCGTGAGGTACATGTGGCCGATGCTTTCCTCGGCGTCGCCACGGATTTCCCGCCATTCCTGATCAGGGTGGGTGAACAGTCCCACTACGTGATGGATCATGTCAGTCACTCCTTTCGTTATTACCATCGCCCCCCAGATTGGAGCGCCCGGACAGACGGCCAGAGTAATAGGAGGTCTGGATATGTCTGCGACCTTATGTCGCAGTATAGGAAGGACTGGAGCCCGCAAGGCAGGGGTTTTAGCTCAAATTGCACTGTCGGGCGGGGCTGTAATAGCGTTGTAGCATTTGCTGGATGCCCCAGGAGCCCCATGGGCACGCCTGCGTCCGTCCGCTCCACTCCCACCGCAGCGGGTTTGTGCGTAAAATGGCCGCCTTTTTCGACACACCGCGCGGATTTCAAGGGCTATGGGCACTCTTTCGGTCAATCAGAACAAACTGCAGAAACGCCTTCGCCGGCAGGCGGGTGAGGCAGTCGCCGATTTCAACATGATCGAGGACGGCGACAAGGTGATGGTCTGCCTGTCGGGTGGCAAGGACAGCTACACCATGCTCGACGTTCTGATGCACCTGCAGAAAGTGGCGCCGATCAAGTTCGACATCGTCGCCGTGAACATGGACCAGAAGCAGCCCGGCTTCCCCGAGCACGTGCTGCCCGCGTACCTGAAAGAGCTGGGCGTGGAGTACCACATCGTCGAGAAGGACACCTACTCGGTGGTCAAGGAACTGGTACCGGAAGGCAAGACCACCTGCTCCCTGTGCTCGCGCCTGCGCCGTGGCACGCTGTACACTTTCGCCGACGAGATCGGGGCGACCAAGATGGCCCTGGGGCACCACCGCGACGATATCGTCGAGACCTTCTTCCTCAACATGTTCTACAACGGTTCGCTCAAGGCCATGCCGCCCAAGCTGCGGGCCGACGACGGGCGCAACGTGGTGATCCGGCCGTTGGCTTACTGCAGCGAGAAGGACATCCAGGCCTACTCGGACTTCAAGCAGTTCCCGATCATTCCGTGCAACCTCTGCGGCTCCCAGGAAAACCTGCAGCGCCAGGTGGTCAAGGAAATGCTGCAGGAGTGGGAGCGCAAGAATCCGGGCCGTACCGAGAACATCTTCCGTGGCCTGCAGAACGTCAGCCCGTCGCAGCTGGCCGACCGCAACCTGTTCGACTTCGCCAGCCTGCGCATCGACGAGACGGCCGCCTCGCGCTTCGTCAATGTCGTGAACCTGTAAGGGCAGCGCATGCGCGACTACAAGTGGCTGCACGAGTACTGCCTGAACCGTTTCGGTTCGGCAGCGGCACTGGAAGCGCACCTGCCGGTGCCGCGTACCCCGGCGCAACTGCGCGCGTTCGGCGATGACCGCTACCTGTCGATGATCGCCCTGCGCGTTTTCCGCGCCGGGCTCAAGCACAGCCTGGTGGATGCCAAGTGGCCGGCCTTCGAGCAGGTGTTCTTCGGCTTCGACCCGGAGAAGGTGGTGCTGATGGGCGCCGAGCATCTGGAACGGCTGATGCTGGACACGCGGATCATCCGTCACCTGGGCAAGCTCAAGAGCGTGCCGCGCAATGCGCAACTGGTGCTGGACGTGGCGAAGGAGAAGGGCAGCTTCGGCAACCTGATCGCCGACTGGCCGGTCACCGAGATCACCGGTCTGTGGAAGTACCTGGCCAAGCACGGGCATCAGCTCGGTGGCCTGTCGGCGCCCCGCCTGCTGCGGATGGTCGGCAAGGACACCTTCGTGCCGAGCGATGATGTGGTGGCGGCGCTCAACGCCCAGGACATCATCGACAAGGTCCCGAGCAGCCTGCGCGACCTGGCGATCGTCCAGGACGCCTTCAACCAGTGGCATGCCGAGAGCGGACGGCCGATGTGCCAGCTGTCGATGATGCTGGCGTTCACCGTCAACCACTGATCAGGTTTTCTGGGGGACTGATCGTTCCCACGCTCCGCGTGGGAACGCAGCCCGTGACGCTTTGCGTCACAAAAACGGACGCTGAGCGTCCAGGGAGACGTGCCCACGCGGAGCGTGGGCACGATCGGGGCTGCCTCCACAGAAGGGGATCAGGCGATTTGCGGTTGGCCTTCCCCGGCCAGGCGCCGATTCAGCTGGTGGCGCCAGCGCACATACAGCATCGCACTGCAGAACACCGCCAGGCTCGCTCCCATTTCCAGCACGCCGAACAGTTGCCGGTTCGGATCGAAGGCCGCCAGCGCACCCTTGAGAAAGTACAGGTTCACCACATAGCAGGTGAACGAGTGCCCGCGGGCGCTGCCGGTCAGCATCCCCGGCACCAGTGGCAGCAGGGGGACCAGCTCGATCAGCAGGATCACCCAGGGGCGGGCGCCGTGCAGGTCGGCAAAGACCAGGTAGTACACGCACAGCAGGCCGACCAGGCCGAAGAAGCAGGCCAGGGCCAGCCAGCGGCCGAACCTGACGCGCGGTTCCAGCCATTGCTGGCTGGGCAGTACCTTGGGCTTCCTAGCCACGGCCTTTCTCCAGTTGCAGTGCGGTGGTCGCCAGGCGCTTGCCGAGGGCGCGGCACAGGGCGATTTCATGTTCATCCAGCGGTCGCTTGCCGTCGCTGCCGGTGTGGTGGCTGGCACCGTAGGGCGTGCCGCCGCCGCGGGTATCGAGCAGGGCCGATTCGCTGTAGGGCAGGCCGGTGACCAGCATGCCGTGGTGCAGCAACGGCAGCAGCATCGACAGCAGGGTGCTTTCCTGGCCACCGTGCAGGCTGGAGGTCGAGGTGAACACCGCGCCCGGCTTGCCCACCAGGGCGCCGGTCAGCCACAGGTTGCTGGTGCCATCGATGAAGTACTTCAGCGGTGCCGCCATGTTGCCAAAGCGGGTCGGGCTGCCCAGAGCCAGGGCCGAACAGTGCTTCAGGTCGTCGAGGCTGGCATACAGCGCACCCTCCTCGGGGATCGCCGGTGCCACGGCCTCGCATTCGCTGGAAACCGCCGGAACGGTACGCAGGCGTGCCTCCAGGCCGGCCTGCTCGACGCCGCGGGCAATCTGTCGGGCCATTTCGCGGGTGGAACCGTTGCGGCTGTAGAACAACACCAGGACGTACGGTTCGCTCACGGCAGGATCTCCAGTACCTTCTCCGGCGGGCGGCCGATGATCGCCTTGTCGCCCGCCACCAGGATCGGCCGCTCCATGAGTTTCGGATGGGCGGCGATGGCGGCGATCAGTTGCTCTTCGCCGAGCTGGCTGTCGGCCAGGTTCAGGCTCTGGTACTCGTCTTCGCCAGTGCGCAGCAGCTGCCGGGCACTGATACCGAGTTTGCCGAGCAGGTCACGCAGCTGGGCCGCGTCGAGTGGCGTTTCCAGGTAGCGCACCACGGTCGGGGCCAGGCCGCGGGTTTCGAGCAGTTCCAGCGCACCACGGGATTTCGAGCAGCGCGGATTGTGATAAAGCGTCAGATCGGTCATGTGCGGGTCGCATCTTGCGTAAGGTGGCGGGTATTCTACCTGCCTGGCGAGCGCTCCTGAACCGTACGAGGTAAATGGTCGCAGTCGATGACTCATTCGAGGGGGATTGCACACATGGCAAGGCGATTGGCAGCCGTACTGGCGATGATGGGCGCGCTGCTGCTCAGCGGTTGCGGTAATGATTACGGGGTGGACCAGCACGGTCAGAAAGTCGCGGCCGAGCGCCTGGACAAGCATTGGAAGGTCGTCAACTACTGGGCCGAGTGGTGTGGCCCGTGCCGCACCGAAATTCCCGAGCTCAACGCCCTGTCCGAACAGCTCAAGGAGCAATCGGTGGGGGTATTCGGGGTCAACTTCGACGGTTTGCAGGGCGATGACCTGAATAAGGCCGCCGAGGCGCTGGGGATCCGGTTCACGGTGCTGGCGCAGGACCCGGCGGATCTGTTCGAGCTGCCACGCAGCGAGGCGTTGCCGGTGACCTACATCATCGACGACAAGGGCAAGGTGCGCGAGCAACTGATGGGTGAGCAGACCGCGGCGGGTGTGCTGGCGAAACTCAAGGCCCTCAAGGGCTGAGGGACCGCATCGGAAAACGGGGCGCCTTGGTGGAAGACGCCCCGCCCGGGGTTGAACGGCGCAGCGCTCAGCCTTCTTCCGACCACAGGCGCAGCGGCTGGCCCTGGGCTGGCCAGAAGCGTACCTGCTCGACTGGGGAGATATCCCAGCGCTGGACGTTTTCCAGCGCCTGCAGGAAGCGTTTTTCCTGTTCCATCAGGGCTGGTGCGCAGAGCTTGCGGGTGCTGCCGACCTTGCCGAAGCTCAGGCTGTCGCCATCGAGGGTGTACGGCGCGAACCAGTGGTTGCAGCCGCCGTTGCCATAGGCCCGGCCATCTTCTCCGAGGGTGACGGTCAGGTGGCTGTTGTCGATCAGCGGACGTTCGCCGATCCACTCCAGCACGTAGCTGTGATCCTGCTGCAGTTGCACACGGTCGCCGGCACAGCCCAACAGGCTGGTGGCCAGCATCCCCAGAATCACCGCTTGTTTCATCATATTGCCTCCTGGCATTTCGGGCAGAGGTGCTTCTCGCCCTGGGTGGTCCAGCCCAGCTCGGCGATGCGAGCCGTGGCTGCGGGTTTCTGGGCCGGGGTGCCGAGCTTGGCATCCACGGCGAACTCGAAGTCCAGCTGCTTGGCGCAGCGGTCGCAGTTGACCTGCCACTGGTGAATCGCCAGCTCGCCGAACACCGGGCCGCGAGCCATGGCGGTCCATTGGCCCGGTGGGTTGATCAGGTGCCGTACGGTTTCTACGGTCAGGCGCATGGACAGGTCGCGGCTGCCCTTGAGGGTGACCAGCAGCACGTCGTCGATACGGATCGAGCCACCGTTGCCGGTGACCTGGTAGCGACCCGGCACCAGGGCACGGCATTCGGTCAGGGTGTGTTGCGGGTTCATCAGGCTGTAGCGGAAATCGTGTTCGACCATGGGTCCTCCAAATATGGTCGATATGCTAGCACGCAGAGGCCCGACCGATGGCAGTCGCTTGCGACCTTCGATCCGGTTGGCCGGGCCTGTTCGCCGGATCAGCCCTCCACCAGGTTACGTGGCCGGCCGGCCTGCCACGCAGCGATGTTGTCCAGCGTCGTCGCGGCGATCGCCGCCAGGGCCTCCTGGGTCAGGAAGGCCTGGTGCGCGGTGACGATCACATTGGGAAAGGTCAGCAGCCGCGCCAGTACATCGTCCTGCAGCGGCAGGTCGGAACGGTCCTCGAAGAACAGCTGCGCTTCTTCCTCGTAGACGTCCAGGCCGAGATAGCCGAGCTGGCCTCCCTTCAGCGCGTCGATCAGCGCCGGGGTGTCCACCAGGCCACCGCGGCCGGTGTTGATCAGCATGGCGCCCGGTTGCAGGTGGGCGAGGGTGTCGCGATTGATCAGGTAGCGGGTGTCGGCAGTCAGTGGACAGTGCAGGCTGATGATCCGCGACTGCGCCAGCAACTCCGGCAACGCCAGGTAGCGGGCGCCGAGCGCCAGCGCTTCCGGGTTCGGGTAGGGATCGTAGGCCAGCAGTTGGCAGCCGAAACCGGCCATGATCCGCGCGAAGGTCGCGCCGATCTGCCCGGTGCCGACCACGCCGACGGTCTTGCCGGCGAGGTCGAAGCCGGTCAGCCCGTGCAGGCTGAAGTCGCCTTCGCGCGTGCGGTTGTAGGCCCGGTGCAGGCGCCGGTTGAGTGCCAAGATCAGTGCGACCGCATGTTCGGCCACGGCGTGCGGCGAGTAGGCGGGCACGCGCACCACGCTCAGGCCCAGGCGCTGGGCGGCGTTCAGGTCGACGTGGTTGTAGCCGGCCGAGCGCAGGGCGATCAGCCGGGTGCCGCCGGCGGCCAACTGCTCCAGCACCGGGGCGCTCAGGTCGTCATTGATGAAGGCACAGACCACTTCATGCCGTTCGGCCAGGGGCGCGGTATCCAGGCTCAGGCGCGCGGCCTGGAAGTGCAGTTCGAGGCCGGCGGGCAGGGGGCTGCCCAGGAAACTGTCGCGGTCGTAGGCCTGGCTGCTGAAGAGTATTGCACGCATGATGATTTTCCTTTCGAGACTGACCGGCAGCCTGGGATCTGTACGAGATGCATCTACAGGGCGAAAACACTTCGTACAGATCCTAGCGCCGGTCTCCTGGGCGTGTATTGCCGTGGATCAGGCGCTGACCCGGGCCTCGATGGCCAGGCGGGCGATCGCCATGTCCAGTTCGTCGAGCGCCTGGTGGGCGTTGGCGTCGTCCTGCTTGAGCAGGGTCTCGCTGCGCTGGCAGGCCGCCCGCAGCTGCGGTACGCCGCAGTAGCGGGTGGCACCGTGCAGGCGGTGCACGCGTTCGATCAGGCCGCTGTTGTCATGCGCCTCGCGGGCCGAACGGATCGCCTCGCGGTCGGCATCCAGCGAGGCGAGCAGCATCGCCAGCATGTCGGCGGCGAGGTCGGCCTTGCCGGCGGCCAGGCGCAGGCCTTCTTCCGGGTCGAGCACCAGCAGTTCGCCGGCAGGATTGCCGGCATCGCCACCACGCTCCTGGCTCTGGTTGCGCAGGGCCAGGCCAGTCCATTTCAGGACGACCTGGGCCAGTTGGCGTTCACTGATCGGCTTGGTCAGATAGTCGTCCATGCCGCTTTGCAGCAGCGCGCGCTTTTCGTTGGCCATGGCGTGGGCGGTCAGGGCGACGATGGGCAGCGCTGGGCTTTGCCGTTCGTTTTCCCATTGGCGAATCGCCTCGGTCGCCTGGCGGCCATCCATGCCGGGCATCTGCACGTCCATCAGCACCAGGTCGAAGCTGGCCTGCTGGACGGCGTCGATTGCCGCGTAGCCGCTGTCCACCGCCAGGACCTCGGCGCCCATGTCTTCGAGCAGGGTCTGGACCAGCAGCAGGTTGGCCGGATTGTCGTCCACGCACAGCACGCGTGGCGCCCGGCTGCCCAGCGGCTCACTGGGTTCCAGGCGGGCCGGGCGTGGGGCGATCAGGTCCGACAGCGCCCGGCGCAGCTTGCGGGTGCAGGCCGGCTTGGCCTGAAGCTGGTTGTGCGGGTTGGGCACCGACAGATGGAACAGCGTCTGCTCGGTGGTCGGGCACAACACCAATACCCGGCAGCCGAGATGTTCGAGGTCCCAGATATGCTGGTTCAGCCGTTCCGGCGGCATGTCCTGGGCGGTGACGCCGACCACGGCCAGGTCGATCGCCTGTTCGGTCTGGTAGGCCCCGGTGACGCCATTGGCCAGGCCCGGCAGGCTGTTGAACGGAATCACCTCCAGGCCGCAGTCTTCCAACTGGTGCTGCAGGGCCTGGCGTGCCAGTTCGTGGTGTTCCAGCACGGCGACGCGTCGACCGAGCAGTGGTGCGGCGGGCAGGTCTTCGATATCGTCGCGGGTCTTGGGCAGGCTCAGGCTGATCCAGAACTCGGAACCTTCGCCAGGCGTGCTTTCGACACCGATCTCGCCACCCATCTGCTCGATCAGGCGCTTGGAGATCACCAGACCGAGGCCGGTACCGCCGGGTTGCCGGGACAGCGAGTTGTCGGCCTGGCTGAAGGCCTGGAACAGCGCCCGCACATCCTGGCTCGACAGCCCGATGCCGGTGTCCTGCACGCTGTCCTCGTGCTCCTCCTCGAGCATGGCCCGGGCGACGATGGTGCCCTCGCGGGTGAACTTGATCGCGTTGCTCACCAGGTTGGTGAGGATCTGCTTGAGCCGCAACGGGTCGCCGATCAGCGACAGCGGGGTATCGCGATAGACCAGGCTGACCAGCTCCAGCTGCTTGGCATGGGCGGCCGGGGCGAGGATGGTCAGGGTGTCCTGCAGCAGGTCGCGCAGGTTGAACGGAATGCTGTCGAGCACCAGCTTGCCGGCCTCGATCTTCGAGAAGTCGAGGATCTCGTTGATGATTCCCAGCAGGCTGTCGGCGGATTTCTCGATGGTGCTCAGGTAGTCCAGCTGGCGTGGGGTCAGCTCGCTTTTCTGCAGCAGGTGGGTGAAACCGAGGATGCCGTTGAGCGGGGTGCGGATCTCGTGGCTCATGTTGGCGAGGAACTCGGATTTGATCCGGCTGGCCTCCAGGGCCTCCTTGCGTGCCAGGTCCAACTCGATGTTCTGGATCTCGATGGTTTCCAGGTTCTGGCGGACGTCCTCGGTGGCCTGGTCGATGCTGTGCTGCAACTCTTCCTGGGCGTTCTGCAGGGTCTCGGCCATGCGGTTGATGCCCGAAGCCAACTGGTCCAGTTCCTGGCTGCCGAGCGGTGGCAGGCGGGTTTCCAGGTTGCCGTCCTTGAGCTGCGCCACGGCCTGCTTGATCATGCTGATCGGTGCGTTGATGGTGCGGCTCATGCGCAGCGCCAGCAGGGCGGTGCCGAGCAGGCCGGTGGCGATCAGCAGCAGGCTGGCGAACAGGCTGCGGTAGCCACGCAGCAGCATGCCGTTGTGCGAGAGTTCCAGTTCGACCCAGCCCAGCAGCCGGTCGGCTTCGTCGGCGACCGGCTCACCGGCCATGCTGCGATGCCGGCCGAACACCGGTAGCAGATAGCGGGTGGCGTCGTTGCCGCTACGTTGCAGCATGTGGCTGCTGTTGCCGGTGGGCGGCTGGTTGAGCATGCTCGGGCCGGCATGGGCCAATTGCTCGCGGTTGGCGCCGAGGAACGACACCGCGCGCACGTCGGTCTGCTCCAGGGCCTGGGCGGCGACCCGCTCCAACTGTTCGCTGTCGTTGCGGCTCAGGGCCGGAGCCACCAGCGGGGCCAACTGCTCGGCGATCATCTCGCCACGCTGCAGCAACTGGCTTTGCAGTTCCGACTGCTGCAACCAGGTGAAATAGCCGCCCAGCACCAGGGCCATCAGCGTGGTCGGCAGCAGGGTCAGCAGGAGGACACGGCCTTTGATGCCCAGGTTTTTAAGCACGCAATACTCTCCATCGGATACGGCGTTTGGCCGACACGGCGATCTTCTATTTTTGGCGTGCGCTTCCTGCGCTCGCTCCACCTGCGCAGTTTAGCCATATGAGGAGGGGGAAATCTCGCAAACTTCACCGAGCCACCCGTGGGCAGGGCAGACGATCGTCGAGGGTGGCTTGTCGCGCCTGCAGCAATCTTGAATAATCAGTGATTGAGAATTGTTTGCAGAAACCCATGACTTCCGTATCTGTTGGCCACCCCAATATCCTGGCGATCGAAGATGACACTGTGTTGGGCGCCTACGTGCACGAACAACTCGGTCGTTGCGGGTTCGAGGTGACCTGGTGCCGTAATGGCCAGGAAGGCCTGGACCTGGCGCGCAACCAGGTCTTCGACGTGGTGCTGATGGACATCCTGCTGCCGGGCATGGATGGCCTCGAGGTGCTCACCCACCTGCGACGCAGTCATTCGTTGCCGGTGATCCTGATGTCGGCCCTGGGCGCCGAAGCGGACCGCATCAGCGGCTTTCGCCTGGGGGCCGATGACTACCTGCCCAAGCCGTTCAGCATGGCGGAGTTGCGCGTGCGGATCGAGGCGATTCTGCGCCGGGTCGCCCTGGAGCGGCGGCCGATGTCGGTGCTGGCGACGCCGCCGCGCGATGGCGGGCGTGTCCTGCGTTTCGATGATGAACTGTGCGATGTGCATTTCGGCGAGCAGTGGGCAGGCCTCACCCGTAGCGAGTACCGGTTGCTGGAAACCTTGCATCGCCATGGCGACGAGGTGCTGAGCAAGGCCTTCCTTTATCAGCACGTGCTGCAGCGCGGCTACGCCACCCATGACCGCAGCCTGGACATGCACGTCAGCCAGATCCGTCGCAAGCTCAAGGCGGTCGGCTACACCGAGCGCGAGGTGCGTACGGTCTGGGGCAAGGGCTACGTGCTGAGTGCCGGCGATGAGGTGTGACCTGCCCGGGCGGCATTCACTGTTCTGGAAGCTGGCGCTGTTGCTGGTCGCGTTCTGCCTGCTGATGGTCTGGCTGAGCTGGTCCTGGGGACGCTACATGGAGCAGCAGAACGCCTACCTGTCCGACGAGGCACGGGTGACGCTCAAGGGGTACGCCTTCGCTGCCGAGCAGGCCTGGGAGGCCGACGGCCAGGCGGGCGTCGATCGCTGGCTGCAGGAGCTGCGCGAGCATGAGCCGACCTGGAGCGCGGTCATCGGTGGCGACCTGCAGTCGCTGTCCTCGCAACCGCTGCTGTGGAGTGAAAGCCAGCGCCTGACCTTCCTGCGTGGGCTCGACTGGCCGGTGAGTCGTCACGTGGTCGGGCTGCCCTGGCTGAAGCTTCCCTTCCCGCAGAACCCGCAAGCCGGCAGCCTGGTGATGGAGTTGCCGCAGCGCTTCATGCCCGGCCGCTACCAGTGGTTCTGGCGCCTGGTCACCAATGGCCTGATTCCGGGACTGTTCACGCTGTTGCTGTGCGTCGGCCTGTATCGCCTGCTGATCCTGCCGTTGAACCACCTGCGGGCCCAGGCCAATGCCTGGCGTGCCGATCAGTTGGGCACCCGGCTGTCCTCGCGCATCACCAGCCGCCAGGATGAGCTGGGTGAACTGGGCCGGGCGTTCGACCAGATGTCCGAGCGCCTGCAGACCACCGTGGGGTTGCAGCAGCAACTGTTGCGCGACCTGTCCCATGAGATGCGCACGCCCTTGAGTCGCCTGCGGGTCTGCTGCGATGGCGAAGAAAGCCTGGATGAACTGCGCAAGCGCCTGGCCCGTGAAGTCGACGGCATGCAGCGGCTGGTCGAGGACACCCTGCAACTGGCCTGGCTGGACACCGAGCGGGCGCCGTTGCACCAGGAAGACATCCAGCTCCAGGCACTCTGGGAAATGCTCGTCGAGGACGCCTGTTATGAAAGTGGTTGGTCGTCGAGTCGCCTGCAGTGCACCTTGTCAGCTTCCTGTTGGGTACGCGGACACCTCAACAGCCTGGCCCAGGCCCTGGAGAACATCCTGCGCAATGCGATCCGCCATTCACCTGCCGACGGCATCATTCGCCTCGACGGGCGCCGCGAGGGGCCGTACTGGATCGTGTGGCTGGAGGACCAGGGCGGTGGCGTGGCGGAGCAGGACCTGGAGCGGATCTTCGCGCCGTTCACCCGCCTCGATGGTTCTCGTCCGGGGGATGGTGGTTTTGGCCTGGGGTTGAGTATCGCGCGCAACGCGGTGCAGCGTCAGGGTGGTTCGGTCTGGGCACAGAATGCCGCCCGTGGCCTGCGCCTGAATCTGCGGCTGCCGGCCGCCGCGCCGGCGGAGGTGGGCAGCGCACTCGGCATCCTCGAGACCGCTTATAGCCAGAAGCCATAAGCATCGCACTTTGCGTGATATGGAGCGCAGGCGTTTGCCGGTATGATAGGCGCCCCCCGCAGTCTGGATTGCGAATACGCCATGACCCTGCAGTATCCAACTATCGCCGATTGCATCGGCAACACGCCCCTGGTTCGTCTGCAACGCTTGCCGGGCGCTACCAGCAATACCCTGCTGCTCAAGCTGGAAGGGAACAATCCGGCGGGCTCCGTGAAGGACCGCCCGGCGCTGTCGATGATCACCCGCGCCGAGTTGCGCGGGCAGATCCAGCCCGGTGACACCCTGATCGAGGCAACCTCGGGCAACACCGGGATCGCGCTGGCCATGGCCGCGGCGATCAAGGGTTACCGGATGATCCTGATCATGCCCGACAACTCCACGGCCGAGCGCAAGGCGGCGATGACCGCCTATGGCGCCGAGCTGATCCTGGTCAGCCGCGAGGAAGGCATGGAAGGTGCCCGCGACCTCGCCGAGCGGATGCAGGCCGAAGGCCGCGGCAAGGTGCTCGACCAGTTCGCCAATGGTGACAACCCCGAGGCGCACTACACCGGCACCGGCCCGGAGATCTGGCGGCAGACCCAGGGCACCATCACCCACTTCGTCAGTTCGATGGGCACCACCGGCACCATCATGGGCGTTTCGCGCTACCTGAAGGAGCAGAATCCAGGCGTGCAGGTCGTCGGCCTGCAGCCGATGGAAGGTGCATCGATTCCGGGCATCCGCCGTTGGCCGCACGAGTATCTGCCACGCATTTTCCAATCCGAGCGGGTCGACCGCATCGTCGACATGGGCCAGGAGGAAGCGGAAGACGTGATGCGTCGCCTGGCCCGTGAAGAAGGCGTATTCTGTGGGGTGTCCTCGGGCGGGGCGGTGGCAGCCATGCTGCGCCTGTCGCGCGAGGTCGAGAACGCGGTGATGGTCGCGATCATCTGTGACCGCGGCGACCGCTACCTGTCGACCGGCATCTACGATTCTCCCAACTGATGGCCAGACAGCAGAAAGGCCTGCGCTTCCAGCCCAGTGGCGGTAGCCGGGCCCCGCAAGTGCCTGCGGGCAAGAAACAGCGGCTGACGATCGAGCGGCTGGCCAATGACGGCCGCGGCATCGCCTTCCTCGAGGGGCGCACCTGGTTCGTCGCCGGCGCACTGGCCGGCGAGGAAGTCGAGGCGCGTGTCCTGGGGGCCCATGGCAAGGTGGTCGAGGCGCGCACCGAACGCCTGCTGCTCGCCAGCGACCAGCGTCGCCCGGCTCCCTGCGCCCATGCCGGCCATTGTGGGGGGTGCAGTGTCCAGCACATGCCGCACACGGACCAGCTCGCTCTCAAGCAGCGCATGCTCGCCGAGCAGTTGTCGCGGGTGGCGGGTGTCGAGCCGCAGGAGTGGGCGGCGCCGCTGACCGGTCCCGAGTTCGGCTATCGCCGGCGAGCCCGGGTGGCGGTGCGCTGGGATGCCAAGGCCAGGCGACTGGAGGTCGGCTTTCGTGCGGCCTCCAGCCAGGACATCGTCGCCATCGACGATTGCCCGGTGCTGGTCACGGCCCTGCAGCCGATCATGAACGGCCTGCCGGCGATGCTCCGGCGCCTGGGCAAACCCCAGTCACTGGGGCATGTCGAACTGTTCAGCGGCTCGGCCGTGGCCCTGTTGCTGCGCCACATGGCGCCACTGTCGGGCGATGACCTGCAGATCCTGCGCGCATTCTGCGAGCAGCATGGCGCTCAGCTCTGGCTGCACGGTGAGGACGGTCCGCAACCGCTGGACGCGACACAGTCGCTGGGCTACCACCTGGAGCAGTGGAACCTGGAGCTGGCCTACCGGCCGGGGGATTTCGTCCAGGTCAATGCCGGGGTCAACGAGGCGATGGTGGCCCAGGCCCTGGACTGGCTCAAGCCGGCGCCAGAGGAGCGGGTGCTGGACCTGTTCTGCGGCCTGGGCAACTTCGCCCTGCCTCTGGCTCGCCAGGTGCGCGAGGTGGTGGCCGTGGAAGGCGTGCAGACCATGGTCGATCGGGCTGCCGCGAATGCCGTGGCGAACAATCTGCATAACGCGAGCTTTTTTCAGGCCGATTTATCCCAGCCCCTGAATGATGCCGGTTGGGCCAAAGCGGGCTTTTCTGCGGTACTCTTGGACCCACCGCGTGACGGCGCTTTCGATATAGTCGGCAAGCTTGCCGGATTGGGCGCCAGGCGCCTGGTGTACGTGTCGTGCAACCCCGCGACACTGGCGCGCGACACGGTCGAATTGATCAAGCAGGGCTACCGGTTAAAACGTGCCGGGATCCTCGATATGTTTCCGCAGACAGCGCATGTCGAGGCCATGGCGTTATTTGAAGCGAGCCAGGATGCTCGTCTAGTCTGACTGGCCGCCCCCGCGTTCCGCCCAGCCTTGCCGGGGCGCAGGGGGCAATCAACGGCCAGCGATTCTGACGCATTGAATCTGCGTCGTAGGGAAGGTAAGCAAGATGGTACAGGTGAGAGCACACCAGCCGATCAACACCGACGGCAGTATCAATCTCGAGGCATGGCTCGACCACACGGTGAGCGTCGATCCGGCGCTGGACCGTGAAGCATTGAAGGAAGCCTGCGAGTACGCACGGCTTGCCGAACAACAGACCCTGCCGACCCAGGATGCCTGGGCCGAAGGGGGCAGTTTCAGCACCGGGCTCGAGATCGCCGATATCCTCGCCGACCTCAAGCTCGACCAGGACTCCCTGGTCGCCGCAGTACTGTACCGTGGCGTGCGCCAGGGGCAGATCCAGTTGCCGGCGGTCAGCCAGAAATTCGGCCCGGTGGTGGCCAAGCTGATCGACGGCGTGCAGCGCATGGCGGCCATCAGTGCCAGCCTCAGCCCGCGCCAGTCGCAGGTCATGGGCACCCAGGTGCAGGTGGAGAACCTGCGCAAGATGCTCGTGGCGATGGTCGACGACGTACGCGTTGCACTGATCAAGCTGGCCGAGCGCACCTGCGCCATCCGGGCGGTGAAGAACGCCGACGAGGAGAAGCGCAACCGCGTAGCCCGCGAGGTGTTCGACATCTACGCGCCGCTGGCCCATCGCCTGGGTATCGGGCATATCAAGTGGGAGCTGGAGGACCTGTCCTTCCGCTACCTGGAGCCCGACCAGTACAAGCAGATCGCCAAGCTGCTGCACGAGCGGCGGCTGGATCGCGAGCGCTTCATCAGCGAAGTGATGTGCCAGCTGGAAAACGAACTGCTGGCGACCGGCGTCAAGGCCGACATCAGCGGCCGGGCCAAGCACATCTATTCGATCTGGCGCAAAATGCAGCGCAAGGGCCTGGAGTTCAGCCAGATCTACGATGTGCGCGCCGTGCGCGTGCTGGTTCCGGAAATGCGCGACTGCTACACCGCGCTGGGGATCGTCCACACCCTGTGGCGACATATCCCGAAGGAATTCGACGACTACATCGCCAACCCCAAGGAAAACGGCTATCGCTCGCTACACACGGCGGTGATCGGTCCGGAAGGCAAGGTGCTGGAAGTGCAGATCCGCACCCACGCCATGCACGAGGAAGCCGAGCTCGGGGTCTGTGCGCACTGGAAGTACAAGGGCACCGACGTCAAGTCCGGGTCCAACCACTATGAAGAGAAGATCTCCTGGTTGCGCCAGGTGCTGGAATGGCACGAGGAACTGGGGGATATCGGTGGCCTGGCGGATCAGCTGCGGGTCGACATCGAGCCGGACCGTGTCTACGTGTTCACCCCGGACGGGCACGCGATCGACCTGCCCAAGGGCGCCACGCCGCTGGACTTCGCCTACCGGGTGCATACCGAGATTGGCCACAACTGTCGGGGCGCGAAGATCAACGGGCGCATCGTTCCGCTGAACTACAGCCTGCAGACCGGCGAGCAGGTGGAAATCATCACCAGCAAGCACGGTACGCCAAGCCGTGACTGGCTGAACTCGAACCTGGGCTACGTGACCACCTCGCGGGCGCGGGCGAAGATCGTGCACTGGTTCAAGCTGCAGGCACGCGACCAGAACGTCGCGGCCGGCAAGACCCTGCTCGAGCGTGAACTGACGCGCCTGGACCTGCCGCAGGTGGACTTCGACAAGCTGGCCGACAAGGCCAACATGAAGACCGCCGAGGATATGTTCGCCGCCCTCGGTGCGGGTGACCTGCGCCTGGCGCAACTGGTCAATACCGCGCAGCAACTGGTCGAGCCGGAGCGCGGCAACGAGCAGTTGGAACTGATCCCGCGCAAGTCCGCCGGCTACAAGCCGGGCAAGCGGGGCGATATCCAGATCCAGGGTGTCGGCAACCTGATGACCCAGATGGCCGGCTGCTGCCAGCCGCTGCCGGGCGACGCGATCGTCGGCTACATCACCCAGGGCCGCGGGGTGAGCATTCACCGCCAGGACTGCGCCTCGGTGCTGCAACTGAGCGGACGCGAGCCGGAGCGGATCATTCAGGTCAGCTGGGGGCCGGTGCCGGTGTCGACCTATCCGGTGGATATCATGATTCGCGCCTACGACCGTTCCGGTCTGCTGCGTGACGTGTCCCAGGTGCTGCTCAACGAGCGGATCAACGTGCTGGCGGTCAACACCCGCTCGAACAAGGAGGACAACACCGCGTTGATGTCCCTGACCATCGAGATTCCCGGGCTGGATGCGTTGGGACGTTTGCTGGGGCGGATTTCCCAGCTACCCAACATCATCGAAACCCGCCGCAACCGCACGACTTGAGCCTCTGTGCTCGGCCGAGGATCGTTCCCACGCTCGGCGTGGGAACGCATCCCGGCGATGCTCCGCGTCACAGGAGCGGACGCCGGGCGTCCTGTGCGGCATGCCCACGTGGAGCGTGGCAACGATCGGAAAGCTTCGCGGGCAAGCCCGCTCCTACAAAACCCGAGAACGACTGATGTACAGCCTCCAAGACCTGCTGCACCTGATGGCCCGACTGCGCGACCCGCAATACGGTTGCCCCTGGGACATCAAGCAAAGCTACGCCACCATCGTGCCCCATACCCTCGAGGAAGCCTACGAGGTGGCCGACGCCATCGAGCGTGCGGACTTCGAGCACCTGCAGGGTGAGTTGGGCGACCTGCTGTTCCAGGTGGTCTACTACAGCCAGCTGGCGCGTGAAGAAGGGCGTTTCGAATTCGACGGCGTGGTCGATGGCATCACCCGCAAGCTGATCCGTCGCCACCCCCATGTCTTTCCCACGGGCGATCTCTATGCCCCGGTGGACCTGCCGCGTCTGAGCGAAGAGCAGGTCAAGCAGCGCTGGGAGGAAATCAAGGCCGAGGAGCGCGCCGAGAACCACCGCGCGCCCGAACAGCTGTCGCTGCTCGATGATGTACCGGCCGCCTTGCCGGCCCTGTCCCGCGCGGCAAAGTTGCAGAAGCGCGCGGCCCAGGTCGGTTTCGACTGGCCGGCGGCGTTGCCGGTGGTGGACAAGATTCGCGAAGAACTCGACGAAGTGCTCGAAGCCATGGCGGATAACGATTCGGCGGCCATGGCCGACGAGATCGGCGACCTGCTGTTCAGCGTGGTCAACCTGGCTCGCCACCTCAAGGTCGACCCGGAAAATGCCCTGCGTGGCGCCAATGGCAAATTCGACCGACGTTTCCGATTTGTCGAACAGGCATTGCGCGATACCCACCGTCCCATGGAAGATTGCACCCTCGAAGAATTGGACGCCTTGTGGGGCGAAGCCAAGCGTCAGGAACAGAATGCACCCAGCTGCGGCTGAGTCATTGACCCCAAGTGAGTAAGCATCATGAGCCTTTCCCTTCGCGACCAGTTGCTCAAGGCAGGTCTGGTCAATCAAAAGCAGGCCAAGCAGGTCAGCAAGGACAAACAGAAACACCAGCGCCTGGTCCACAAGGGCCAGGCCGAGGTTGACGATACCCAGGCGCGCCTGGCCCAGGAGGCGCAGGCCGAGAAGGTCAAGCGTGACCAGGAGCTGAACCGCCAGCAGCAGGAAAAAGCCGAGGCCAAGGCCCGTGCGGCCCAGGTCAAGCAACTGATCGAAACCTCGCGCCTGCCCAAGCTGACGACCGAGGACTACTACAACTTCGTTGATGACAAGAAGGTCAAGCGCCTGTCGGTCAACAACCTCATGCGCAACAAGCTCAGTAACGGTTCGCTGGCGATCGTCCACCACGGTGGCGGTTACGAGGTGATCCCGCGCGAAGCGGCGCTGAAGATCCAGGAGCGTGCCCCCGAGCGCATCGTCCAGCTCAATGCCCTGAGCGAGACCCAGGTGCCGGACGAGGACGATCCGTACGCGGCCTATCAGATCCCTGACGATCTGATGTGGTAAACACGACAAACCCCGCTCGAAAGGCGGGGTTTGTTTTTGGCGGCAGCGCCGGCTGCGTGGGCCGGTGGCGCCGTCGGGGCTACGGCTTCAGGAGTGTTGTGCCTGGCGCTTCATTTCGAGGTTTTCCAGCTCGCTCTTGTATTGTTGAGCGTCGGCCTCGTTGTGAAACATGCCTACCAGCAGGTCCTGTTGGTGTACATCCCAGATTCGAATACCGGCTGCCAGGCCTTCATGAGACATGTGTGCATCATCGCGTTCGGTCACTTTTACAGTCATCTGCAAGCTCCTGTTTCTGTTGAGCTGCGGCAATGCGTCGCAGGACTTTTTTATAAAATTTATTAGCTTGCTATGTAAATCGTTTCGAATGCGAATACACCTTTGTCAATTCTGCAATAATCGCTGAGGCCCCGGTTTTATTGGGTTTCCTGCTCCGGGTTGGGAGTTTCATGACAAAAGTTTCATCTTGTCGGCGCCCCGCTGGCGCCTTCCTGTAGGAGTCGGCTTGCTGGCGATTGCCGCACCGGTCTCGCGGGTATGTGCACTGATGCAATCGCCATCAAGCCGCCCCAGGGGAGCGGAACCATTTTCCGGAGGCAGAAAAAAGCCCCGCTTTCGCGAGGCTTCGGGTGGAGCAGGGGAGTGCGGCTCAGTTGCCCTTGACGGTCTTGCCGTCGACGGTACCGTCCTGGAGCATGATGTTGTACTCCTTGCCGTCGGTCTCCACCTGGCGCAGGGCAACCAGGATGTAGCCCCAGTCCTTGGCAAACCACATCTGGGTGATGCGCTTGCTTTGCGTTGGATCACGCACGCGCTCGACCTTGATCGCATCGATGCTGCCGGCCTTGGTCTGGACCTTTTCCGGGCCGATCACGCGGAAGTCGTAGGTGTCGGTATCGGTACCTTCGGCTACCCGGTAGCTCATGCTCTTCTTGCCGGCGGCGACGTCGCGCTGCAGGGCCAGTTGGTAGGTGGACTTGTCCAGCATGCCGCTTTCCAGTGGCAGGTTGACCGAGTCCTTGCCTTCGAAGCCGGTGACCTTGTTGCTCGCCCAGTCGAAGTCCAGGTTGATCTTCTTGGCCTTGCCCAGGCCACCACGCTCGAAGGTGTAGGTCTGTGGCAGCAGCTTGTCCTTCTCGAGGCGAATGGTGCTCTCCTCGGTCAGGCTGGCAATCATCATGGAGGCCTTGAAGTTCAGGGTCCAGGTGCCGTTGTCGTTTTTCTTCAGGCTACGTTCGGCCGAACCGCTCATGGGCAGCTGTTTCCAGTCTGCGGTGTAGCTGGCGGAGAACGGCTGAAGGTCCGCCGCCTGCACCACGGGCAGGGCGAGCAGGGTAAGAGCGAAGAGCAGGGCGCGACGCATAAAATCTCCTAGGTTCGAATCGAATGGCCGCTGGCCGCCAGTAACTGGCCGTCCAGCAAGGCACCCTGCTCGCCAAGGCTCAAGCGTCCTTCGGCGAACCAGCGTACCGCCAGTGGGTAAATCCTGTGTTCCTGGGTATGCACCCGTTGCGCCAGACTCTGCGCCGAATCACCAGACTCTACCGTAACCACAGCCTGTACGACCAGAGGCCCGCCATCGAGTTCCTCGGTGACGAAATGCACGCTGCAGCCGTGTTCGCTGTCGCCGGCATCCAGGGCGCGCTGGTGCGTGTGCAGGCCCTTGTACTTGGGCAATAGCGAAGGGTGGATGTTGAGCAGGCGCCCCTGGTAGTGGCGGACGAAATCGGTGCTGAGAATGCGCATGAAGCCGGCCAGGACCACCAGTTGCGGATTGAAGGCGTCGATCAGTTCGATCAGGGCGGCATCGAAGGCTTCGCGGCCTTCGAAGGCCTTGTGATCCAGGGAGCGGGTTTCGATACCCGCGTCCCTGGCGCGTTGCAGGCCGTAGGCGTCGGCACGGTTGGAGATTACCGCGGCGATGTGGGCCGGGTTGCCCCCGGTCCGGACGTCATCGATCAGGGCCTGCAAGTTGCTGCCGGAGCCCGACAGCAACACCACGACGCTGCAGGTCGGGCTTATCGGCTCGGACATCAGTGAGCCTTGAGATTCTTCAGCTCGACCTGTGCGGCGCCTTCGGCAGCCACGGCGATCTGGCCGATGACCCATGGCTGTTCGCCGGCTTCGCTCAGGACCTTCAGGGCGCTTTCAACATGTTCCTGGGCAACGCAGATCACCATGCCGACGCCGCAGTTCAGTACGCGGTGCATTTCGGTTTCGTTGACGTTGCCTTTTTCCTGCAGCCAGTCGAAGACCGCCGGACGCTGCCAGCTGGCGACGTCGATGACGGCCTGGGCACCGGCTGGCAGGACGCGCGGGATGTTGTCCAGCAGGCCGCCACCCGTGATGTGGGCCATGGCCTTGACCGCGCCGGTTTCCTTGATCAGCTTGAGCAGCGGCTTGACGTAGATGCGGGTTGGCGCCATCAGCAGGTCGGTCAGTGGCTTGCCGTCGAGCTGGGTGTTCTCGATGTCGGCACCGGAGACTTCGATGATCTTGCGGATCAGCGAGTAGCCGTTGGAGTGCGGGCCGGAGGATGGCAGGGCGATCAGGGCGTCACCGGTGGCGACTTTCGAGCCGTCGATGATTTCCGATTTTTCCACCACGCCGACGCAGAAGCCGGCCAGGTCGTAGTCTTCGCCTTCGTACATGCCTGGCATTTCAGCGGTTTCACCGCCGACCAGGGAGCAGCCGGACAGTTCGCAGCCAGCGCCGATGCCGGTGACCACCTGGGCGGCGGTGTCGACATTGAGCTTGCCGGTGGCGTAGTAGTCGAGGAAGAACAGTGGCTCGGCGCCGCAGACCACCAGGTCGTTCACGCACATGGCCACCAGGTCGATGCCGATGCTGTCGTGCTTGTTCAGGTTCAGTGCCAGGCGCAACTTGGTGCCGACGCCATCGGTACCGGAGACCAGAACCGGCTGCTTGTAACCGGCCGGGATCTCGCAGAGGGCGCCGAAAC
The DNA here is from genome assembly GCF_014268755.2 of Pseudomonas vanderleydeniana. NCBI lineage: Bacteria > Pseudomonadati > Pseudomonadota > Gammaproteobacteria > Pseudomonadales > Pseudomonadaceae > Pseudomonas > Pseudomonas vanderleydeniana. Next base: position 5,733,556 of record NZ_CP077093.1, on the reverse strand, counting down.
CGCCCAGGCCGCCCATGACTTCCGGACGCGCAGTACGCTTGGCCACGCCTTTGATGCGTTCGACCAATGCTTCACCGGCGTCGATGTCTACACCGGCGTCCTTGTAGCTCAGGGAGGGTTGCTTGCTCATGATCCAGGCCTATAGGGGGGATTCTTGGGGTATCGACCGGGAAAGACGGAACCACCGCAAAGACGAACGCAAGTCGTGCTTTTCAGTTGTCCGGCATTGCCGGTCTGCGAAGGCGCGCGATTTTATCAGGCTTGAGCAGCAGCGGCCATCCTCGGGCCGACGGGCAGGGCGATATCCGCGAAAAAATCCGTGGTTGGCGGCGCTGGCTGCATCGGGCGCGGCTGTATAAGGTATAGCTTCTTCAGCCGCTATCTTTATGACAGCGGAAAAACTTTCGTGATGGTATGAATGATGGCACTGCGCTGTGGTCACACGCCTGTCCCTTTGTATTCATGCGGTCGTTCAAGCCGTTTTCTGCCTGTCGGGAATTTTCCATGCGTTTGTTCAAGTTACTGAGTGCCGGTTGCCTGTCCTTGTTGAGCCTGGCGATCCATGCCCAAACCCTCAACAATCTGTACCAGGTGCGCGAGCCGGTCAGCAGCCAGTCCCCCGATGAGCGCAACCAGGCCACCCAGCGTGCGCTGGAGACCCTGGTGCTGCGCCTGACCGGCGACCCCAAGGCTGCGCAGAGTGCCGGCCTGGCCGAGGTGCGCAAGGATCCGCAGCAGATCATCAGCCAGTATGGCTACGATGCCGGGCCGCCCGAGAGCCTGCAGGTGGATTTCGACCCGGTGAGCACCGATCGCGCCCTGCGTGGTGCTGGGCTGTCATTGTGGGGCAGCAACCGGCCGGCGATTCTCGGCTGGTGGCTGAGCGATTCCACCGAGGGCTCGAGCCTGGTGGGTGACGGCCAGTCGGCGGCCGAGCCGTTGCGCCGGGCGGCGCAGCATCGCGGCCTGCCACTGCGCCTGCCGATGGCCGATTTGGAAGAACAGCTCGTCGCTACCGCGAAGAACCTCGAAGGCTCCGACGCCTCGCCCCTGCAGGCCGCGTCCGAGCGTTACGCTGCCGATGCCCTGCTGGCGGTGCATGCCCGCCAGAACGGTGCGCAATGGGAAGCCAAGTGGCGCCTGTGGCTGGGCGACCAGAAGGAGCAGGGCACGGTGCAGGGCGCGGACACCGCGGCGCTGGCCGATGCGGTGCTGCTCGCGGTGAGCGAGCGCCTGGCGCCACGTTTCGTGGTCAAGCCCGGCTTGGCCACGGAGCAGTTGCTGGAAGTGCAGGGCATGACCCTGGAGCATTACGCGGCCCTGGAACGTCTGCTCGAGCCGTTCGGTGGGCGGCCGGTGAGTGTGGAAGGTGATCGCATCGTCTACCAGGTCAGCGGCAGCGCCGAGCAGTTGCGGGCGCAGCTGGGGCTGGCGAAGTTGCAGGAGGTCCCGCCGGGCCAAGCTCCCGCACCGGCCGCACCGTCGAGCAGCGATCCCGCGGCGACCAGTACGGCTCCGGCTGCGCCGGTAGCCACGCCACAGCTGCGTTTCCGTTGGTAATTCATTTCTCTTCTATATATAAGGCTGGAAATCGTCCATGACTGACATTCGCCGATGGATTTGGCTTGGCGCGGCGGTTGTGCTGTGTTTGCTGCTGTACCTGCTGCACCCGATCCTTTCGCCGTTCCTGGTAGGGATACTGTTGGCCTACCTGTTCGACCCGGTGGTCGACCGGCTGGAGAAATTCGGCCTGTCGCGAACCTGGGGCGTGGTGACGGTATTTGCCCTGTTCACCCTGATCCTGATGACCTTGCTGCTGGTGCTGGTACCGATGCTCGCCAAGCAGTTGGTGCGCCTCTACGAGTTGGCACCGCAGGTGCTCGACTGGCTGCAGCATACGGCGATGCCCTGGGCGCAGCACAAGTTCGGCCTGGCGGATGGCTTTTGGAAGTTCGACAAGGTCAAGGCGGCCATCAGCGAGCACATGGGCCAGACCACCGACATCGTTGGTGTGGTGCTGGCCCAGGCCACGGCATCCGGTCTGGCGCTGATGGGCTGGCTGGCCAACCTGGTGCTGATCCCGGTGGTGAGCTTCTATCTGCTGCGTGACTGGGACTTGATGATGGCCAAGATCCGCAGCCTGTTGCCTCGCCAGCAGGAGGAACGCATCGTCGCGCTGGCGGGTGAGTGCCATGACGTGCTTGGGGCTTTCGTGCGTGGACAATTGCTGGTGATGCTCGCGCTCGGCGGGATCTATGCCGGTGGCCTGATGCTGGTCGGGCTGGAACTCGGGCTGTTGATTGGCCTGTTGGCGGGGCTCGCGGCCATCGTGCCCTACATGGGTTTCGTGATCGGGATTGGCGCGGCGATCACCGCCGGGCTGTTCCAGTTTGGCGGCGAGCTGTACCCGATGATCGGTATCGTGGCGGTGTTCATGGTTGGCCAGGCCCTGGAAGGGATGGTCCTGACGCCGTTGCTGGTCGGGGACCGCATCGGCCTGCATCCGGTCGCGGTGATCTTCGCGATCCTAGCCGGTGGCGAGCTGTTCGGCTTCACTGGCGTGTTGCTGGCGCTGCCGGTGGCAGCGGTGATCATGGTGCTGGTGCGACATGTCCATGACCTGTACAAGGATTCGGACCTGTACGGCGGCCAGGAAGATCCCGATCTGTGATGCCTTCCCCATAATCGGGGCGGGTGTTTTTTTAAGAGGCTGCCCGTAGGGGCGGCCTCGAGCCGGCGAGTGCCATCATTCGCCGGCTGGCACCCTCCGTTGTCGTGCAAGTTTTGACGATTCTTTCCGTTGGATCACGCAAACCTTTGATTTTGCTTGTGGTCTGCTGCATTGTGCGCCCGGCGTCACGGGTATAAACTTTGCAGACTTTACACAGAGGCCACTAACGGTTCCCGGGAACTGTTCAGTCAGCATGAAACCGATTCAGCTGCCCCTAGGTGTGCGTCTACGGGATGACGCTACCTTCATCAACTACTACCCAGGCGCCAATGCCGCTGCACTCGGCTATGTCGAGCGCCTCTGCGAAGCCGACGCCGGGTGGACCGAAAGCCTGATCTATCTGTGGGGCAAGCACGGCGTGGGACGTACCCACCTGTTGCAGGCGGCGTGCCTGCGTTTCGAGCAGATGGGCGAGCCGGCGGTCTACCTGCCGCTGGCCGAGTTGATGGACCGTGGGGTCGAGCTGCTGGACAACCTCGAGCAGTACGAACTGGTCTGCCTGGACGACCTGCAAGTGGTCGCCGGTCGGGCAGACTGGGAAGAGGCGCTGTTTCACCTGTTCAACCGTCTGCGCGACAGCGGTCGGCGCCTGCTGATCGCCGCATCCACCTCGCCCCGTGAGTTGCCGGTGAAACTGGCGGACCTCAAGTCGCGACTGACCCTGGCGCTGATCTTCCAGATGCGTCCGCTTTCCGATGAGGACAAACTGCGTGCTTTGCAACTGCGTGCTTCAAGGCGTGGGTTGCACCTGACCGACGAAGTAGGGCATTTCATCCTGACTCGTGGTACTCGCAGCATGAGTGCGCTGTTCGAATTGCTCGAGCGCCTCGATCAAGCCTCCCTGCAGGCCCAGCGCAAGCTGACGATCCCCTTCCTGAAGGAAACCCTGGGCTGGTAAAACACCGGCAAGGCCCCGTATTATCAAGGGCTGCAGGGTCTTTTTGTCAAAATTCAGGCGCAGCAAAATACACGCTGAAGTCAATTTTCAGGCGTGCGCGAGACGTTCGGGTATTAAGGCCTTAGATGTTTTCAAGATACGTCTGAGTCACAAATTGCCTCATAAAATTTGCAAATGAGGGTGATAGAAGGCATAGTCGCACCTTCTAACAAACTCAGCCACGGTCGTGCCCATGCTAAATCGCTTCGCACCCCTCGTGCCTCTCGCACTCGTTACCTTGCTTTTTGGTTGCGCGGCGCATACGCCAGTTTCGCAACAGCAGGTAGAAAATTCGGCCAAAACCGCTTCGGTTTCTGGCGTCAAATCCTCCACAGTGCTGGATGATGAACTGGCTACTGAAAAAGAACTCGCCGAGTTCTCCGACAGCAAGCCTTACCAGTTGCCCGTGCTGGCCGACAGCATTCTCGAGCGCGGTATGTCGCTGATCGGTACCCGTTACCGTTTCGGTGGTACCAACGAGAGTTCCGGCTTTGATTGCAGTGGCTTCATCGGCTACCTGTTCCGTGAGGAAGCCGGTCTGGACCTGCCACGCTCCACGCGTGAGATGATCAACGTGAAGGCGCCGCTGGTTGCTCGCAACAAGCTCAAGCCGGGCGATCTGCTGTTCTTCGCCACCAATGGTCGTCGCGGTCGCGTCAGCCATGCCGGTATCTACCTGGGTGATGACCAGTTCATCCACTCCAGCAGCCGTCGCAGTGGCGGTGTGCGGGTCGACAGCCTGGGTGACAGCTACTGGAGCAAGACCTTCATCGAGGCCAAGCGTGCCTTGGCGATGGCTCCTACCACCGTTACTGCCAGCAACAAGTAAACACTCGAACGTATCGGGGGCACCGCTGGTGGCCCGCGTGCAAGCTGCTAAGCTTCATGGGTAGCCGGATTGTACAAAAAACGTCCGAAGTTAAAGTGATACTTGAAGTTTGGCGCGTAAGCGCTAGAATCCTGACTTATTGTTGAGTGCCTGACCGTGCAAGTTCTGCTTGCGCGGTTTTGGTTTCTCCACGCCATGGCAGAGCAAGCCACATTCAGTCAGGATTTCTGCATATGTCGATCTCGGCCCGCATCGCCCTCGTTGCCCTCACCGCACTGCTCGGTGCCTGTGCCAGCCATCCACCGCCCGCGCCGGCCCCGGTGGCCCGTCCCGTGGTGTTCGCCTCGCCACAGCCCAGCTCGCAGGAAGCCGACGACGTGCTGTTCCGTGCGTTGGGTCTGGTCGGCACGCCCTATCGCTGGGGGGGCAATACCCCGGACTCCGGTTTTGATTGCAGCGGCCTGATCAGCTACGTGTACCGTGACATGGCCGGTATCAACCTGCCGCGTTCGACCCGTGAAATGATCGTGATGCGCGCCCCCGACGTGTCGCAGGACGCCTTGCAGACCGGCGACCTGATCTTCTTCGCCACCAATGGCGGCTCCCAGGTCAGTCACGCGGGGATCTACGTGGGTGAGGGGCGTTTCGTCCATGCCCCGGCCACGGGTGGCACGGTCAAGCTGGACAGCTTGTCCAAGGCCTATTGGCAACGCGCCTACCTGAATGCCAAGCGCGTGCTGCCGGCCGAACACCTGGCGCGAAATCCCTAACCCTCCGGCAGATTGCGCGAGGTTGTCATGACCGCTCGCACCCTGAAGCTCGACGATGCCCTCTACAGTTATCTGCTGGAGGTGTCCCTGCGCGAGACGCCGCTGTTGCGGCGCCTGCGCGAGGAAACCCAGGCGTTGCCCATGGCGCGCTGGCAGGTGGCCCCCGAGCAGGGCCAGTTCCTCGCCCTGCTGGTCAGCCTGACCGGCGCCCGGCGCGTGCTCGAGGTCGGCACCTTCACCGGCTACAGCGCCTTGTGCATGGCTTCGGCGCTGCCGGCCGAGGGCTCGCTGCTGTGCTGTGACATCCCTGGCGACTACAACGCCACGGCCCTGCGCTACTGGCGCGAGGCTGGATTGGCCGAGCGCATCGAGTTGCGCCTGGCGCCAGCCCTCGACACCCTGGCCGAGCTGGAGCGTCAGGGGCAGGGCGGATCCTTCGACCTGGTGTTCATCGATGCCGACAAGGCCAATTATCCGCATTACCTGGAGAGTGCCCTGCGCCTGCTGCGTACCGGTGGCCTGGCGATTTTCGACAATACCCTGTGGAGTGGACGGGTGTTGGAAGTGGCAGCGCAAAGCGAGGACACCCGGGCCATCCAGGCCCTGAACCGGGCCTTGAAGGATGACGCGCGGGTCGACCTGTCACTGCTGCCCGTGGGCGACGGCCTGACGCTTTGCCGCAAGCGCTAGCGCTTGGTTGGTGACACACGCCAGACCTTGTTGCCGACGTCGTCCGCCACCAGCAGGTCGCCCTGGCGATCGATCACCACGCCTACCGGTCGGCCCATGGCATTTTCATCCTTGTCGAGAAAACCGCTCAGTACGTCCACCGGTTGGCCGCTCGGCTTGCCGTCGGCGAACGGCACGAAGATCACCTTGTAGCCGCTGTGGGGCTTGCGGTTCCACGAGCCGTGCTGGCCGATGAAGGCACCCTGGGTGAACGGCGTCGGCAACCGGCTGCCCTGGGCGAACGTCAACCCGAGGGAGGCGGTATGCGGGCCGACGGCGTAGTCGGGGGCGATGGCCTTGGCGACCATCGCCGGATCCGCCGGCGACACCCGGACATCCACATGCTGCCCGTAGTAGCTGTAGGGCCAGCCATAGAAGGCGCCGTCCTTCACCGAGGTGATGTAGTCCGGCACCAGGTCGCTGCCGATCTCGTCGCGTTCGTTGACCGCTGTCCACAGCGCCCCGCTCTGCGGCTCCCAGGCCAGGCCATTGGGGTTGCGCAGGCCGGAGGCGAAGATCCGGTGCTTGCCGCTCGCCGGGTCGACCTCCCAGATCGCCGCGCGGCCCTCTTCCTTGTCCAGGCCATTTTCGCCGACGTTGCTGTTGGAGCCGACGGTGACGTAGAGCTTGCGACCATCGCGGCTGGCGATCACGTTCTTGGTCCAGTGATGGTTGAGGGTGCCGCCGGGCAGGTCGACGACCTTCTGCGGTGCAGTACCGATGGTGATGTCGCCTTCCTCGTAGTGGAAGCGCAGCAGGGCGTCGGTGTCGGCCACGTACAGGTCATTGCCGACCAGCGCCATGCCGAACGGGGAATTGAGGCCTTCGATGAACGTCGTGCGGGTTTCCGCGACCCCGTCGTGATTGGCGTCGCGCAGCAGGGTGATGCGATTGGCGCTGGGCACGCCGGCGCCGGCGCGGCTCATCACCTTGCTGGCGATCCAGCCGCGAATGCCCTGGCTGTCATCGGGCTTGGGCGGCGCATTGGTTTCGGCAACCAGCACATCGCCGTTGGGCAGGACGTACAGCCAGCGCGGGTGGTCCAGCTTCTCGGCAAACGCGTTGACCTGGGTGCCGGTGGCCGCCATGGGCCGGGTGCCGTCAGGCCAGCCGATGGCCGGGGCGATGTTCATCGTCGGGAGCAGGGTCTTGTTCGGTTCCGGGAGCTTCGGCGAGGGACCGGTGCCTTCGGCCACCGACAGGGTTGAGCTCTCGCCACAGGCAGCCAATCCGCTGGCGAGCAGAATGATCAGGGCGTATTTCTGCTGGAACATGCTGAATCTCCGTCAGTGCATGTGTGTCCAGCAGTAGAGAGGTCGATTCGGTGCAGGTTCAATCCTGATGTCAGGCAGTCAACCCCAGTGCCAGGATTCCGGTCATGTGGGCGGCGATTTTGTATACGGCCGGGCTGGCTTGGGACGAGACTTTGGTACACAGATGCAGCTGGGGGAGGGCTGGGAGCTCTCCGCTGTCGAGAATGCGCAGATCGCAGGGGACGCTACCGGTTGGCAGGACCCCGATGGCCTTGCCGGCGGCGATGGCGGCCTTCAGTGGGATGAGGTCGTGGGCGGTACAGAGGATACTGAAGTGCCTGCCCTGATCCTCCAGGGCCTTTTGTGCCGCCCGGCGAATGGCGCTGCCCGGAGCGGGCAGCGCCAGGGCAACGTTGTTGTCTAGGTGTAGTCGTGAATCGCGGGTCGACACCCAGCTCATGGGAATCTTGCCGATAGCCTGCTCGCCGTTCGGTTCGCTCCGCAGAAGGACGGCGATATCCAGCAGATGGCAGTCGACCATGTTCGATAAATTTTCGCTGCCGTCGCTCAGAAATGAGTACTGGGCATTGAATGAGTCGATGCTGTCGAGCATTTTCTCGATGAGCTGCTGATCATGCAGTTCGGGCAGGCCGATCCTGACGCGCAGCGGTATGTGCTCGTTGGCCACCGAGCTGATCAGCTCGTCATTGAGTTCGAGTATCTTCAAGGCGTACTCATGGACCTTCAGTCCGGCTGGTGTCAGGCGTATCTCTTTTCCTCGTTCCACTAATTGCCGGTCGGTGAGTCGCTCCAGTTTCTTTATCTGCAGGCTAATGGCCGATTGTGTGCGAAAAAGCTTCTTGGCGGCCTGGGTAAAGCCTCGGGTATCGCTGACGCATACCAGCGCCCTGAGCAGATCCATATCGATATTGATGAATTTCATCACGAGAGGTTTTCAGTGGATGAGAGGTTATCCTTCGCCACTCTTTTCCGATTGTCAGTGCTCGTTTGCCGGCATTCGTGTCGGGATATTCCTTTTCAGGCGCGCGTAGATCCCTGCTGTTTCGTTTGGCCGGAAGACAGGGAGCTGGCGGTGATGGCCAGCAATATGATTGTCATGCCTGATAGCTGGGTGGTCGTGAGCACTTCGTCGAGTAAGGACCAGGACAGCGCTGTAGCAACCACCGGCTGCAAGAGCAGTATCAACGAGCTGAACGAGGCCGCGAGTCTTTTCAGGGCCAGGGTCACTAGCAACTGTCCGAACACCTGACCACACAGTGCCAGGGCCAGCAGCAGCGCCCAAGTCGAGAGCTCATGGGGGAGCGGAGCGCCTGACATGATGAACAGCGGAAATAGCAGCAGGCTGCAGCCGGTCGTGATCAGCAGCATGATCGAGGTCGGCGTGCACTCGTATTGCCTGACTTTCTTGATGCTCACTATATAGGCTGCGTAAAAGAATGCGGCCAGCAGAGCAAGGGCTTCTCCCGCATGATCACGGCTTATGGGTTTTTCTTTGATGCACAGCACGTACAGGCCGGTGATGGCTAGCAACAGGCACAGCAATTCGATTTTCCTGGGTTTGTCGATAATACCGACCGTACCCATCAGTACGACAAAAAACGGTGCGCAATTGGTCAGCAGGCTAGCGATAGCGACATCGGTATATCTGATCGCCAGATGCATCACCGCCAGGTCGGCGCTAAAGAGCACTATTGCCAGCAGGGTCAGACTGTAGAAACGCCCGGTTCTGGGGAGGCGCGACAGTTGTGTGGGTGCCAGTGCACAGAACAGCAACATGAATGGGACTGCCAGCAGGACCCGATAGAACGCCGAAACCTCGGCTTCAAAGGGCAATGTCTTGACGATGACCGGTGCGACACCCAGCAGCGCGGCACCGCCCAGCAGTGACAGGATCGGAACGACTTCAGGCATGGCTGAGTCCTCATGCTGGCGCTCTTGTTTCTTTACTGTCGGGATACGTTATTCCCACGCGGACCATCGCGAGAAATGAGTTTTCCTCGCAGGCCCCATTTCGCCGGTTAATACCCCTGGCCATCGGGTACAGACGGTCGGCTTCAATTGACGCTCCACCCCCAACCCTCTAACCTTCGCGGTTTGTTTCAGGTGCTCTGTGACCTGGCGTCGACAGAGTGAAACAGGGAAGCCGGTGAGCCCTCAGGCAGGTGCGATCCCGGCACTGCCCCCGCAACGGTAAATGAGTCAAGGCTGCGCTTTTCGCCACTGTGCCGATGGCATGGGAAGGTGCGCGGTCCCGCGTTCGCGCCGCTCATGAGTCCGGAGACCGGCCTGATCCATTCCACAGCATCACGGTGGGCGATGCTGGACGGCCTTGGCCGTGCCTCCGTCTGCCCGCCGTTTGCCTTATCCAGCCCCAACGGAGAGCTGCCATGAACGAGTCCCCCGAACGCGACGAACGCCACCTGGCCCGCATGCAGCGCAAGAAGGCGGTGATCGACGAGCGTATCGCCAATGCCCCGAACGAATGCGGCCTGTTGCTGGTGCTGACCGGCAACGGCAAGGGCAAGAGCAGCTCGGCCTTCGGCATGCTCGCCCGGGCCATGGGCCACGGTATGCAGTGCGGCGTGGTGCAGTTCATCAAGGGCCGCAACAGTACCGGCGAGGAGCTGTTTTTCCGCCGCTTCCCCGAGCAGGTGCGTTTCCATGTGATGGGCGAGGGCTTTACCTGGGAGACCCAGGACCGCCAGCGTGACATCGCCGCCGCCGAAGCCGCCTGGGCGGTGTCCCGGGAAATGCTCGCCAATCCGGAGATCGGGCTGGTAGTGCTCGACGAGCTGAACATCGCCCTCAAGCACGGCTATCTGGATCTGGACCAGGTGCTGAGTGACCTGCAGGCCCGTCCGCCGATGCAGCATGTGCTGGTGACCGGTCGTGGCGCCAAGCCGGAGCTGATCGACCTGGCCGATACCGTCACCGAGATGGGCTTGCTCAAGCATGCGTTCCAGGCCGGGATCAAGGCACAGAAAGGCATCGAGCTATGAGTCAGGCGCGTCATTGCCCGGCGGTGCTGATTGCCGCGCCGGCTTCCGGCCAGGGCAAGACCACGGTGACGGCAGCCCTGGCGCGCCTGCACCGTAACCAGGGGCGCACGGTCCGGGTGTTCAAGTGTGGCCCGGACTTCCTCGACCCGATGATTCACGAACGCGCCAGTGGCGCGCCGGTGTACCAGCTCGACCTGTGGATGGTCGGTGCCGAGGAAAGCCGCCGGCTGCTCTGGGAAGCGGCGGGCGAGGCCGACCTGATCCTGATCGAAGGCGTCATGGGGCTGTTCGACGGGACGCCGTCGAGTGCCGACCTGGCGCGGCATTTCGGCGTGCCGGTATTGGCGGTGATCGACGGTACGGCCATGGCCCAGACCTTCGGTGCCCTGGCCCTGGGACTGGCGCGCTACCAGCCGGACCTGCCGTTTGCCGGGGTGCTGGCGAACCGGGTCGGTACCGTGCGCCATGCGCAATTGCTCGAAGGCAGCCTGACCGAAGGCCTGCGCTGGTACGGCGCGCTCTCCCGCGAAACCGGGATCGAGCTGCCGAGCCGCCACCTTGGGCTGGTCCAGGCCAGCGAGCTGAATGACCTCGATCGGCGCCTCGATGTCGCTGCCGAGGCCCTGGGGGCCAGTTGCGAAGTCGCGCTGCCGCCGCCAGTCGAATTTGCGGCACCGCCCTCTGCCAGCGTCGAACCGCTGTTGGCCGGCGTGCGTATCGCCGTCGCCCACGATGAGGCCTTTGCCTTCATCTACGGTGCCAACCTGGATCTGCTGCGGGCGCTGGGCGCCGAGCTGCATTTCTTCTCGCCGATCCACGACAGCGCGTTACCCGAGGTCGACAGCCTGTACCTGCCGGGTGGCTACCCGGAGCTGCACCACCTGGCGCTGGCGCAGAACCAGCCGATGCTGGCGGCGATCCGAGCGCACCACGCCGCGGGCAAGCCGCTGCTCGCCGAATGTGGCGGCATGCTCTACCTGCTCGAAGCGTTGACCGATGTCGACGGCCAGCGCGCCGAACTGCTCGGGCTGCTGGCGGGCGAGGCGGTGATGCAGAAGCGCCTGGCCGCGCTGGCCCTGCAGGCCGTGGAGTTGCCGGAAGGATCGCTGCGCGGCCATACGTATCACCATTCGTTGACCAGCACCGATCTGACGCCGATTGCCCGTGGGCAGAGCCCCAATGGTGGCCGAGGCGCCGAGGCGGTCTATCGTCAGGGGCGTACGACCGCTTCCTATGTGCATTTCTATTTTCCGTCCAATCCCCAGGCAGTTGCTGCGCTGTTGGCGCCGCAACTGCGGGATTGCACGCCTGATCATGCCAGGGCCGGCACTTTCGAAGTGGGCGCAGGCACTGCGTAGAGGCAATGACAGACAAGGTTTTTTCCCTAGAGGAACGCGAGGCCGTCTACCGGGCCATCGCCGAGCGGCGTGACATGCGCCATTTTGCCGGGGGCGCGGTGGCGCCAGAATTGCTGGCGCGGTTGCTGGAGGCGGCGCACCAGGCGCCCAGCGTCGGGCTGATGCAGCCCTGGCGGTTCATCCGGATCAGCGACCGTGCCCTGCGCGGGCGGATCCGGCAGTTGGTGGAAGAGGAGCGGGTGCGGACCGCCGAGGCCCTGGGCGAGCGCTCCGACGAATTCATGAAGTTGAAGGTCGAGGGCATCAATGATTGCGCCGAGGTGCTGGTGGCGGCGCTGATGGACGGGCGCGAGCGGCATATCTTCGGTCGCCGGACGTTGCCGGAGATGGACATGGCGTCGCTGTCCTGCGCGATCCAGAACCTCTGGCTGGCCTCCAGGGCCGAGGGGCTGGGCATGGGGTGGGTGTCGTTGTTCGAGCCGCAGGCGCTGGCCGACCTGCTGGGGCTGCCGGTGGGCGCCAAGCCGCTGGCCGTGCTGTGCCTGGGGCCGGTCAAGGAGTTCTACCCGGCACCCATGCTGGTACTGGAAGGCTGGGCGCAACCGCGTCCGTTGAATGAGTTGTTATATGAGAACTATTGGGGAGTGAGTCAATGAGTGTGGCGTTGTTGAGTGTCGCCGGGGTTGCGCTGGATGCGCTGCTGGGCGAACCCAGGCGCTGGCATCCGCTGGTGGCGTTCGGCCGCCTGGCCGATCGCATCGAACAACGTTTCAACTCCGGCGGCCGGGGCTGGCGCAGTCATGGCGTGACCGCCTGGGTGCTGGCGGTGGTGCCGCTGACGCTATTGGCCACGGCGCTGTCGTGGGCGCCCTATGTCGGCTGGGTCGTCGAGATCCTGTTCCTCTACTGTGCCCTCGGCATGCGCAGCCTGGGCGAGCACGTGGCTCCGGTGGCCCAGGCGCTGCGCAGTGGCGACCTGGAACTGGCGCGTCAGCGGGTGGGCTACCTGGTCAGCCGCCAGACCTCGGAGCTGGATGAGGCTGCGGTGGCTCGTGCGGCGACCGAGTCGGTGCTGGAGAACGGCAGCGATGCGATCTTCGCCGCGCTGTTCTGGTTTGCCGTCGCCGGTGTGCCTGGCGTGGTGCTGTACCGGCTGAGCAATACCCTCGACGCGATGTGGGGCTATCGTAACGAGCGCTTCGAGCGTTTCGGCTGGGCGGCGGCCAGGATCGACGATCTGCTCAACTATATCCCCGCCCGATTGGTGGCCTTGACCTACGCTCTGCTGGGCAAGACCCGGCTGGCGCTCAAGTGCTGGCGTACCCAGGGGCCGACCTGGGACAGCCCGAATGCCGGGCCGGTGATGGCCGCTGGCGCCGGGGCCCTAGGGGTCGAGCTGGGCGGCGCGGCGATCTACCATGGCGAGCTGCACCAGCGTCCGCAGTTGGGCGAGGGGCCGGTGGCCGATGCCGACGCGATCGATCGCGGCTGGCAATTGGTCCAGCGCGGGGTGTGGCTGTGGTTGCTGATTCTCTGTCTGGGAGCTGAGTTTTATGCTTGAGCACGGCGGGCGGTTGCGCAAGGCGGTGGAGCAATACGGGATTGCCGAGGCGGATTGGCTGGACCTGTCCAGCGGTCTCGCGCCCTGGCCCTGGCCGATTCCGGCGATTCCCGAGCGTGCCTGGGCGCGCCTGCCGGAAACCGACGATGGCCTGGAGCAGGCCGCCAGCGCCTACTACGGTGCACCGCTGGCCTTGCCGGTGCCCGGTTCCCAGGCCGCGATCCAGGCCCTGCCGCAACTGCGCCGGACCGGCAAGGTCGGCGTGCTTTCGCCCTGTTATGCCGAACATGCCGAAGCCTGGCGTCGCAATGGCTACATCGTGCGCGAAGTGCTGGAGCATGAGATCGACTTCTTTCTCGACAGCCTCGACGTACTGGTCGTGGTCAACCCGAACAACCCCACGGGCCTGCGGCTTTCAGCCGAACAGTTGCTGGAGTGGCATGCCCGGCTGGCCCAGCGTGGGGGGTGGCTGGTGGTCGATGAAGCGTTCATGGACAACACGCCGCAACAGAGCCTGGCGGCGTACACCCACAAGGTCGGTTTGATCGTGTTGCGTTCGTTCGGCAAGTTCTTCGGTCTGGCCGGTGTGCGCCTGGGATTCGTCCTGGCTGAGCGCAAGCTGCTCAAGCTGCTGGCCGAGCAGGTCGGACCCTGGGCCGTGGCCGGCCCGACGCGGGTGCTGGGGCAGGTGTGCCTGGCCGACCGTGATGGCCACGCCCGGCAGCGGCAGCGCACGGAGCAGGCCAGCCAGCGCCTGGTGGCCCTGCTGAGCGAACAGGGCTTCGCCCCGCAGGGCGGCTGTGCGTTGTTCCAGTGGTTGATCACCACCCGCGCCGAACACCTGCATGAATTCATGGCGCAACGCGGGATCCTGCTGCGCCTGTTCGTCCAGAACAGCAGCCTGCGTTTTGGCCTGCCACCCGACGAGGCTGGCTGGTTGCGTCTGGAGCAGGCATTCAAGGCCTATAACGAGGAGCACCCATGAGCACCCTGATGGTCCAGGGCACCACTTCGGACGCCGGCAAGAGTACGCTGGTGACAGCCCTGTGCCGCTGGCTGACCCGCCAGGGCGTTGGCGTCGTGCCGTTCAAGCCGCAGAACATGGCGCTCAACAGCGCCGTGACCGCCGACGGTGGCGAGATCGGCCGGGCCCAGGCGGTCCAGGCCCAGGCCGCGGGCCTGCAGCCGCATACCGACATGAACCCGGTGCTGCTCAAGCCCAACAGCGACACCGGGGTCCAGGTGATCGTCCATGGCCGTGCCGTGACCACCATGAACGCCGTCGCCTATCACGACTACAAGGCCATCGCCATGCAGGCGGTGCTGGCTTCGCACCAACGGCTGAGCCGCGATTACCCGGTGGTGATGGTCGAAGGTGCCGGTTCACCGGCGGAGATCAACCTGCGCGCCGGCGACATCGCCAACATGGGCTTCGCCGAGGCGGTGGACTGTCCGGTGCTGCTGATCGCGGACATCAACCGCGGCGGCGTGTTCGCTCATCTGGTGGGTACCCTGGAACTGCTGTCGCCGAGCGAGCAGGCGCGGGTCAAGGGTTTCATCATCAACCGTTTTCGCGGCGACATCGCCTTGTTGCAACCGGGGCTCGACTGGCTGGAGGCGCGCACCGGCAAACCGGTGATCGGCGTGTTGCCCTATGTCATGGATCTGCACCTGGAAGCCGAGGATGGCCTGGACCGGCGCCAGGTCGACAAACTCGACCAGGTGCTGAAAGTGGTGGTGCCGGTGCTGCCGCGCATCAGCAACCACACCGATTTCGATCCGCTGCGCCTGCATCCCCAGGTCGACCTGCAGTTCGTCGGCCCCGGCGAGGCGATTCCGCCGGCGGACCTGATCATCCTGCCCGGCTCGAAAAGCGTGCGCAGCGATCTCGCCTACCTGCGCCAGAACGGCTGGGAAACCGCAATCAATCGGCACCTGCGCTACGGCGGCAAGCTGCTGGGCATCTGTGGTGGCCTGCAAATGCTCGGCGACCAGGTGCATGATCCGTTGGGTCTGGAAGGGCCGGCGGGTTCCAGTGCCGGTCTTGGCCTGCTGGCGTTCAGCACCGAGCTCGAGCGCGAGAAGCAGTTGCGCAATGTGCGCGGTCACCTGGTGCTGGAGAACGCCGAGATCAGTGGCTACGAGATTCACGCCGGAGTGACCGCCGGGGTGGCTTTGGAGCGGCCGGCGGTGCAGCTCGATGATGGGCGTTGCGACGGTGCGTGCAGCGCCGACGGGCAAATCCTCGGGACCTATCTGCACGGCCTGTTCGAGTCGCCCCTGTCCTGTGCCGCGCTGCTGCGTTGGGCAGGGCTCGAAGCCGTACAGGAGGTGGACTATCACGCCCTGCGCGAGCGGGACATCGAACGCCTGGCCGATCTGGTCGAGCGGCACCTGGACACGGCTCGCCTGCGCGAGTTGTGCGGTCTTGATTAAGCAGGTCGAGCGAATATGCAGCAATTGATTCTGGGCGGTGCCCGTTCCGGCAAGAGCCGCCTGGCCGAGCGCCTCGCACAGGAGAGTGGGCGGCAGGTGATCTATGTCGCGACCAGCCAGCCCGTGGATGGCGAGTTGAACGAGCGGGTGGCCTTGCATCGTGCTCGGCGGCCGGACCATTGGGGACTGATCGAGGAGCCGCTGCAGCTGGCGCAGGTGTTGCGTGCTAACGCGACGGCCGGTACCTGCCTGCTGGTGGACTGCCTGACCCTGTGGCTGACCAACCTGTTGATGCTGGATGATGCCTTGCGCCTGCAAGCCGAGCGCGATGCCTTGCTGGACTGCCTGGCGCAACTGCCGGGCGAACTGATTTTTGTCAGCAACGAGACCGGTCTCGGTGTCGTGCCGCTGGGCGAATTGACTCGCCGTTATGTCGATGAAGCCGGTTGGCTGCATCAAGCCCTGGCCGAGCGCTGTCAGCGTGTCGTACTGACCGTTGCCGGCCTGCCCCTGACTCTGAAAGGACCTGCGTTATGAATCAATCGTGGTGGCTGGAACCCTGCAAGGCAATCGATGGCGAGGCGCGCAACGCAGCGTTCGAGCGTCAACAGCAATTGACCAAACCGACCGGTTCCCTGGGCTTGCTGGAGCAGGTGGCGGTGCAACTGGCCGGCCTGCAGGGACGGCTCAAGCCCCGGGTCGATCACCTGTGGATCGCGATTTTCGCCGGTGACCATGGCGTGGTCGCCGAAGGGGTATCGGCCTATCCCCAGGAAGTCACCGGGCAGATGCTGGCCAACTTCGTGGCGGGTGGCGCGGCGATCAGCGTGCTGGCCCGGCAGCTGGGCGCACAACTGGATGTGAATGATCTCGGCACGGTTACGCCGATGCTCAACCTGCCGGGCGTGCGTCATTGGCAGATCGGTGCAGGTACCGCGAACTTCACCCAGGCGCCGGCAATGACCGAGGCCCAGGGCCTGCAAGCTCTCGAAGCCGGGCGTGATAGCGTGCGCCGCGCCGTGGCGGCCGGTAGTGAACTGTTCATTGGTGGCGAGATGGGGATCGGCAATACCGCGGCGGCGAGCGCGGTGGCCTGTGCCTTGCTGGGATGCCCGGCCAGTCTGCTCGCCGGCCCGGGTACCGGCCTGGATCCGGCCGGTGTCAGTCGCAAGGCCCAGGTGATCGAGCGTGCGCTGGCGCTGCATGCCGAGCACACGAGTGATCCGTTGCAGGCCCTGTTCCGCCTGGGTGGTTTCGAGGTGGCGGCGTTGGCCGGTGCCTACCTGGCCTGTGCCCAGGAAGGTGTGGCGGCGCTGGTCGACGGCTTCATCTGCAGTGTGGCGGCGATGGTCGCGGTGCGGTTGAACCCCGATTGCCGCGACTGGTTGATCTTTGGCCACCGGGGTGCGGAGCTGGGGCATCGGCATGTTCTTGAGAGCCTGCTGGCCGAACCCCTGCTGGAGCTGGGCCTGCGCCTGGGCGAGGGCAGTGGTGCCGCGCTGGCCGTGCCTCTGGTGCGCCTGGCGTGTGACCTGCACGGGCAGATGGCGACCTTCGCCGAAGCGGCGGTGGCGGATCGACCGGCATGACCACGCTGCACCTGGAACTGTTGCGCCACGGTGAGACCGAACAGGGCGGCGGGCTGCGTGGCAGCCTGGATGATGCCCTGACCGACAAGGGCTGGGAGCAGATGCGCCAGGCGGTGTTGGCACGCGGTCCCTGGGACCGCCTGGTGAGTTCGCCGTTGCAGCGCTGTGCACGTTTTGCCACGGAGCTGGGCGAGCGGCTCGGCCTGCCCGTCGAGCTGGAAAGGGATCTGCAGGAACTGCATTTCGGTGCCTGGGAAGGGCAGAGTGCGGCGGCGTTGATGGAAACCGATGCCGAGGCCCTGGGGCGCTTCTGGAGCGATCCCTACGGTTTTACCCCGCCTGATGGCGAACCCGTCTCCAGATTTGACGAGCGGGTGCTGGCGGCAGTCGGGCGGCTGCAGGAGCGCCATGCCGGCGAGCGGGTGTTGCTGATCAGTCATGGCGGGGTGATGAAATTGCTGTTGGCCCGCGCACGTGGACTGCCGCGCGAGCAGCTGTTGCAGGTGGAGGTGGCCCATGGCGCCATGTTTGCCTTGCAGGTGTCGGCTGATGGTCAACTGAGGGAAGCGCCTTGAACCTGTTGCCGTTCCGGATTGCCCTGCAGTTTCTCAGCAGTTTGCCGATTCGTTTGCCGGGCATGCCGCGCCCCGAGGAGTTGGGGCGCTCACTGCTCTGGTATCCCCTGGTCGGCCTGCTGTTGGGAGGCTTGTTGTACGGTGTCGACGGCCTCCTGGCGAGCGCGCCGCTGTTGTTGCATGCGGCCCTGCTGCTGACTGCCTGGGTGTTGTTCAGTGGTGGTTTGCACCTTGATGGCCTGGCCGACAGCGCCGATGCCTGGCTGGGCGGATTTGGCGATCGCGAGCGTACCCTGACGATCATGAAGGACCCACGCAGTGGGCCGATTGCCGTGGTCACCCTGGTCCTGGTGCTGTTGCTGAAGTTCTGCGCCCTGTTGGCGCTGATCGAGCAGCACCAGAGTGCGGCCCTGGTCCTGGCCCCGGTGATCGGGCGTGGCGCGTTGCTGGGCCTGTTCCTGGTCACGCCCTATGTACGAGCCGGCGGCCTGGGACAGGCGCTGGCCGATCACCTGCCGCGACGAGTCGGTGGGTGGGTGCTGCTGCTGAGTGCCCTCGCTTGCCTGGCGCTGGCGGGTTGGCGGGGAGCGTTGGCGCTGCTGCTCGCAACGGCGGCTTTCTGCTGGTTGCGGCAATTGATGATGCGACGCCTGGGCGGAACTACCGGCGATACCGCCGGTGCCCTGCTCGAATTGCTGGAGATGACGGTGCTGGTGGGCTTGGCGCTGGCTTGAGCGCGCGCTTGAGGCCTGTTCGCGGTAAACCGGACCGCTGGCCCCACAGGGCCACATCAGGCCACTGGCTGGCTTGCTGTGGGAGCCCGATTTATCCGAGAACAGGCCCACCGCACAGCCAGTTTATTGATTAAACTTGTATTTGGAACATTACGGGTATATACACGCATCATGCTATCCACCGACTGCTTGTGCATCAGCCTGCGTCGCGCCGCTCGCGGCGTCAGCAGGCATTACGACGGCGCTCTCGACGGCTTCGGGATCAATGTTGCGCAGTATTCCTTGCTGTGCAATCTGCGACGCCTGGAGAGGCCGAGCATCTCCGGCCTGGCCGAGGCGATGGGCCTGGATCGCAGTACCCTGGGGCGCAACCTGAGGGTACTCGAAGGCGAGGGGCTGGTGAAGATGAGCGAGGGTGCCGACCAGCGCAACCGGCTGGTCTGCCTGACGGACACTGGTGCCCGGCGGTTGGAGGAAGCCTTCCCGGCCTGGGAGGCGGCGCAACAGCGTCTGGCCGAGCGTCTGGGTGAGGAAAAGCGCGCTGCCTTACTGGCGTTGCTGGATGAACTGGCGGATGGCGAGTAATCGCCTTTTTTTGAGTTAAAGCGGGTATATACCCGCTAACGGAGAACAATAATGACATCGCTCTGGCGTAGCAGCGGCTGGATTCTTCTCGGGAGTGCGCTGATTCTGGCGTTGTCGTTGGGGGTGCGGCACGGCTTTGGCCTGTTCCTGCCGCCGATGAGTGCACAGTTCGGCTGGGGGCGCGAGGTCTTTGCCTTCGCCATTGCCTTGCAGAACCTGATCTGGGGGCTGGCGCAGCCCTTCACCGGGGCCCTGGCCGATCGTTTCGGCGCGGCCCGGGTGGTGTTGATCGGCGGTGTGCTGTACGCCCTTGGCCTGGTCTTCATGGGCCTCTCCGATTCGGCCCTGAGCCTGTCGCTGAGTGCCGGTCTGCTGATCGGGGTTGGTCTGTCGGGGACGTCCTTCTCGGTGATTCTCGGCGTGGTCGGGCGGGCGGTTGCGCCGGAGAAACGCAGCATCGCCATGGGTATTGCCAGTGCTGCGGGCTCGTTTGGCCAGTTCGCGATGCTGCCGGGCACCCTGGGGCTGATTGGCTGGCTCGGCTGGTCAACGGCGTTGCTGGTGCTCGGTGTGCTGGTCGCGCTGATCGTGCCGCTGGTCGCGATGCTCAAGGACACGCCATTGCCGGTGCAGGCTGGCGAGCAGACCCTTGGCGAGGCGTTGCGCGAGGCCTGCGCGCACCCGGGCTTCTGGTTGCTGGCGTTCGGATTCTTTGTCTGCGGTTTCCAGGTGGTGTTCATCGGTGTGCACCTGCCGGCCTACCTGGTCGACCAGCACCTGCCGGCCAGTGTCGGCACCACGGTGCTGGCGCTGATCGGCCTGTTCAACATCTTCGGTACCTACACGGCCGGCTGGCTGGGCGGGCGGATGTCCAAGCCGCGTCTGCTGACCGCGCTGTACCTGGCCCGGGCGGCGGTGATCGGGTTGTTCCTCTGGCTGCCGGTGACCGAGACCAGTGCCTACCTGTTCGGCATGGCCATGGGCTTTCTCTGGCTGTCGACGGTCCCCTTGACCAACGGCACCGTGGCGACCCTGTTCGGTGTACGAAACCTCTCCATGCTGGGTGGGATCGTATTCCTGTTCCACCAGCTGGGTTCTTTCCTCGGCGGCTGGCTGGGGGGTGTGGTCTATGACCGCATGGGCAACTACGACCTGATCTGGCAGGTGGCGATCCTGCTGAGCCTGTTGGCGGCGGCCTTGAACTGGCCGGTTCGCGAGCGCCCTGTAGCGCGCTTGCAGACCCGGTTGGGGGCGGCGTGAGTTCCGGTTGGTCGCGGTGGCTGGCCCTGGCGGTTCTGGCGCTGCTGCTGGTACTGGCCTGGTGGGGCTGGCATCGTGGTGGTCTGGCGCTGATGCAACTGGGCATGGGCGTTTGCTAGCGGTTGCTTGCTAGGGGCGCTCACAGGCGAGTAAGTTCGTCCTGTGAGTTCTTTCTGAGGAGGCAGGATATGGCAATGCGCTGGTTGCTGGTGCCGATGGCTTTGCTGGCTTTTTCGGGGGCTGCGGCAGCGGCTGATTGTCCTGAGTTGCTGCAGGGCCAGTTGCCCAAGTTGCGCGCCAAGGAGTCCATCGATCTGTGCCAGAAGTTCGCCGGCAAGCCGCTGGTGATCGTCAATACCGCCAGCTTCTGTGGCTTCGCGCCTCAGTTCAAGGGATTGGAGGCGCTGTACCAGCGCTACAAGGGGCAGGGGCTGGAGCTGGTCGGCGTGCCGTCCAATGACTTCAAGCAGGAGTCCAAGGACGGCGCCGAGACGGCCAAGGTCTGCTACGTGAACTATGGCGTGACCTTCACCATGACCGAGCCGCAGGTGGTCAAGGGCGACAATGCCGTGCATCTGTTCAAGGTATTGGGTGAGCAGGGTGGGGCACCGAAGTGGAATTTCTACAAGTACGTGGTGGATCGCCAGGGCAAGGTGATCGCGCATTTTTCCAGCCTGACCAAGCCCGATAGCCCGGATCTGATCGAGGCGGTGGAAAAGGCGATTGCATCGAAACCTTGAGAACATGCCCATTAAAAAACCCCGCCTAGGCGGGGTTTTTTCGTTCAGCCGGTGAGCCGTTCAGGCTCGCTGCGGATCAGAACTTGTACGTTGCGCCCAGGCCATAGCCCCATGCGCTGTTTTCGTACTTGGCGCTGTAGTTGTTCAGCGTATTGCTCTTGTTGACGGTGACGTCTTCTTCTTTCAGGTAGGAGACGGCTGCGTCAATGGTCAGGTTATCGCTAACGGCATAGCCCAGACCAGCACTGATGATGGTACGGTCACCGGTAGGAATACGTGGCGAACGATCAGTGTTGTTGGTCGGCGATTGGTCGAAGGTCAGGCCTGTGCGAACGACCCACTGCTTGTTCAACTGGTACGAGGTACCCACGGCATAGGCCCAGGTGTCGTGCCAGTTTTGTGGCTCGGAGATTGAGCTGAACAGTGTTGGGGACAGAGCGCCACCACCAGCAGCAGTTACCCCTTCATTGTTGACAGTGATGTCCTTCAGGCGACTCCAGCGAGTCCAGGTAGCACCAGCGTAGAGTTTCCAGGCATCGTTAATGTCCTGGGTGACCGACAGATCGTAAGACTCAGGGGTCTCGATTTTCAGCGAGGCATCGTAGCGGCCACTGCGCAGTGCAACGCCTGGAGTACCAGCGCCAGCCGTCACATCGGTGTGACCTTCGAGCTTGTACTTCACTTTCGAGTGGTAGGTCAGGCCAACGCGGGTGGTATCGGTCGCCTGGACCAGGATACCGGCATTGAAGCCCATGGCGGTGTCATCGCCCTTGATCCTGACATTGGTGTCGCCAAATGCCGGGTTGATGGTTAGATCGGATTGCAGCTCACCGGAGATACGGTTGATGGTCGGACCGAAACCAATCGATACCTTGTCGTTGAAGGCGTAGCTGATGGTTGGCTGCAGAGTTATGACCTTGACTTCGCTCTTGCTACCAAAAGCACGGCCTTGGAAGTTGCTTTCGTAGTTGGTTACCAGGCCGAACGGTGCATATGCACCGAAACCGACTGCCCAGTTATCGTCGAGTCGGTTTGTGTAGAACAGCATCGGAACCGTAGTGAACGGAACCATGTCGCCCTTGTTGGTACCGCTGTAGCGGCCGCTGGCATCCTTGATATCGGTGGTTGCGTCGATGGACGCGGCGCCAACGGTGATTTGCTGCCCCTTCAGGCGGGACATGCCGGCAGGGTTGCCGTAAACAGTGCTTGCATCATCGGCAGAGGAGGATCGACCCGCAAAACCAGTACCCATCCCGCTGATGCTCTGTTCGTTGAGCGCGAAGCCGCTGGCGAACAATTGGGTGGATGCGAGGGTAACGGCGAGGCTGAGTGTGGTCTTGAGCATTACTTTTTTCATTATTAGAACTCCGTGGTGATCACCGAGGCGAAAACTACCAACATTTTTGCTTCGGCGCTATAGGCTGTATCGCAGGAGATAGAGCGGTTTTGTAGGACAATCCAACCAAAATCGTCAGATTTTTCTGAATTCGAAATCGCGTGACTAACAGGCGACAAAACTGACCGATGAGTCACAATTTTTCCAGGCGCGGGCAAAGTCCCGTAAGCGTCCCTGTGGCTGGAAAGTCTGTCGCCAGATGCGCGCCATTCCGAGCAGGTCGTCCACGGCTGGAAGGCGCAGTTGCTGTTGTTCGATCAGTAGCCAGGCAATGGCCGTGGCGTAGCGCAGGTTGACGGTCAGTTCGAGGTGCGGGCTGCTGAGAAAGGCGTGCTGGCTGGCCAGGCCACGAACCAGGCTGGCCAGTTCCGGGTCCAGGGCCAGGTAGTGGTCCCAGAGCTCGGCGTGGCGCCGTTCGCCGATCCGGTACAGGCCGTGGCCGCCACGGTTGTGCAGGGCCGAGCCCAGGTCCGATTGGCTGGCGGCGATGCCCAGCAACAGTGCTTCTGCACATTGGCTGTGACGGCCCAGATACAGCAACGTCGGGCGAATCACATAAAGGCGCAGTTCCCTCGCAGCAATACCCATGACACCCTCAAGACTGCTCGTCATCTTGTAATCGGCCGGCAAGACCTGGCGCTTGGCAGCGGTGGATCGATCAGGTCCGCCGGAAGCGACCCGGGCCGCTTGAGTTGAAGTGTAGTGTCATATCTTTGCTGTAAAGGACTGTTTTTAAATTATTTAAATCACGCACTTTCGCATTGATATATTTATTGGCGATTAGGCCGGGTGGCAAAATTGCGAAACTTCAGGCAATAAAAAGCCCCGCTGGTTGAGCGGGGCCGGGGGGGTTGCCGTTCGTTCCGGCTTCAGGCAACCAGGGCCTGGCGGGTGCGTTCGATCACCGCCTGCAAAGGCTCGGCACTGGAGTACTGTTCCGGGTAAAGGCGCTCGCTATGACGAGCGATACCGTGTTCGTTGACCAGTGTGAAACTGAAGCAGCCCTTGCGTGCGGCCATGATCAGGCAGTTCATCGGGGCAAAGGCGTTGGTCAGCGTGCGAATGGCTTCCTGGGTGTGGATTTGAGTCGACATATTATTGGTGTTCCTACAAATGACACGGTATCTGAACCGTGCAGCGTTAAAACGTTCCAGTAATGCCGTGCCACCATTGGCCGGAAAAAGAACCTGACTGGAACAAGGCAGCCAGTTTGCAGCGCTTTGAATATGAGTGGCGCTCGGGCTGGCAGGTAGGTACTCAGGAGGGCAGGCAATCACAACAGGGGCAAAGGTTCTGGGCCCGGGGTGAAGATCCTGATCAATTTGCAGGTTGGTTCGGTCAGCGTAGAAATTCTCGAAAACACCGCCTGCGTTCGCAGCAGGGGCTGTTTTTTGAGTTTTTTACCTAGAAACCATCGATGGGTCGTTCCCTGTTTTCAGTCGCCAGCTTCTTCGGAAGGGGCCACCAAGGGATGTTTTCGACCAGAATTGACTTTCAGCTTGGTACTAACGGCGCGAATACTAGCCTATCGAATGTTCGAAGGGAAGGTTTATTTGCAAAAAACATCAGCGATGCCCGGATGGCAGGCCTGGTATTTTCGACCCGCCCGATAGAGGGGCATTCGACGGTCGCATGGGCAGGGCCATCATGCTGAGCGCCAGGCCTTGCCTGGTCTGCTTGTGCAAAAAAGGTGCGTTGATATAACCATGCGAGTCCCACTTGTGCACATTATGGGTCCGGCTTGTCACCTTATTGTCATCTACCTGTTCGGGCCCGCGAATGCCTGTATCGGAAGTACAAGTCAATGAAAAATATCGTCTTTTTTTATTGGTGAAAAAATCGACAGTTTGACTGCGAGCCCCGTTCCATGGGGCTTTGCGGGGGTTAAAGGGGGGTTGTCCACTGAGTTATCCACAGCTTCTGTGGATTGTCCCAAGCGCTTGCTCTAGCCCGGGCATGTGACGTTTTTCGACTTTACCTTCGCGAAAAAAAGAGTAGAGTGGCGCGCCCTGCGATTTGCCCTGCTGCCTGATATGAAGTTTCGTTCGACCTCATCATCTCCATCTTCGTCCAATACGATTTCGACCGAGCCGAAGCGTTTTTCATTGCGGGTCGCTCTCTGGTTGCTGGACAGCCCGAGCCTGGGTCACAACCCCAATGTCAAGCATTTCGCCGGCCGCCTGTTGAAACAACCGGCACGCCAGGGCGTGGTTCTCGCCCAGCGACGCCTGGGGCAGTTGATGTGCCGTGATTGTGGTAGCTCCCGCGAGCGGCGTATCGGCCAGGACCTGTTGCGCCAGGCCGCGCGAGCGGGTGACCAGGTGGCCCGGCGGGAATTGGGGCTGCTCGAAGACTGAGTTGTCCCTGGCGTGGCGGGTTCGCTACCCTTGACCTTTTGAGTCCGGCTAGCGGGAGTCCTTATGGCATTGGATCTGACCAGCCTGTTGCTGGGTTTGGCGGGGGCGGCGCTGCCCTTGTTGGCGCTTGCCTGGCAACTGCAGCGCCGGGCGGCTGCGGCACAGGCCGAGCTGGCCTTGCAGGATGAACGCCTGGCCAACGCGCAACTGGCCCAAGATGGGCTCAATGCCCAGCTGGACGCCTGTCGCGACGAGGTCAGCGACCTCGGCCAGGCCAATGCCGCCAAGCAGGCGGAGCTGGCGGCGTTGCGCCGTGAAGTCGACTTGTTGCAGATCGAGCGCGACAACGCCCGGGACGCGGCGCACGCCTGGAATCTCGAACGCAACGGCAAGGAAACCGAGCTGCGGCGTCTCGATGCACAAGTGGCTTCGTTGAATGCCGCCCTGCGTGAACAGCAGGAAGGGCACCAGAAGCGGCTCGAAGACCTGCAAGGCTCGCGTGACGAACTGCGGGCACAGTTCGCCGAAATGGCCGGGAAGATCTTCGATGAACGTGAGGCGCGTTTCGCGCAAAGCAGCCAGGAACGCCTGGGGCAATTGCTCGACCCATTGAAGGAACGTATCCAGTCCTTCGAAAAGCGCGTCGAGGAAAGCTACCAGGCCGAGGCTCGCGAGCGGTTTTCCCTGGGCAAGGAACTCGAGCGCCTGCAGCAGTTGAACCTGCGCCTGAGCGATGAAGCCACCAACCTGACCCAGGCACTCAAGGGGCAGAAAACCCAGGGCAACTGGGGCGAACTGATCCTGGAGCGGGTGCTTGAGCACGCCGGCCTGGAAAAGGGCCGCGAGTACCAGACCCAGGTCAGCCTCAAGGGCCCCGATGGCGAGCGCTTCCAGCCGGATGTGCTGATCCTGCTGCCGGGGGACAAGCAGGTGGTGGTGGACTCCAAGGTCAGCCTGACGGCCTATCAGCAGTATGTCGGTGCGGCCGACGAGGTGATCGGCCAGGCGGCGCTCAAGCAGCATGTGCTGTCGTTGCGCAATCATGTCAAAGGGTTGTCCGGCAAGGACTACAAGCGTCTTGAAGGCCTGCACAGCCTGGATTTCGTCCTGCTGTTCGTGCCGATCGAGGCGGCGTTCTCGGCGGCCTTGCAGGCGGAGCCGAACCTGTTCCAGGAAGCCTTCGACCGGCAGATCGTGATCGTCAGCCCGACCACCCTGCTCGCGACCCTGCGAGTGATCGACAGCCTGTGGAAACAGGAGCGCCAGAGCCAGAACGCCCGGGAAATCGCCGAGCGTGCCGGCTGGCTGTACGACAAGTTCGTGCTGTTCATCCAGGACCTGGATGAAGTGGGCAACCGCCTCCAGCAACTGGACAAGGCCTACGCGGCGGCGCGCAATAAACTGACGGAAGGTCGTGGCAACCTGATCAGTCGCAGTGAGCAGCTCAAGCTGCTGGGGGCTCGTGCGAGCAAGAGCCTGCCGACCGACCTGCTGGAGCGGGCGATGACCGATGCGGATGGCGTGGTCGAGCTGCCTGAGTAAACCTGCGGCGGTTTTTGGTGGCATCTTCGCGGATAAATCCTGCTCCCACAGTTTGTGTTGATCACAAGATTTGTGTTCAGCACGGTACCGTGGGAGCCGGATTTATCCGCGAACAGGCTCACTCAAAGTGTCAGGTGTCTGCTCAGTAGTGCTCTGAGCGCCGCCGGCTTGACCGGCTTGGCCAGGTAATCCAGGCCGACGCCATGGACCTGCGCGACGGTTTCCGGTCGGCCATCGGCGCTGATCACCACGCCCGGCAAGGGCTCGTTCAGGCGGGCGCGCAGCCAGGCCATCAGGTCGGTGCCGGTCTCGCCGTCATCCAGGTGATAGTCCACCAGCGCCAGTTGCGGGCGAATGCCTTTCTGTAGAAGGGCTTCGCACTCCTCGCGGTTGCGTGCGGTCCACACCTGGCAGCCCCAGCGGCTGAGCAGGCTGTGCATGCCGATCAGGATGCTGTCTTCGTTATCGATGCACAGCACCTGCGCGCCGCTCATGGGCTGCGCATTGGTTGCCGGGCTGGTGCTGCTTGCCGACAGCGACTTGCGGGCCAGCGGCACGCTGACGCTGAAGACGCTGCCACGGCCCGGCCAGGAACGTACCTGCAACTGGTGCCCGAGTACCCGGCACAGGCCGTCGGCGATCGCCAGGCCCAGTCCCAGGCCTTTTTCCGCGCGGGTCTGGTGGCTGTCCAGGCGCTTGAACTCCTCGAAGATCACCTGGCGCTTGTCCTCCGGAATCCCCGGGCCGCGATCCCAGACCTCCAGCAGCAACTGCTCGTCACGCCGGCGTATGCCCAGCAGCACCGGTCCCTTGGCGTAGCGGAAGGCGTTGGTCAGGAAGTTCTGCAGGATCCGTCGCAGCAGCTTGATATCGCTGTCGATCTGCAGGCGGCTGCCGCGTACCCGGAACTTGAGGCCCTGTTCCTGGGCCAGCAGCTTGAACTCCGCACCGAGGGTGTCGAACAGTTCGTTGACGGCGAATGGCTTCGCGTCCGGGGTGATCTTGCCGTTTTCCAGGCGCGAGATATCCAGCAGGTCGCTGATCAGGTCTTCGGCCGAGCGCAGCGAGCTGTCCAGGTGCTGCACCAGTTGCTGCGCCTCTGCCGACAGGCCTTCCTCCTGGTGTGACAGCGCTGCGGAAAACAGCCGGGCGGCATTCAGCGGCTGCATCAGGTCGTGGCTGACCGCGGCGAGAAAACGGGTCTTGGACTGGTTCGCCGATTCGGCATTGCCCTTGGCCTCGGTCAGCGCCAGGTTGAGCTGCGACAGTTCGTGGGTGCGCTCGGCGACTCGCTGTTCCAGGCTTTCGTTGGCTTCGGTCAGGGCCTGCTCGGCTTCGCGGAACGGCGTGATATCGGTGAAACTCATGACAAAGCCACCGCCCGGCATCGGGTTGCCGATCAGTTCGATCACCCGACCGTTGGGAAACAGCCGTTCGGACGTGTGCGCACGGCCCTGGCGCATCCAGTGCAGGCGTCGGGCGACATGCACCTCGGCCTCGCCCGGGCCGCAGAGGCCGCGCTCGGCGTTGTAGCGAATGATGTCGGCGATCGGCCGGCCGACGCTGATCAGTCCGTCCGGGTAGTTGAACAGTTCCAGGTAGCGACGGTTCCAGGCCACCAGTTTCAGCGACTGGTCGACCACGCTGATGCCCTGGGTGATGTTCTCGATCGCACCCTGCAGCAGCGCGCGGTTGAACTGCAGCACTTCGGAGGCTTCGTCGGCGATGCGTACGACATCCTCGAGCTGCATGTCCCGGCCCTCGATGGCCGCCTTGACCACCGCACGGGTCGATGAGGCGCCGAGCACACCGGCCAGCAGGCGCTCGGTGTGGGCGATCCACTCGCTGTCGGCGTTCTGGTTCGGGTTGAAGCCCTTGCCCTGGCGATAGGCGAAGCGGATGAAACTCTGGCGTGCCCGCTCCTCGCCGACGAAGCGGGCGGCGAGGGTCAGCAGGTCTTCGATCTGTACCGCGAGCATCGGGCGGGCGCCCGGGCGGACGCTGATTTCCTGGCCGATGAAGCGCCCGGCCTGCCAGTGTTCGGAGACGCGGGTGCGCGACAGTACCGAAACCCAGGCGAACAGCGTGAAGTTGCCGGCCAGCGACAGCACCACGCCCTGGGTCAGTGGCGAAATGGGCAGGTTCAGCGGGTTGCCGTGCAGCCAGGCGAGGCCAGGGAAGCTGTTCAGCGACCAGCCCAGGCTGTGGGCGGCGATCGGCAGGATCAGGGTGTAGAACCAGATGAAGGTACCGCCGGCGATCCCGGCGAATACCCCACGACGGTTGGCCTGTTTCCAGTACAGCGCACCGAGCATCGCCGGTGCCAGCTGGGTGACGGCGGCAAAGGCGATCTGGCCGATGGTCGCCAGGCTGGCAGTGGAGCCCAGCAGGCGATAGCTGACGTAGGCCAGCAGGAGGATGGCGACGATACTGACCCGGCGCACCGACAGCATCCAGTGGCGGAACACTTCGAACGGCCGCTCGGAGTTGGTGCGGCGCAGCAGCCAGGGCAGCAGCATGTCGTTGGACACCATGGTCGACAGCGCGACGCTGGCGACGATCACCATCCCGGTGGCCGCCGAGGCGCCGCCGATGAAGGCCAGCAGCGCCAGGGACGGATGGGCCTGGGCCAGCGGCAGGCTGATCACATAGGAGTCGCGCAGGACCTCGGCCGGCAGCATCATCCGTCCGGCCAGGGCAATGGGCACCACGAACAGCGCAGCGAGAATCAGGTAGGTGGGGAATACCCACTTGGCCAGTCGCAGGTCCTGGGGCTCGATGTTTTCCACCACGGTGACATGGAACTGCCGGGGCAGGCAGATGATCGCCATCATCGCCACGCCGGTCTGCACCACCATGGACGGCCAGTTGACCGTTTCCTTCCAGTACTCGGCCAGCAGTGCCGAAGTGCGCGCCTGGTCGAACAGGTCGTCGAACCCGTCGTAGACGCCGTAGGTGATGTAGGCGCCGACCGCGAGGAAGGCGAGCAGCTTGACCAGCGATTCGAAGGCGATCGCCAGCACCATGCCACGGTGGTGTTCGGTGGCGTCGAGGTTGCGGGTACCGAAGAGAATGGTGAACAGCGCCAGCACCAGCGAGACGATCAACGCCGTGTCCTGGGCCCGCACGCCCATGGCGTCGGCTCCGGCGCCGATCAGCAGGTTCACGCCGAGGACGATGGCCTTGAGCTGCAGGGCGATGTAGGGCAGCACCCCGACCAGGCAGATCAGTGCCACCACCACCGCCAGCGATTGCGACTTGCCGTAGCGGGCGGCGATGAAGTCGGCGATCGAAGTGATGTTCTCCTGCTTGCTGATCAGCACCATCTTCTGCAGGACCCAGGGCGCGAACACCAGCAACAGCACCGGTCCCAGGTAGATCGGCAGGAACGCCCAGAGCTGGTCGGCGGCCTGGCCGACCGCGCCGAAGAAGGTCCAGCTGGTGCAATAGACCGCCAGCGACAGGCTGTACACCCAGGCGCGCACCCGTGGTGGCAACGGCGCGCTGCGACGGTCGCCATAGAAGGCGATGGCGAACATGATGGCCATATAGGCCAGGGCGACGGCGGCGATCAGCCCGCTGGACAGCGACATGGAAACTCCCGGCAAAAGACATCCCGAGGACAGTCCGGCCCCCGGGACCACAGTCTCGCACGATGGCCGGGCGGCGTCAGTGTCGACCAAGGTCGCAGCGTGGCCTGGTGTCGCAGCCTGCTCAGGTGTCCAGGGCGATGTCGATCAGGCGGTGCAGTTCTTCGACGGTCAGGGGCGCGCTGGAGAACAGCACGCGAAACACCGTCGGGGCGACGATCAGGTTGATCAGGTGGTCGATGGTGGGCCGTGGCGAGTCAGCGTGCGGGTAGCGCTCGAGGATGATCCGCAACTGCCCGCCGAGGATTTCCACGCAGTGGCAGGGGATCGATGCGCTGTTCTGTACGTCGCGCATCATGTTGCGGCCTGGCTCCGAGCTGATCTCGTCCAGATACTGCTCGGCCCAGGCGCGCAGGTCGCCAAGCAGGCTGCCGGTGTCCAGCGGTGGACGGTCCGGCTGCATGCGGGCGAGCGCGACATCGGCCAGCAGCTCGGACAGGTCGCCCCAGCGTCGATAGATGGTCGAGGGAGTGACACCGGCCCGGCCGGCGATCTGGGGCACGGTGATGCTGGCGCGATCCTGTTCTTCGAGGAGCGTACGAACGGCCGCGTGAATCGATTCCTGGACCCGGGCGCTGCGGCCACCGGGGCGGATGCTTTCTTTTATCGCCATGGATAAAACCTTAACACAAAGAATTTGCTTTAAGCGAAAACCGGTAGCACACTGCGCAAAAGCAAAACTTTAGCTTTTGTGGAGCGTGCCCATGTCCAACCGTGCCGAAGTACCTGTTTCAAATCGTTCCGGCCTGGTTTTCCTGTCGCTGACCTTGCTGACCTTTCTCGCCGCCTCCAGCGCGCCGACGCCCTTGTACCACCTGTATCAGGAAGCGATCGGGTTTTCCGCCGCGACCCTGACGCTGATTTTCGGGGTGTATGCCCTGAGCCTGCTGGCGGCCCTGCTGACGGTCGGTTCGTTGTCCGACTACCTGGGGCGGCGGCCAGTGATCTTCAGTGCATTGCTGCTGGAAATCATCGCCATGGGGTTGTTCATCGCCGCCGACAGCATACCGCTGTTGATTGCCGCCCGGGTGCTGCAGGGCTTTGCCACCGGCATGGCCACCAGCGTGCTCGGTGCGGCGCTGCTGGACCGCGACAACCGCAAGGGGCCGTTGGTCAACAGCCTGGCACCGTTGCTCGGCATGGCTTGCGGTGCCCTGGGAGCGAGCCTGCTGGCGGAGTACTGCCCGCGGCCGACGCAATTGGTGTACGAACTGCTGTTCGCCCTGCTGGTGCTCCAGGCCCTGTATGTCTGGCGCCTGTCCGAGAGTGTCAGCACGCAGCCGGGAGCGCTGGCGTCGCTGCGTCCGGCCCTGCATGTGCCGGCACAGGCCCGGCGCGCCTTGTGGCTGTCTCTGCCGGTCGACGTCGCGGTGTGGATGGTGGGTGGCTTCTATTCGTCGCTGGCGCCGTCACTGGTTCGGGCGGTGACCGGTTCGACCTCGAACCTGATCGGCGGGGGCCTGGTGGCGATCCTGACCCTGAGCGGCGCCGCGGCGATTTTCAGCCTGCGCGAGCGGGCGGCGGACAAGGTCCTGCAATTGGGGGCGGGGCTGTTGGCGGTCGGTGTGGCACTGGTGCTGGTTGCCGTACAGGAGGCGAGCCTGTGGCTGTTCTTCGTTGGCACCTTGATCACCGGCAGTGGCTTCGGTGCCGGTTTCCTGGGCGCCCTGCGCAGTGTCGTGCCACTGGCGCTGCCCCATGAGCGGGCGGGCCTGATGTCGACGTTCTACGTGCTCAGCTACCTGGCCTTCTGCATGCCGGCCTTTCTCGCCGGGAGCCTCAGCCGTAGCCTGGGCCTGGTCGTCACCACGCAGGGGTACGGTGGCGTATTGATCCTGTTGTCGCTGGGCGCGTTGCTGGCGCTGCGTTTGCAGCGTCCGGCCAGGACCTGCGCCGCCTGATGACGAACGAGTAGGGGGCTGCCTTCGCAGGCGAGACAACCTGCGGGCGCAAATTGAAAGCGGCAAGGATGGCGAGCGCGCAGTCTTGGGCGGATCGCTGACCCGGTTTTCAAGGACGATCATGTCTACCCCCGCTACCCGGCCGTTCCCCCTGAACGCCGATCACCTTGCGCGCCAGCTCGCTGGCGCTGATCTGGCGCAAGCCTTCAACGTCGTTCTCGACATTGCCGCACAACCGCTGTCGCGCCAGGCTGTACTGCTCCTGGGGGCCGGTGTGTTGCCCGGTATCGCCCGGCAACTGCGGCATGTGCTGCCCTCGGCGACGATGCGTCCACGCGGTGCGGTACCGTTGGCCTATGCCCTGCATGCCTTGCGCGAGGCCATGTTGCTGGAGCCGGACCCCAGGCGACGGGTCCTGCTGGCCCATGAGTGCATCGACTGCCTGCTCGCCGGTCGGCGCACAAGCAGGATTGGCCTGCGCATCGCCATACTCCACGGCCTGGAGTCCATGGACCTGGTCGTGCAGGGGTTTATTGCATTGGTGGAGGTCTGCGCCTCGATTCTCAGGGATCGCGCGTTCATCATGGCGCGCCTGGGGATCACTGCCGGCTGGTTCGGCGGCGACACCGGCGTCGCGGCAAAGCTGGGTCGGCCTGCCTGCTATGGTTCGGGCGGGCATATCAGCCGTGCGCGGTTCGCGATCATGCGCAACCTGTTGCGGCGTGGCGACGATATCCGGCGCCCGGCGCCGGGGATGGAACCGGTGCTGGATGCCTCCTGGCTGCGCCGTGAGTATCAGTTGGAGCTTTACCGAAGCCTGCCTTGCACGACGCAGGCGACGACAGAAACGGCCACCCCCTGAATCAGCGTCCGATGAACTGCGCCCGATAGGCCGACGGCGAAATATGCAGCGACGCGTTGAAGTGCTGCCGCAACGACAGGGCACTGTTGAATCCGGACTCCACGGCGATCGCCTCGATGCTCCGGGTGCTGCCTTCCAGCAGGCGCTGGGCGTGGCTCAGGCGCTGCCCCAGCAGCCATTGGCCAATGGTGGTTCCGGTCATTTGCCGGAAATGCCGGGTCAGTGAGCGGCGGCTCATGGCTGCGCGCTCCGCCAGTTCATCCAGGGAATGGTTGCGCGTGAAGTGTTGCCCCAGCCATTGCAGCAGTTGGCCGATGCGATCCTGCTCGCCGGCCGTGGCGATCGGCCGCTCGATGAACTGGGCCTGCCCGCCGGAGCGATGGGGCGCGATCACCAGGCGGCGGGCCACCTTGTGCGTGATTTCGGCACCGCACAGTTGCTGCATCAGGTACAGGCAGCAATCGAGGCCCGCGGCGGTGCCGGCCGAAGTCAGCAGATGCCCGGATTCGGCGTACAGCACATCGGCGTCGAGCTGCACCTTCGGGTAGCGTCGGGCGAAGGCCGTGGCCCAGTTCCAATGGGTGGTGGCCTTGTGCCCGTCCAGCAGGCCGGCCTCGGCCAGGACGAAGGAACCCAGGCACAGGCCGACGATCCGCTTGCCGCGTGCATGTGCCTGGCGCAGGGCCTGGAGCAGGGCTTCGGGCGGTCGCTCCTCGGTATCGCGCCAGGACGGCATGATGATCACGTCAGCCTGCTCCAGCACTTCCAGGCCATGGTGCACCTGGATGTCGAAACCGGCGCAGGTGCTCAGCGGGCCAGGCTCGAAACCACAGACCTCGAGGGAAAAGCGCGGCATGTCGATGCCTTCGCGCTGCTCGGCGAACACCAGGGTCGGCACGGACAGGTGGAACGGGCTGATGCCGTTGAAGGCGATCACGGCGATCCGGAGGGTGGTCATCGAGGTGGCCTCAACGGTGAATGGGTTGGCCTGATCTTATCGAATATTGTCTTTCAGGCCACTTATGCGTTTTGTCCCGGCAGGCAATCATGGGCACCCGAACCCGCTACAGGTACAGAGCCATGTCCCAAGCCCCCCGTCGTGCGCTGATCGTGATCGATGTGCAGAATGAGTACGTCAGCGGCAACCTGCTGATCGAATACCCGCCGGTCAGTGAATCGCTGGCCAACATCGGCAGGGCCATCGACGCGGCGAATACCGCCGGTATTCCGGTGGTGGTCGTGCAGAACGACGCCCCGGCGACGTCGCCCCTGTTCGCCATCGGCTCGCCGGGCTGGGAGCTGCATCCGGTGGTTGCCTCGCGCCGGCATGCTCATCGGGTGAACAAGACCCTGCCCAGCGCCTTTGCCGATACCGATCTGGCCCAATGGCTGGTGCAGCACGAGATCGATACCCTGAGCGTGGTCGGCTACATGACCCACAACTGCAATGCCTCGACGATCTTCGAAGCCACCCACCGCGGCCTGTCGGTCGAATTTCTCGACGACGCCACCGGCTCGTTGCCCTACGCCAACGAAGCGGGGCGGGCCAGCGCCGAGGAAATCCATCGGGTGTTCAGCGTGGTGTTCCATACCCGATTCGCCGCCGTATCCAGTACCGCGCAGTGGCTGTCGGCGGTGGAGCAGGGCGTGGCCCTGTCGCGCTCTTCGATCCCGGCCTCCAACCAACAGGCGCTGCAACAGCCATGACGGTCATCCGCAGTCGCGACTTCACCGGTGACCGGCCCTGGGCGGCGCTGGACATTGCCCGGATGAACGGCATCAGTACCCGCCTGCACTGGACCGACCAGCCCTATGTCTGGCACGTCAATGACGGGCAGGAAGTATTTGTGGTGCTGGATGGCCAGGTGCGCATGCGTTACCGCCTGGAGGGGGTCGAGCAGGCGGTGCTGTTGGAAAGCGGCGATATCTTCTACGCCGGCATCGGCTGCGAGCATCTGGCCGAGCCGCAAGGTCCGGCGCGGGTGCTGGTGATCGAGAGCGAGGGTAGTATCTGACGTATATCTTTAAAATAGATAAGTTATAGAGAAAATACCCGTTATATAGATATTCGATTGGGTTCTATGATGGCTGCAACCTCACCGGAGGACAGGAGCCAACCATGCAAACCTGCACCAACAGCGTCAAACCCGGGCTGCGGCCACTGAGCCATTTGCAGCACCCTCTCGAAGCCATTCGCCAGTTCACTCCCAACTGGTTCGCCGCGACCATGGGCACGGGGGTCCTGGCCCTGGCGCTGGCACAACTGCCGGTCGCGGTGCCGGGCCTGCGTGCCGTGGCCGAGGGCCTGTGGCTGTTCAACATCCTGCTGTTCAGCGTGTTCAGCCTGCTCTACGGCGCACGCTGGGTGTTGTTCTTCGATGAGGCACGGCGGATTTTCGGTCATTCCACCGTCTCGATGTTCTTCGGCACCATTCCCATGGGACTGGCGACCATCATCAATGGCTTCCTGGTGTTCGGCATACCGCATTGGGGCGATCACGCGGTGCGCATCGCCGAAACCTTGTGGTGGCTCGATGTAGCGATGTCCCTGGCCTGTGGTGTGCTGATTCCCTACATGATGTTCACGCGCCAGGCACACAGCATCGACCAGATGACCGCCGTCTGGCTGCTGCCGGTGGTCGCGGCCGAAGTGGCGGCTGCCAGCGGTGCGCTGCTGGCCCCGCACCTGGCGGACAATGGCATGCAGTTCAAGGTGCTGGTTACCAGCTACGTGCTCTGGGCTTTCTCGGTGCCCGTGGCGTTCAGCATCCTCGCCATCCTGCTGTTGCGCATGGCGCTGCACAAGCTGCCCCATGAAAACATGGCCGCGTCGAGCTGGCTGGCCCTGGGGCCGATCGGTACCGGTGCCTTGGGCATGCTGTTGCTGGGGGCGGACTCGCCGGCGGTATTGGCCGCCAACGGGCTGCCGGGTATCGGCGAGATCGCCAATGGACTGGGGCTGGTCGCCGGGATCATCCTCTGGGGCTTCGGCCTTTGGTGGATGCTGATGGCGGTGCTGATCACCCTGCGTTACCTGCGCAGCGGCATTCCGTTCAATCTTGGCTGGTGGGGGTTCACCTTCCCCCTGGGGGTCTATTCGTTGACCACATTAAAACTGGGCAGTGTGCTGCACCTGGGCTTTTTCAACGGCTTTGGCCTGTTGCTGGTCGGGTTGCTCACGGTCCTGTGGCTGATCATCGGCACCCGCACACTGCGCGGGGCCTACCGGGGAGAGCTGTTCGTTTCGCCCTGTATCGCAGGAATCGAGAAATAAATTCTCAGGATTAGGTAATGTTGTGGCCTGGAGCGGTGATCCGCATTCCAATAAGAAAGCCGCTCTCGGCGCCACTCAGGACCATGGAAGATGAGTCACCCCTCACAGTTCAGTCTGTTGCGCACACGGCGTTTCCTGCCGTTCTTCGTGACCCAGTCGCTTGGGGCGTTCAACGACAACGTGTTCAAGCAGTCGCTGATCCTCGCCATTCTCTACAAGCTGAGCATCGACGGTGAGCGTGGCATCTGGGTCAACCTCTGCGCCTTGCTGTTTATCCTGCCGTTCTTCCTGTTCTCGGCCCTGGCCGGGCAGTTTGGCGAGAAGTTCGCCAAGGACTCGCTGATCCGTGTGATCAAGCTCGCCGAGATCGCCATCATGGCGATCGGCGCGGTGGGGTTCGTGTTCGATCACCTGTCGCTGATGCTGGTGACGCTGTTCGCCATGGGCACCCACTCGGCGCTGTTCGGGCCGGTGAAGTATTCGATCCTGCCCCAGGCGCTGCGCGAGGATGAACTGGTGGGTGGCAACGGCCTGGTGGAGATGGGCACCTTCCTGGCGATCCTGGCCGGGACCATCAGCGCCGGCGTCATGATGTCTTCGGCGCACTACGCGACGATCGTCTCTGCCGCCATCGTGCTGGTGGCGGTACTCGGCTACCTGGCCAGCCGTGGCATCCCGCGGGCCGCCGCCGCCAGTCCGGAACTGCGGCTGGACTGGAACATCTTCAGCCAGTCCTGGGCCACCCTGCGCCTGGGCCTGGGGCAAACTCCGGCGGTGTCGCGCTCGATCGTCGGCAACTCGTGGTTCTGGTTCGTCGGGGCGATCTACCTGACCCAGATTCCCGCCTATGCCAAGGAGTGGATGTACGGTGATGAAAGCGTGGTGACGCTGATTCTCACCGTATTCTCGGTGGGTATCGCCGCTGGCTCCATGCTCTGCGAACGCCTGTCCGGGCGCAAGGTGGAGATCGGCCTGGTGCCGTTCGGCTCGTTCGGCCTGACGCTGTTCGGCCTGCTGCTGTGGTGGCATTCGGGTAATCTGCCACAGAACGTCCAGGCCAACGACTGGTTGGCCCTGCTGCACCACAGCCAGGCCTGGTGGGTGCTGCTCGACATTCTGGGCCTGGGGATCTTCGGCGGTTTCTACATCGTGCCGCTGTACGCGCTGATTCAGTCGCGCACCGCCGAAAACGAGCGGGCCCGGGTGATTGCCGCGAACAACATTCTCAACGCGCTGTTCATGGTGGTGTCGGCGATCGTGTCGATCCTGCTGCTGAGCGTGGCGAAACTGTCGATTCCGGAGCTGTTCCTGGTGGTGTCGCTGATGAACATCGCGGTCAACACCTACATCTTCAAGATCGTCCCCGAGTTCAGCATGCGCTTCATGATCTGGCTGCTCAGCCATTCCATGTACCGGGTCGAGCACCGCAACCTCGAGCTGATCCCCGATGAGGGGCCGGCGCTGCTGGTATGCAACCACGTGTCGTTCGTCGACGCGCTGTTGATCGGCGGCGCGGTGCGGCGGCCGATCCGTTTCGTCATGTACTACAAGATCTACCGGCTACCGGTGCTCAACTTCATTTTCCGTACCGCCGGCGCGATCCCGATTGCCGGGCGGGGTGAGGACCTGGAGATCTACGAGCAGGCCTTCCGCAAGATCGCCGAGTACCTCAGGGACGGTGAGCTGGTGTGTATCTTCCCCGAGGGCAAGTTGACCGGCGATGGCGAAATCAACGAGTTCAAGGGCGGCATGACCCGCGTGCTGGAGGAAACCCCGGTACCGGTGATCCCGCTGGCGCTGCAGGGACTGTGGGGCAGTTTCTTCAGTCGCGATCCGCAGAAGGGCTTCTTGCGCCGTCTGTGGTCGCGGGTGACGCTGCTTGCCGGGCCGGCCGTGGCTGCCGACGTAGCGTTGCCGTCGCGGCTACGCGAGCAGGTGTTGCAGTTGCGTGGGATGGAGCGCCGCTAGAAGGCGCCCCTTTTGGGGAGAGTGCACAAACTTGGCTGTTTGCGCAAATCTGTGGGAGCCGGCTTGCTGGCTCCCACAATGACCGAGTCGTGTCAGGCCCAGGTATGGGGGCAATCAGACAATCCACTTCAGTCAGGAGGCGGAGACCTTCAGGCCGATCAACCCGGCGATGATCAGGGCCACGCTCGCCAGTCGGACCAGGGCCATGGACTCGCCGAACAGGATGATCCCGGCAATGACCGTTCCCACCGCGCCGACACCGGTCCACACCGCATAGGCGGTACCCAGTGGCAGTTCCTTCACGGCAAGGCCGAGCAGGCCGATGCTGACGGCCATGGCGGCGACGGTCAGTACGGTAGGGAGTGGGCGGCTGAAGCCATCGGTGTATTTCAGGCCAACGGCCCAGCCGATTTCAAACAGACCGGCGCAGAACAGAATGATCCAGGACATGTGAACCTCCATCGGTGGATGGGGCCGTCCCCGGATTGATTGCTCGAACGAGCCGCAGGGTCGTCCCTGCCGTGCGCATTATCGTGCACATTATCCCTCCGGGGAGCAAGCTTTCGCTCAATCGGCCGCCTTGCGCTCCTGGTCGTCGGTCATCTTGCGGAACCAGGTCGAGAGCAGTGCGCCGGAAATGTTGTGCCAGACGCTGAACAGCGCACTCGGCACCGCCGCCAATGGCGAGAAGTGCGCGCTGGCCAGTGCCGCCCCCAGCCCTGAATTCTGCATGCCGACTTCCAGGGCCAGCGATTTGCGCTGGGCCAGCGGAAGCTTGAACAGGCGCCCGGTGAAGTAGCCGAGCAGGTAGCCGAAGCTGTTGTGCAGCATCACCACCGCCATGATCAGCAGGCCCGACTCGGCGATTTTCGCCTGGCTGGCGGCAACCACTGCCGCGACGATGATCACGATGCTGACCACCGACACCAGCGGCAGCACCTCGACCGCATGGCGGACCCGCTCACCCAGCAGGCGCTGGGCAACCACGCCGAGCACGATCGGCAGCAGCACCACCTGCAGGATCGACCAGAACAGGTCGGCGAACGAGACCGGCAACCAGGCCGAGGCCAGCAGCCAGATCAGCGCCGGAGTCAGCAGCGGGGCGAGCAGGGTGGTGACGGCGGCGATGGCCACCGACAGCGCCAGGTCGCCGCGAGCCAGCCAGGTCATCACGTTGGAGGCGGTACCGCTTGGGCAGCAGCCGACCAGGATCACTCCGACGGCGATTTCCGCCGGCAAGTGAAAGATCCGGCACAGCAACCAGGCCACGCCGGGCATGATCACGAAGTGGGCGACCACGCCGAGGGCCACGCGCCAGGGATGGCGCGCGACTTCGGCGAAGTCTTCGAGTTTCAGGGTCAGGCCCATGCCGAACATCACCAGACCGAGCAACGGCACGATGGCGACTTTCAGGCTGAGGAACCAGCCGGGCAGCAGGAACGCCAGCACGGCGAAAATCAGTACCCAGTAGGCGAAGGTGTTACCGACAAAACGACTCAATGCCGCCAGTGCACGCATGGCTTTTCCTTGTTGTATTCCCGCGCAGTCCGGGATCCCGATGAATGGATCGGGCATTCTCGCCGATGTCCCCGACTGCGGCCAGCCAACCCTGGCGTCGCTGTCCGGCAGCGTCATCGCCCACCGCCGTGCAGCGGCGAGCGATTCGGTTCATTGCCCTGCGGCCTGCTGGCGGAACGGCCTGAAGGCCTGCCACATCTCCTGCGCGAAGATCTGCGGTTGTTCGAACGCCGCGAAATGGCCGCCCTTGTCCACTTCATTCCAGTAGAACAGCTTGCTCCAGGCCGCCTCGGCCCAGGCGCGCGGTGGACGATAGGTCTCGGCGGGGAACAGGCTGGCACCCATCGGGACCTCGATGCGACCGCTACCGGCGCGACCGCCGGAGAAGAAGTCGGCTCCGCGGATCGTGCTGCCGACGCCTTCCCAGTACAGGCGGGCGCTGGACGTGCCGCTGGCGGTGAACCAGTAGAGCGAGATGTCATCGAGCATCTGGTCGCGGGTCAGTGCGTCTTCCGGCAAGCCATCGTTGTCCGTCCAGTTCCAGAATTTCTCGTACATCCAGGCCGCCAGGGCCAGCGGCGAGTCGTTCAGTGCATAGCCGATGGTCTGTGGCCGGGTGTTCATCTGGTCGGCATAGCCGGTGCCCTGGCTGACGAACAGCTCGATATCGTCCAGTGCCTGGCGTTCTTCCTCGGTCGGGTTCTCGGGCAATTGCGCCGGCACGACCATCGGCAGGTTCACATGGGCGGCCATCAGGCCCTGCGGAGCCTGGCTGGCCAATGCCGTGGTAATCGCCGAGCCCCAGTCGCCGCCCTGGGCGACCCAGTGCCGGTAGCCCAGGCGTTCGTTCATCAGCACTGTCCAGGCCCGTGCGATACGCGCCGGGTTCCAGCCCAGCTCCGTGGGCTTGTCGGAAAAGCCGTAGCCGGGAATGGCCGGGATCACCACATGGAAGGCGTTTTCGGGGTGGCCACCGAAGCGGGTCGGATCGGTCAGGCGATCGATCACGTTCAGGAACTCGGCGACTGAGCCGGGCCAGCCGTGGGTCAGCAGAATCGGCATGGCATTCGCGTGGGGGGAGCGGGCATGGATGAAGTAGATGCCCACGCCGTCGATTCGCGTGCGGAATTGCGGGTAGCTGTTCAGGCGGGCTTCGAACCTGCGCCAGTCGTAATGGTTGAGCCAATGGTCGACCAGCGACTGGGCAGCGGCCAGGGGAACGCCCTGGGACCAGTCGTCGACCAGTTCCCGATCCGGCCAGCGGGCCAGGCGCAGACGCAGGCGCAAATCGACGATGGCTGGCTCGGGGACGTGGACCTCGAACGGGGTCACGGCTTCGGTGGCAGGAGGGATGGTCAGTGTTGAACCGGTCGTTCGATTCTGGGCGATGGATGCGTGGGCGGGGGTGGACATGTCTGACTCCGATGATTGCAGATTTAATTGTAGCGACTGCTACAAATTTAGATCGGGCAAATCGGCGCTGTCAATGTTATTGTAGCGATCGCTACACTTTGCATGCGGAAGGCTATGGCACGAAGAATCGCATTCAACTACACGCAGGCCCTGGACAGGGCGACCACGCTGTTCTGGCAGCATGGCTACACCGAGACCGGATTGCGCGAGCTGCTCAAGACGATGGAGATCGGCGAGGGCTCGTTCTACAACACGCTCAAGAGCAAGAAGCACCTGTACTTGTCCTGCGTGGAGCATTATGGCGAGACGGTGGTGCGCCGGCGGCTGGAAGCCTTGGCGCAGGCGGCGACCGCAGCCGAGGGGATCCGGGCCTTCTTTCGGGTTTCGCTCGATTGCCTGGATGCTCCGGATACGCCATCGCGGTTGTGCCTGGTGGCGGCCATGGTGAGCGAGCAAGTGCTGGCCGAACCTGAGCTGCGCGAGTGTGTCCAGGGCGAGCTGGAGAAGGTGCGGGGGATTTTCCTGGCACGCCTGGAACAGGATCGCGAGCGCGGGCTGTTGCCGGCTTCATTGGACCCGCAGGTCACGGCGGCGATCATCACCACCTACCTGCAGGGTTTCTGGCGCATGGCGCTGGTCGGCTACGATCGGTCCGCATTCGAGCGACAGATCGACTCCTTCCTGAGCGCCATGGGACTCTAGCGGGGCACTCCCGCCGAAGACCGGCGGGCGTCGGGGGACGATCAGATCCCTTGCGGGATTTCCTCGCCGCCCAGGGCCTCGAACAGTTCCGGCAGGAACTCGCCGAAGGTCAGCATCATCAGGGTGAAGCTGGCATCCAGCTGGCCCAGGGCTTCGTCGCCACCGTCCTGTTCGGCCTGATCCTGCAGCAGGTCTTCGAACTTCAGGCGCTTGACCACCATCTTGTCGTCGAGCACGAAGGACAGCTTGTCCTGCCAGGCCAGGGCCAGTTGGGTGACCATCTTGCCGGTGCTCAGGTGCAGCTGGATCTCGTCGCCAGTCAGGTCCTGGCGCTTGCAGCGCACGATCCCGCCATCTTCCTGGACGTCGCGCAGTTCGCACTCGTCGAGTACGAAGAAGTTGTCGGCGGCCTTGAGAGTCTTGACCCAGTCGGTCATCACCGCGGTTGGCGCGATCTTCACGGTCAACGGACGAACCGGCAGGGTGCCGAGTACTTCGCGCAGGGTCGACAGCAGGTCTTCAGCGCGTTTCGGGCTGGCCGAGTTGACCAGGATCAGGCCCTGTTTCGGCGCGATCGCGGCGAAGGTCGCCGAACGGCGGATGAAGGCGCGTGGCAGGAAGGCCTGGATGATTTCATCCTTGAGCTGGTCGCGCTCCTTCTTGTAGACCTTGCGCATCTGCTCGGCCTCGATTTCCTCGACCTTTTCCTTCAGTGCGTCGCGTACCACGCTGCCTGGCAGGATGCGCTCTTCCTTGCGGGCCGAGACCAGCAGGAAATCGCCACTGACATGCACCAGCGGTGCATCTTCGCCCTTGCCGAATGGCGCGACGAAACCATAGGTGGTCAACTCCTGGCTTGCGCAGGGGCGGGCCGGTTTGGTCGCCAGCGCGGCCTCCAGGGCCTCGGCGTCAAAAGGCAGATCCTGGGTCAGGCGGTAGATCAGCAGGTTCTTGAACCACATGGGGCGAATCTCTCCTTTATACAAAGGTGGGCATTATTGTCTTCGTGGCCCGATAGGCCAACCCTCTGCTAAGTCTTTGGAAGGCCTGAAAAAAATATTGAAGAAAGTGCTTGCCAGAGTGGGGACTGCTCCGTAGAATGCGCGCCACACCGAAAGCGAAGGGTGATTAGCTCAGCCGGGAGAGCATCTGCCTTACAAGCAGAGGGTCGGCGGTTCGATCCCGTCATCACCCACCATTCGATATCAGTGTTTAGCGCAGCGGTAGTTCAGTCGGTTAGAATACCGGCCTGTCACGCCGGGGGTCGCGGGTTCGAGTCCCGTCCGCTGCGCCATATTCGATGTTCTGGACCACTGAACGCCAGAACATCACGGAAAGCCCGCCCAGTGCGGGCTTTTTGCTGTCTGGTGTGTAGAAAAATCCATGATTTAAAAATTTTTTATTTAAATCAGTGCTTTATGGATTTTTTGTGGCATAATGCGCTCACACCGGAAGCGAAGGGTGATTAGCTCAGCCGGGAGAGCATCTGCCTTACAAGCAGAGGGTCGGCGGTTCGATCCCGTCATCACCCACCATTCGTTTCAGTGTTTAGCGCAGCGGTAGTTCAGTCGGTTAGAATACCGGCCTGTCACGCCGGGGGTCGCGGGTTCGAGTCCCGTCCGCTGCGCCATATATCGATGTTCTGGACCACTGAACGCCAGAACATCACGCAAAGCCCGCCTAGTGCGGGCTTTTTTGTGCCCGTGGTTTTTAGACGCATCGGCTGGTGCCCCTGTGGCGAGCGGGCTTGCCCGCGCTCGGCGGCGCAGCCGTCGCAAAACCGCCGCCGGGTTCCGCCTGATGTATCGCAATCCCTGATTTTAGGGCTGCTTCGCAGCCCGGCGCGGGCAAGCCCGCTCGCCACAAGGGACGTGCGGCTGCTCTTGTCGCTCAGCGTTACGAAATCCTGTGGGATCCGGCTTGCTGGCGATAGCGCCCTGAAGGCTGCTGCTATCGCTCAGCGTTACGGCTGTGCCGGTAATCGCTGACCGCGTCATACACCGCCTTGCGCAGGCGGTTGATGCCGCCGATCGGGCGATGTGCCTCAAGACCGTGCCACGGACTGAATGACTGGTTGTCACAGGCGATGTTCTGTTCCAGCGTGTCGAAGTCCTGCGCCGGAATGCGGATGTGCGCCACGGTCTCGAACGGCGCGTCGCTTTCCTTCCATTCGATGCTGGTGTCCTCGATCGGCATGTACTTGTTGGCGTTCTGCCGCTGGACCTGCAGCACGAAGCAGGCCGGCACGCGGTCCGTGGACAGTTGCTGGACCAGCGCGCTGCGCAGGAAGTTCGGCAGGTCCTCGTTCTGCTTCGGCAACTCATATTCCGGGCAGCTCTGCGGGTCGGGAGCGACGCGGAACTTGGCGTTGGCGCTGCCGAACTTGTAGGGCGATACGGAAAAGTAGGTCGTCTGCATCGGAGTTTTCGGCGCCGGCGCCAGGGTAGCCAGGGCGATGAACAGATGGCGGATCTGCCAGCCGGTGGGATTCCAGCTGGGGAAGAAGGCCAGCACCTTCTTGCCGTCGGCCTGGGCGGCGATGTTCT
Source organism: Pseudomonas vanderleydeniana (assembly GCF_014268755.2). NCBI lineage: Bacteria > Pseudomonadati > Pseudomonadota > Gammaproteobacteria > Pseudomonadales > Pseudomonadaceae > Pseudomonas > Pseudomonas vanderleydeniana. Next base: position 5,689,320 of record NZ_CP077093.1, on the reverse strand, counting down.
GCTGGTACTCGGCGACATCGCTGACGAAGAAGTTCGGATGGTTGAACATCACGAAGTCCTGCTCGTGGCGCCCCTGTTGGCTTGGCAGCAACTGCTTGCCGGGCACGTCCAGCAGCTTGATGGCCATGCCGCGGGCATCGCGGATGCTGTCGAACTGGGGATAGGCGTTGCCATTGGACAGGCGGATCAGCGCCTGCCAGGTCTTGCCCGGCTCGGCGAACACGCCCTGGCGCAGGTCGCCGCCCAGGTCGCCGAGCACCTGCACTTCGGCATTCACGCAGCCATGGGCCTTGGCGTGGGCATCACGCAGGTAGCGGGTACCCTCGCGGTGCTGGTCGACGATGCGCACGGCGGTCTGGATGATGTCCTGGGTCCTGGCCGCCTCATCGCCCGGCACCTGCTCCACGGTCGGCACCGGGCCACTGTGGCGCCAGGCATACCAGCCGGTGGCCAGGGCCCAGCCGAGCAGGCCGAGACCGACCAGGAGCAGTAGGCTCTTGCCGAGAAATGCGCCAAGGCGCAGCCAGAGTCGCTTCAGCATGGGAGCTTCCTTTCAGTCTTGTCGTTGAGGCGTGGGGTCATGGCAACTGCTGCTCCAGTGGACCGCCCAGCACTTTCAGGTATTCGAGCAACGCCCAGCGTTCCTCCGGCTGCAGCAGTCGGCCGATTACGCCATTCCCACGCTTGCCGGCGCGGAATTCATGGCCGCTGTTGTGGTTGCCGCTGATTTTGGTGTCGAACAGGAAGCCGTTCTCGAAGGCTTTCTGGCGATAGCCCAGGTGGCGTGGATCGTATTCGAAGGTGCCCCGATAGAAGGTGGTGGAGCGTTCGTCCTGCGGCGACAGCAACTGGTAGAGGCTCGGCACCGAGCCGTTGTGCAGGTACGGCGGCGTGGCCCACACGCCGGCCAGTGGCCGGGCCTTGTAGGCCCGCTGTTCGAGCACGCCGATCGGCAGGCCGAAACCGTCCAGCTGCGGGCGCTCGGCGGGTGTCACGCCGGCATCGCGGTAGGCCTGTTCTTCGACGAAGGCCGTGACATAGGCCAGGCCCTTGGCCACTGACAATTGGCTCAGGTCCAGTGGCTGGTCGCTCTTTGGATGCAACTGCACCGGTAGCCTGGCCAGTTCCGCCGGGTCCCACTGCAGCGCGCTCAGGTCATAGCGCTGGTCGGCGATGTTGTTCGCGGTGTTCGGGTCGGTACCGATCGCGGCCAGGGGAATGCTGGTGAGTTGTTGTACCGGACGGCCGTTTTCCTCGTGCACGCTGGGCACGTGGCAACCGGCGCAGTTTTCGGCGAACAGCGCACGGCCCTGCGCCGCGCGAGCCAGGTCGACCTTGCCGAACAGCTCCTCCGGCCAGCTCGGAGGCTTGAGGCGTTGCAGGGTTTCCTCGATCTTGTGCAGGTCACGCACGCGTACGCTGGAGGGGTAGCGCTCGTCGCCGCGCAGCGGCTGGCCGTTGGCGTCGAAGAAGTTCAGCGTGGCGCCGACGCCCAGGGCCTCGCCGATATTGCGAGCCATGGGCTGCTGGGCCGAGGCGGTCCACTGGACCCAGTCGAAGGTCCAGATGTCCCACAGTTGCGGGTAGTCCACCGGCGCATTGGCGACCCGGTAGTTCTTGTCGGAGATGGCGTCGCCGAAGCTGGCGTTGGCGATCCGGCCGAACGCATCCGTGCGCCCCGGGCCTTCCAGCGTTGGGTAGAGGCCGCGATGGGTATCGTTCCAGGCGACGTGGAGGAAGGTGTCGAGGGACTGTTTCACCGCGACCTTCAACTCGGCGTGTCTGGCTTCGTAGTCGTTGCCCAGGACCCGGCGGGCGAAACGTTCGAATTTCCAGGGGTTGTAGTAGGTGGCGGCGAGGCTGGCGACGAGCGCCTGGCCGAAACTGCCGCCGCGTACCGTCGGCACGCTGGAGGGCAGCACATGCTGGGCCGAACCTCCGTCGATCCGCAGGGCCTGGCCCTTGTAGCGCAATTCGCCGGTGTGGCAGGCCGCGCAGGTGATATCCAGGTACTGCTCGGTGCTCCCGGCGTTCTGGTGACGGGTGAAGCCAACGGGCAGGTTGCCGGGGTTTTCCGCCGTGGCCCGTTGCTTGGGGTCGACCAGGAAGCCGAAGCGTGCGAGGTATTCCGGCGTGGCGAAGCGTTGTTCGGAGAAGGGCAGCTCCAGGGCCGTGAACCACTCGTAGCGCAGGCCCTTCACCTGGGTGCCCTGGGGGGTGTAGTAGAAGGTCTGGCGGTCGGCCGTGCTCCACTGATCCAGGTAGTGCACCTGCTCGGCCGGTATGTATGCCGGCAATTTCGGATTGGCGATGTAGTACAAGATCACCGCAAGACCGAGGCCAAGCAGCAGTATCAGAGCCAGTAACACACGGTAAAAAATGCGCAAGATAACGATCCTTGTCGGGTGGTGATGTTCTTATGCCTCAGCTGTTGCCAGGCATCAAGTGGCCGTGATGGCCGCCAATACTGGCCCTTGCGCCGAACAGGCGGTTCCATTGGACGTAAGCAGAATGTCAGCACTGTGTAAAATGCTTTGCTGGCCTGAACTTATCGGCTGTTTTCGGCTCTGATCCCGGTAGCCATTGGTCGCGGCCGCCTGATAAGCTCGCGACTTTATTCGAATGCCCCTTAGGCGCATGAACAAGGAAATAGCATGAAACAGCATCGGTTGGCGGCGGCGGTGGCCCTGGTTAGCCTGGTACTCGCGGGCTGCGACTCGCACTCCAGCGTAGAGCTGAAAACCCCGGCGCAAAAAGCTTCCTACGGTATCGGCCTGAACATGGGCAAGAGCCTGGCCCAGGAAGGCATGGATGACCTGGATTCCAAGGCCGTGGCCCAGGGCATCGAGGATGCTATCGGCAAGAAAGAGCAGAAGCTCAAGGATGAAGAGCTGGTCGAGGCATTCGCCGCGCTGCAGAAGCGTGCCGAAGAGCGCATGGCCAAGCTGAGCGAGGAGTCGGCCGCTGCCGGCAAGAAGTTCCTCGAGGAAAACGGCAAGAAGCCTGGCGTCGTGACCACTGCTTCCGGCCTGCAGTATGAAGTCGTGAAGAAAGCCGATGGCCCGCAGCCCAAGCCGACCGATGTCGTGACCGTTCACTACACCGGCAAGCTCACCAACGGCACCACTTTCGACAGTTCCGTGGATCGTGGCAGCCCGATCGACCTGCCGGTCAGCGGCGTGATTCCTGGCTGGGTCGAAGGCCTGCAACTGATGCACGTTGGCGAGAAGTACAAGCTGTACATCCCGTCCGACCTGGCCTACGGCGCCCAGAGCCCGAGCCCGGCGATCCCGGCCAACTCGGTGCTGGTGTTCGACCTGGAACTGCTGGCGATCAAGGACCCGGCCAAGGCCGACGACGCGGAAGCTCCAGCAGCCAAGCCTGCCGGCAAAGCCGCCGAGAAAGCAGCGAAGTAATCCTTCGACTGTCTTGCCACAACGCCCCGTTCTGCGGGGCGTTGTTGTTTCTGCGACATGCTGGGTTGCAACAAAGCGAACGTACACTGCCCACGACAGTCTTAACATTGAGCTAATCGGCCTGTCCCTAGACTGGCACCAAGTCAATGAAATGATGGGTTTTTTTAGTGAGTAAAAAACGCCCGATCTGACTCGGGCCCTTGTGTGACGGGGCTTTCAGCTGTGAAATACGGCTCTGTTCACAAGGTTATCCACAATTTGTGTGGATAACCTTGTGCGTCCGATCGTTGGAGTGAAGATGAAGGCACCTTGGAATTTCTCCCGCTTCCTGCCCCTGGCCCAACGGCTGCTGGCCCGTGGGCGGCTGCCCACTTTACTGTTCGCGGTGGCGAGCAAGGGCGCTCGCGAAGGCGGGCGGCTGGGCAAGCTCAAGGAAGACCTGAAGCTCCTGCAGGTTCTCTGCCTGGCCTACTGGCGGGGTGAGTACCGCGCGGTCAGCGCCAAGTCGATGGTCATCGTCGTGGCGGGCCTGATGTATTTCCTCAGTCCGATCGATGCGATCCCGGATTTCATCCCGGTGTTCGGCATGCTCGACGACATCGCGGTGCTGGCCTGGGTGATGAACGCCCTGGACCAGGAGTTGAATGCATTCCGCGCCTGGCGTGAGCGCCAGGTGCCGGAACACCTGGTGGTGGTCGAGCGTCTGCCGGACACCCCGGAGCAACTGCGGCTCGAACGCAACGATAAAAATTGATCCAAATCTCCCGGTTCGAAGATCAAGCACCCTAGCGACCCTGGTGGCTGTTAATATGAAGCTACTAGGAAAGCGCTGACTCGCTATGTGTAATCGTCCTACGGGGTGTAGTAATGGATCTTCAAATAATTACACGTGATGGCGAACCGGAGTATGCGGTTCTCCCCTGGGCTCAGTACCAAAGTCTTCTCAAGGCTGCCGGCTTGCGCAGCCAGCAACCCCCGCCAACGTCCCCTGAAGCGCCTGTGGAGCCGGTCGCCGAGCTGCCCGGTTTCGATCAATTGCGCGTGCTGCGTGAAGCCAAGGGCCTGGCGATCGAGGTATTGGCCCGGGCCGTCGGCATCAGCCCTTCGTACCTGGGGCTGATCGAGAGCGGTGAACGTGAGCCGGATGCTGCGATTCGCCGCAGCCTGGCCTGGGAGCTGGGTGTCGCCGGGTGGAGGGATGCATCGTGAGCGTGCGGATCAGTCGTCAGCATTGGGATGGCTTGTTGGTGGAACTCGACCAGGCCCGTCGGCAACGGCACCTGCTGACCTATCGGGCGTTGCTCGAGCGTCTGCAGTTGCCCAGCCCGGCCATGCAGACCCTGACGGCTGCGCTGGAGCACCTGGCGGCCCTCGATGCCCGGGCCGAGCAGCCGCTGCGCAGTTCACTGGTGATCAGCCAGGGAGCCAGCCGCCTGCCGCGCACCGGCTTCTTCGAGTGTGTCGAGCGCCTGGGGCGGTTCTCCGGCCCGTCCGACGGGGTGGCGGCAGCCTCCTGGCACGCCTCGGAAGTGGTGCGGGTGTTCGAATACGACTATCCCGAGTCGGCCGAGGCCTGAGATCCGCGATTCGGATCAGGCGCTGTCGTCGAGCGAGATGATTTCGCTGCTGTCGATGACATGAATGCTCGAACCCGGCACATTCTTGGCGTGATGCTTGGCCTGTGAGGCCAGCTCCGCCAACTGGCTGGCGTCCAGCAGCCCGCAGGATATCGGCTTCAGGTGCACCGCGCCGATGGACAGGGACAGCAGCGGAAACTCCTGGCGCTGGCCCTGGCGATTCGAGGCGATGAAACAGCCGGCTTCCAGGTGTTCGGCGCGATAGAAGCGTCGGCACTGGTTCTGGAAGTCATCGACCAGGTGATCCAGGCGTTTCTGCCAATCACCCGAACCCAGCACCAGCAGGAAGTCATCCCCACCGATGTGGCCGACGAAATCGCGGCTGGGATCGACCCGTTCGTTCAGGCACTGCGCCAGACACAACAGCACTTCATCACCGCGGCCGTAGCCGTAGATATCGTTGAAGGGCTTGAAACTGTCGATATCCACGTAGCAGATCATCGCTTCGCGTTGCTGTTGCAGCAGGCGCGTCAGGCACTGCTGGATCGGCACGTTGCCGGGCAGCAGGGTCAGGGGATTGGCGTAGCGGGCCTGCTGGATCTTCAGTTCGGTAATCAGTTTCAGCACGTCGATCACCCGCCCCAGTCCGACGTAGCAGCCATTGTGGGTGATGATGAAGTCTTCCTCGATACGCTGCCTTGCGCGGCTGGTCAGCAGCCGGCTGACTTGTTGCAGCGACTGGCTCGATTCCACCGCCAGGAAGTCATCGCTCATCAGCCGGCTGATCGGCTTGCGGGCGAACAGGTCGGTGGCGAACGGCTTGAGCAGTGCATCCGACAGCGAGTGCCGGTGGACGATGCCGCAGGGGCGGCCCTGTTCGTCCAGCACGGCCAGCGAGTTGAGGTTGGCCTGGCGCCGGAAGGCTTCCAGCACGGCGGCCGTGGCGGTGTCCTGGGCCACGGCCGGCTGCTCGATGAGCAGGGCACTGAGGTCGCTGCCGTCCTCGCTCAGGGCGATGGAGGTGTTTTCCAGCTTGGGCAGCAGGGCATGGGCGTCCAGCGGTGGGGTTTCCTGTGGCCGGCAGAGCAGGTAGCCCTGGACCAGGTCGACGCCCATCTCGGTCAATACCGCCAATTCCTCCGGCAGCTCGATGCCTTCGGCGATCACCTGGGCCCGCGAGGCCTTGGCGATCTGCAGGATGGAACCGACGAATTCGCGCTTGAGGCCATCCTGGTGGATGCCGTCGATGAAGTGCCGGTCGATCTTCACGTAGTCCGGACGCAGCTCCGACCACAGGCGCAGGCTGGAATAGCCTGCCCCGAGGTCATCCAGGGCAATCGAGAAGCCCATGTCGCGGTAGTGATGCAGGGCGTTCTGCAGCAGTTGGAAATCGTCGGTGGGGGTTTGTTCGGTCAGTTCGATGACCACGTTGCTGGGGTCGATGCCGAAGTCCTGCAGCCATTGCAGGGTTCGTCCCGGAGGGTGGCTCGGTTCCAGCAGGGATTCGGGGGAAACGTTGAGGAACAGCTTGCCGGGCAGCTTCTGCTCGCTGAACCGGCGACAGGCACTCAGCCGGCAGGCCATTTCCAGCTCGCTCAGGCGGCCGGCCTGGCGGGCCACCGCGAACAGGCTGATGGGCGAGTGCAGCGGGCTGTTGGACGGTCCGCGACTGAGCGCCTCATAGCCGACGATGCGTCTTTCGGACAGCGAAATGATGGGTTGGAACAGGCTGTGCAGACCATTCTGAGCCAGGATTGAACTCAAGGCGTTCAGCTGTTCGGTCATGGTCATGGCAGTCTCTGTCGAAAAAAAAGGACCGGAGGCGTTCCCCCGGTTCAGGAGACGCGTCCAGTCCTTTATTTCACGACAGAATGATGACTGTTTGATGACGCTCCGAAGAGCAATCACATTAAATTGCTATCACCTTTCAGTGCTTGGCCACCGCCGTATTCAGACGCAGGTAGTCCAGCAGGATACGCCCGGTTTCACTCAGGTAGGCGTCGTCTTCCGGCTTGGTTTTCTTGTCCGGGTCAGGTGGCAGCGCGTCCTCGTCCTCTTTCTTGAGTTCCTTGAGCGCGTCCTCGCCCTTGGCCTTGCGGCGGGCGTTTTCCATGGCCAGTTGCTTGGCGTCGATGTCGGCGCGCTGGGCGCGACGCTCGGCCTCGTTCAGGCTCACGGTCTTTTCCTTCAGCAGCTTCTCGGCCAGGGCCAGCTTGTCGCGGATGAAGATGAACTCCGCATCCTTCGCCGCGCGGGCCTCGTGGTCGGCCTTGAGCTGGGCCAGGAATGGCTTGAACGGGTCCACCGCCGGCTTGATCGAAGGACGGATGGTGTCCCACGGCATGGCTTCGGGCAGCGCGCTCTCGCCGATTTCCTTGGTGTCGATGATCGACGGGAAGTCCACGTCCGGCAGGACGCCCTGATGCTGGGTGCTCTGCCCGGAAACCCGGTAGAACTTGGCCAGGGTCAGCTTCAGTTCGCCATGGTTGAGCGGCTGGATGGTCTGCACGGTGCCCTTGCCGAAGGTCTGGCCCCCGATGATCAGCGCACGATGGTAGTCCTGCATGGCGCCGGCGAAAATCTCCGAGGCCGAGGCCGACAGGCGGTTGACCAGCAGCGCCATCGGGCCCTTGTAGAACGCGCCGGGGTTCTCGTCCTCGAGCACGTCGACCTTGCCGTCGGCGTTACGCACCAGCACGGTCGGGCCCTTGTCGATGAACAGGCTGGTCAGCTCGGTGGCTTCCTGCAGGGAACCGCCGCCGTTGTTGCGCAGATCGATGACCACGCCGTCGACGCCTTCCTTCTGCAGCTCGCCCAGCAGTTTCTTCACGTCGCGGGTGGTGCTCTTGTAGTTCGGATCGCCGGCGCGGAACGCCTTGAAGTCCAGGTAGAAGGCCGGGATATCGATCACTCCGAGCTTGTAGTCCTTGCCATCCTGTTTCAGGTGCAGGATCGACTTGCTCGCCGCCTGGTCTTCCAGCTTCACCGACTCGCGGGTGATGGAGACGATCTTGCTGGTCTGGTCGTTCGGCGCGTTGCTGGCCGGGATGACTTCCAGGCGGACCACGGAGCCCTTCGGACCACGGATCAGCTTGACCACTTCGTCCAGGCGCCAGCCGACCACGTCGACCATTTCCTTGTCGCCCTGGGCGACACCGATGATCTTGTCGGACGGGGCGACCTGCTTGGTCTTGTCGGCCGGGCCCGACGGCACCAGGCGTACGACCTTGACCTGGTCGTTGTCGCTTTGCAGCACGGCGCCGATGCCCTCGAGGGACAGGCTCATGTTGATGTCGAAGTTTTCCGCGCTATCAGGAGACAGATAGTTGGTGTGCGGGTCGTAGGACATCGCGAAGGTGTTGATGTAGGCCTGGAAAATATCCTCGGCGCGGGTCTGGTCCAGGCGGGCCAGCTGGTTCTTGTAGCGCTTGACCAGCAGTTCCTGGATCGCCTTGGGCTCCTTGCCGGCGATCTTCAGGCGCAGGACCTCGTCCTTGACGCGCTTGCGCCACAGGTCGTCGAGTTCGGCGGTGCTCTTGAGCCACGGTGCGTCCTTGCGATCGATCAGCAGGGTCTCGCGGGTGGTGAAGTCGATCTTGTCGACGCCCTTGTTCAGCTCGGCCAGGGCGAAGTCCAGGCGGCCCTTGACCCGATCCAGGTAGCGCTTGTAGATGGTGAAGCCGGCATTGAGGTCGCCGCTCTTGAGGAAGTCGCCGAACTGGGTCTTCCACTTGTCGAACTCGGCGATGTCGCTGGCCAGGAAGTAGCTGCGCGACGGGTCGAGCAGCTTGATGTAGCTGTCGTAGATGATCACCGAGCGCGCGTTGTCGAGCGGCGGCTTGCTGTAGTGGTGGCGCTTGAGCAACTCGACGACGTTCAGGCTGGCAATCACCTCGTCACGGTCGGGCTGAAGATTGTCCCAGCTGTTGGCTGCGAACGTGTTGCCCGAGAACGTGGAAACGCCAAGGCCGATGAAAAGGGCAAGTGCAGTGCCAGGGAACAAATGCTTCATGCTGAGTCGACGCGGGGACAATTGATCACGCATATTAGGCCGTCTTTAAAGTCGCCGGTTCCGTGGGACTGAGTGTCAAAACCGCCAGCTGGGGTTTCGCACGTGCCGCGGACCGGTCGCATAATGCAAGAAAGCCCGGTGCTACAGCTCCGGGCTCAGTCCAGACTCACTATGGAGGCACTGTGAAGGCATTGCAAGGCGTTGAAGGTCAAGTGGAGTGGCTGGAACAGCCGAATACGGTCTGTGACGTGGGGCAAGTGCGCATTCGCGTCGCCGCTGCCGGGCTCAACCGGGCCGATCTGTTGCAGAAGGCCGGGCTCTATCCGCCGCCGCCGGGAGCCAGCCAGGCGCTGGGCCTGGAGTGCTCCGGGGTGATCGTCGAAGTGGGCGCCGGTTCTTCCTGGCAGGTGGGTGACCGGGTCTGTGCGCTGCTCGCCGGTGGTGGCATGGCCGAGGAAGTGGTGGTCGACGGGCGCCATGTGTTGCCGGTGCCGGAAGGCTTGAGCCTGGTCGAAGCGGCCGCGCTGCCTGAGGTCTACGCCACGGCCTGGCTGAACCTGTTCCAGCTGGCGGGGCTCAAGCCGGGCGAAAAGGTGCTGCTGCATGCCGGAGCCAGTGGCGTTGGTTCGGCGGCGATCCAGCTGTGCAAGGCCTTCGGCAACCCCTGCTGGGTCAGTGTCGGTTCGGCGGATCGGCTGGCCTATTGCGAGGCCCTGGGTGCCCAGGGCGGGGCGATTCGTGGCGACGATATCGACAGCCTGAATGACTTCGGGCCCTTCGACGTGATCCTCGATCCGGTGGGTGCGAACTACGCGGCACTCAACGTGAAACTTTTGTCAGCTGACGGGCGGTGGGTGCTGATCGGCCTGATGGGCGGGCGCGAAACCCAGCTCGACCTGGCGAAGATTCTTGCCAAGCGGATCCAGTTGCTTGGTTCGACCCTGCGCAGCCGCGATGCGCAATTCAAGGCCGATCTGCTCAGCGACCTGAACCAGCATGTCTGGCCGCTGTTCGCCGACAAGCGCCTGAGCCCGCAACTGGCCAAGGTGTTCCCGATCAGCGATGCCGAATCGGCTTTCGTCGAATTGGCCGGTAACCAGGTGGCGGGCAAGTTGGTGCTGGTGATCGACGAAACGCTGGTCTAGTGCTGGCGGCGGCTTCCCTCTCCTCGATGAGCGCAGGTCCTGCGCTCATTTCTTTTTGTCCTTTGCGCAAGACTGTCCCGGCGTAAACCGACATACGGCCTCCAGACCTGTCATTTCTGACAGTAGGCAGGTATCCGAAACAGGCGTGCAATGGACTCACTCCGGGATCAGCGACGTTTCCATTCCCCGAGACGGGTTGCATTCAGTTTCTGCAATCCCCTGGTAAGACCATGAAAATCTTGCTGGAGGTGTGCAATGAGCAAAAGGGACAAGCCGGTAAGTGGCTGGTTCGTGAACAATCCCGGACCACTGGGCCGGGCCGTGCAGTTTTCCGAAGGTGAGCTGGATTACTACGAGTCGTACAGCGTACGGGTGGAAGGCGTTTTTTATACTGGCCTGATGACCGAGGCCGAGCAGAAGAAGGTCATCATTCCTGCACAAACCTTTGCTGACTGGGCGAGTAGAATCGAGCTTTATGGTGTTTCCAAGGGGCAGCAGGAGCTGGTTTTCTACCAGGAAGGCATCGGAGTGAACAAGCCGGGAAGTCCGGAGTGGATATGGCAGCCCAGGCCACCGCACAGGTCATACGTGAAATTCCACACGGGCAGTGTCAGTCGCTACTACATCTACTACATACAGCCTTTGCGTGGTGGTTATCTGAGGCATTCGGCGAGGGTCGACGTCGCCCAGAATACCCTGGCCGACAGCCTCAGTGGCAGGGTGCCGAACGTGACGGATGCCGAGGGGGCGTCCGTGGAGATGCCTTCGGCAGGGCGGGTGGTCTTTGGCTCACCGGATCCGAACAATTACCTTACGGCCGTGGTCTTTGCCAGGGGGGATACGTCGGCCTTCGAGTATTACAGCGCTTCGGCGGCACCCGAATATCCACAGATGCTGTTTCCGGGAGCCGAGGCGATCGCACCGAATATCGTGAAAATAGGCGATATGAACGGATACCCCAAGACGACCATCTCCATTTATGGCTCAAACACGCCGGGGTTTGGGGGCTTGCGATTATTCAGCGGCAAGTATGAGGCGGAACCCGGGCCTGATCCCGCTCCCAGCCCGAATGATTACCTGGAACCGGTTTTCCTCAATGCCAACGGGGTCAGGATCTATGCACTGGACTCCTATCAGGAGGAGATTGTTCTGTTTCGGCGCGAGCCATTGGCCTGAGTGGTTCTGCAGCCTTGGTTCTCGGCCCCTTCGCGGGCAAGCCCGGCTCCTGCAGGATGGCGTCGTAAACCAGTTCCGAATACGACGTGACTCTGTAGGCGACGGGTTTACCCGCGAAGAGGCCCAACGGCCTGCCTCAGTCCCAGGCGTGGATCGGCCAGCCGGCCTTTTCCGCCTGCTCACGCAACACCGGGTCCGGATTCACCACGTGCGGGTGGTCGACCTTGAGCAGCAGCGGCAAGTCGTTGCGCGAGTCGGAATAGAAACTTGCGCCCTCGAGGTTTTCCCCTTCGGCGTCGAGCCATTCCAGCAGGCGGGTGATCTTGCCTTCGCGGTAGGTCAGGATGCCAGTGGTCTGGCCGCTGTAGACGCCGTGCAGCACTTCCAACTCGATACCCAGTACCTCGTCGATGCCCAGGCGCTCGGCGATCGGCTTGACCAGGTGGGTGCCCGAGGCGGAGATCACCAGGATCCGGTCGCCGGCCGCACGGTGGTCGGCAATCGCCTTGCAGGCATCGCTGTAGATCAGCGGTTCGATCACGTCCTCGACCCACGGCTCGACCAGGTGCTCGATTTCCTCGGGAGTCCGTCCGGCCATGGGTTCCAGGCTGAACAGCATGAACTCCTCCATGGCCAGCTCGCCCCGGCTGTAGGCGTCCATCAGTTCGTTGTTGCGGCGCATGAACGATTCCGGATCGACCCAGCCCAGGCGCCCCATCTGCTCGCTCCAGAGCGTCGCGCAGTCGCCGTGAATCAGGGTTTCATCCAGATCAAAAATTGCCAGGGCCATCAGTGCAGCTCTCTCTTCAGAAGGACACGCTTCAAACGGGGCATCAGGCTACCTCACAAAGGGCCGCCGGATCGATGGACAGGGCCAGGCGCCGGCCATCGGGATGCAGGTCGGCGGCCGAGCGGTTGAGCACGTCCACCAGCAGTTCGACGCCACGGGCTTCGATCCGGTAGCGAATGACGTTGCCCAGCAGGCTGTGGCCGCGGATCAGCGCGTCCAGTTCGCCTTCGGTGTGCAGCACGATGGCTTCCGGGCGAATCGCGATGCGGCTGCTGACCGGCCGTTGCAGCAGGCGGCTGGCAGCTTCGGCATCGAGCAGGTTGTAGTTGCCGATGAACCCGGCGGCGAACACGTCCACCGGCGCGGTGTAGAGCGATTCGGCGTCGCCGCTTTGGACGATCTGGCCCTGGTTCATCAGGAAGATCCGGTCACTCATGGTCAGGGCTTCTTCCTGGTCGTGGGTGACGAAGATCGTGGTCAGTCCCAATTCGCGCTGGATCGCGCGGATCTGCTCGCGCAGGTGCTTGCGAATCCGTGCATCGAGGGCCGACAGCGGTTCGTCGAGCAGCAGCAGGCGCGGGCGGGTCACCAGCGAGCGGGCCAGGGCCACGCGCTGGCACTGGCCGCCGGACAACTGGTGCGGATAGCGGGCGGCGAAGTCATGCAGTTCCACCAGCCTGAGGGCTTCCATGACCCGCTTGTGGCTGTCGTCGGCATTGACCTTCTGCATCTTCAGGCCGAAGGCGACGTTCTGCTCCACGGTCATGTTGGGGAACAGTGCGTAGCTCTGGAACACCATGCCGATCGCGCGTTTCTGCGGGCTCAACGGCACGATGTCCTGGCCGTCGAGGAGGATCTTGCCGCTGTCCACCGGGGTCAGGCCGGCGATGCAGCGCAGCAGGGTGGATTTGCCGCAGCCGGAAGGGCCGAGCAGGGTGATGAACTCACCCTTGGCGATCTCGCAGTTGATGTCGCTGAACACCGTGGTGCCGGCGTAGGTCTTTTTCAGGTTCTGGACACTGATGAAGCTCATTGGCTTTTGTCCTTGTTCAAACGATTGGCGACCCAGGTCAGGACCAGGACGAAGAGGAAGTAGGAGATCACCAGGGCACTGGTGAAGTGGCCGCTGCTGTTGCGCATGTTGTTCAGGTACACCTGCAGGGTTTCGTAGCGGGTGCCGACCAGGATGTTGGCGAACACGAACTCGCCGAACAGGAACGAGAACGACAGCAGCAAGGCGACCATCAGGCCCTTGCGCAGGTTCGGCAGTACCACCAGGAACGCCGCCTGCCAGGTGCTCGCACCGAGCAGGTGGGCGGCGTCCATCAGGTCGCGCAGGTTGATCGCCTGCAGATTGTTGGTGATCGCCCGGTACATGAACGGCAGGGCCACGGTGAAGTAGCAGCCGATCAGGATCCACGGCGTGCCGACCATGGCGAACGGCCCGGAGCCGTACAGTTGCAGCAGCCCGACCGAGGACACCACCGGCGGTACGGCGAAGGGCAGCAGGATCAGGATGTTCATCAGCGCGTCGAGCCGAGGGAAATGGTAGTGCACCACGAACAGCAGCGGCAGGATCAGCACCACCGACAGCACCAGCGAGCCGATGCAGACGATCAGCGACTGGCCGAACGCGCTGAGAAAGCGCGGGTCGCTCCACAGTTGCAGGTACCACTTGAAGGTGAACCCGCTGGGCAGGACGGTCGCCGACCAGCTGCTGGCGATGGAGTAGACGAAGGTCCCGAGCAGTGGCAGCAGCAGGATCAGGAACAGCAGGTAGACCACCACGCGGTGGTAGAGGCTGGCGGAGCCGGTTTCAGCGCGCGACATGGTGGCTCCTTTTCAACAGCCATTGATGAATGATGGTGACGAAGGTCATCAGGCCGACCAGGATCACCGCCAGTGCACTGGCCATGTTCGGATCGAGGCTGATGTCGCCGGACACCATCGCCGCGATCCGGATCGGCAGCACGTTGAAGTTGCCGGTGGTCAGCGCGTACACCGTGGCGTAGGCGCCGAGGGCGTTGGCCAGCAGGATCACGAAGGTACCCAGCAGCGCCGGGGTCAGCACCGGCAGGCCGATGTGCCGCCAGAATTGCCAGGCATCGGCGCCGAGCAGCGCGGCGGATTCGCGCCAGTCTTCGCGCAGGGCGTCGAAGGCCGGGTAGAGCAGCAGCACGCCCAGGGGAATCTGGAAGTAGGTGTAGAGGATGATCAGCCCGGTCTTGGAGTACAGGTTGAAGTCCTGGATGATCCCGGCCTGTTTCAGCAGGAGGGTGATGGTGCCGTTGAAGCCCAGCAGGATGATGAACGCGAACGCCAGCGGCACGCCGGCGAAGTTGCTGGTCATGTTGGCGAAGGCGTTGACGAAGTCGCGCAGGCGCGAGTCGACCCGGCGCAGCGAATAGGCGCCGAGCAGGGCGATCAGCATGCCGAACACGCTCGACCAGAAACTGATCTCCAGGCTGTACTGGATCGCCTGCAGGTAGAACTTCGACGCGAAGATCTTGTTGAAGTTGGCCAGCCCCCAGCCGTCGTCTTCCGACTGCAGGCTGTTGATCAGCACCCAGGCCAGCGGGGCGATCTCGAACACGATGAAGAACAGGGCGAAAGGTGCCAGGCAGAGCAGGGCGAGCCATTTGCCACGGGTGATTGAATTCACTTCAACAGCTCCCGGCATACAGGTTTGTCGTGGTGAACGCCCAGCAGTTCGCAGATCGTGCCGCACAGCTCGGTCTGCCGGGGCGCGGCATCGGGTTTGAAACTGAAGGCGTCGCCGAGGACGAACAGCGGCACCTCGCGCTCCTCGGCCAGCAGGCCGTTGTGCGAGCGGTCGTTGTTCATGCCGTGGTCGGCGGTCACCAGCACCTGATAGCCGGCATCGAGCCAGCCTTGCAGGTAGTCGGCGAGGATGATGTCGGCCGAGCGTGCGCTGTTGCGATATTGCGGACTGTCCAGGCCGTGCTTGTGGCCGGCGTCGTCGATGTTCATCGGGTGCACCAGCAGGAAGTTCGGCGCGTGTTGCAGGCGCAGGCTTTCGGCGTCGGCGAACAGGTGGGAGTCGGGGTAGTGGTCCATCCAGTAGAAATGCCCGTGCTGGATCGGCAGGCTTTCGTTGTGGGTATGGCGATCACGGGCGGCGACGAAGGGCGAGCGGTTGTACAGCTCGCTGACCCAGTGATAGGCCGCTGCGGCGGTCCGCAGACCGGCGTCGCGGGCGTAGTGGAACACGCTGCGCTGGTTGGAAAGGCGCGTGACGTGGTTGTGCACGATGCCGCTGTGGATCGGTGCGACACCGGTCAGAATGCATTCGTAGAGCGGTCTCGAGAGCGAGGGCAACTCGCATTCCAGTTTGTACAGCGCTGCGCGTCCTGCGCCTGCGTAAGCCTGGAGATGGCCCATGGCGTGCCGGGCGACCTCGTGGTTCAGGCCATCGAGCACGACCAGGATGACGTTGTGCTGCATAAGCCAGGTCTCGGTCAGTGGGGGTATCAATCGATCCCCTGTGGAAGCGGAACTCCGTGGGCGCCGCACCGCCGGCTCCCACAAAAGCCCGCTTCCAGTGGGGCTGGAGCGTTACTGCATGTTGATGATGACTTCTTCCTGCCACTTCTGCGGCAGTGCCTTGGAGGTCTTCTCCCAGGCGTCGGCATCCTTGATCGGGGTGACGTGCTTGTACTGCTCGTTAGGCAGCAGCTTGGCCTTCACGTCTTCCGGCAGCTTCAGGTGCTCGGCGCGGATCGGACGGGCATTGCCACGGGCCAGGTTGATCTGGCCGGCATCGCTGAAGATGTACTCGCGCGCCAGCTTGGCCGCGTTCGGATGCTTGGCGTACTTGTTGATGATGGTGGTGTAGCCGGAGATCACCGAGCCGTCGGATGGGATCAGCACGACGTAGTCGTCGGGGTTGGCCATCTTGGCCTTGTAGCTCAGGCCGTTGAAATCCCAGACCACGCCGACTTCCACTTCACCCTTTTCCATGGTGGCGATGGTCGGGTTGGCGAGCGACAGGCGGCTTTGCTTGGCGATATCGGCGAACAGCAGCAGTGCCGGCTGGAGGTTCTTCTCGTCGCCACCGTTGGCCAGTGCCGCGGCGAGCACGCCGTTGGCGGCCTGGGCGGCGGTGCTCACGTCACCGATGGAAACCTTGTACTTGCCGGTCTTCAGGTCAGCCCAGCTCTTGGGAACTTCGGAACCGTGCAGCAGCTTCTTGTTGACGATGAAGGCGATGGTGCCGGTGTAGGCCAGCGCCCAGTTGCCGTCCTTGTCCTTGGCCCAGGCCGGAACCTGTTCCCAGGTGCTCGGCTTGTAGGGCTGGGTCACGCCCTGCTTGGTCGCGATCGGGCCGAAGGCCGCGCCGACGTCGCCGATATCGGCGCTGGCGTTGTCTTTCTCGGCGGCGAACTTGGCGATCTCCTGGGCCGAGCTCATGTCGGTGTCGATGTGCTTGAGGCCGTACTTGTCGCTCAGGTCCTTCCAGGTACCGGCCCAGTTGGCCCAGTCGTCGGGCATGCCCACGCTGTTGACGGCGCCTTCTTTCTTGGCGGCGGCCTCCAGGGCCTGCAAGTCGGTATCGGCGGCCATGGCGCTGGTGCACAGGGCGATGGTCGAACCTAACAGTGATGCCAGGAAAAGCTGTTTCATCCGAAGCTCCTTTGGGCGTTTTTCAACGCGAAGATCTTGATCGACAGTTTTTATATGCGTAGTGCGGCGGTTGGACGTTTGGTCTAGGTCAGCAATACCTGAGCCAATTTAAGCCTGCTGGATGACACTTTGATGTCGGCATCAGTCCTGCAAGGTTTTTTTCCGGTGGCACCCGTGACCGCCGAATTAAGCGTAGACCATTTGTAACTAGCTGATATTTAACGGCTAAATGGTTGTTGGACGGCCGTTCCAGTGCACCGTTTCGTCGCTTTGTCACATATCAGTCATGTGCATTGCCTAGGCTGGGTGCTGCAACCGGAGACCGTGGCGCTGCACGGTTTTGCCCTGAAATAGTGCTGGACTAGTCCAGATAGGTAACGTTGATGCGCGAAGAGGCACCAAAGGCGGTGACAGCCATCGGGCTGGCGCTCCATGAGCAGATCGAGCACGGGCTTTTGCCTGGGGGCAGCAAGCTGCCGGCCGAGCGCAAGCTCAGCGAACTGTTCAGCACCACCCGGATTACCGTGCGCGAGGCGCTGCTGCAGTTGGAAGCCCAGGGGTTGATCTACCGTGAGGAGCGGCGGGGCTGGTTCGTCTCGCCGCCGCGGCTGGCCTACAACCTGATGCAGCGCAGTCACTTTCACGCAATGGTCAGCGCTCAGGGGCGGGTACCGTCCACCCAGGTGCTGTCGGCGCGCTTGCAGCCGGCGTCGGCGGCGGTGTGCGACTGGTTGCAGCTGCCGGCGCTGTCGAGCGTGATCCAGATCTGCCGGGTGCGGCGGATCGATGAGCGGCAGGTACTGTATGTCGAGCATTACCTCAACCCGCAGTACTTCCCGGGGATCCTGGAGTTCGACCTGAACCAGTCGATCACCGAGCTGTATGCCCGGCACTACGACCTGCACTACGGGCGGGTGCGCTTCGAAATCGTACCGACCTCACTGCCGCAGGAGGCCGCCGCGGCGTTGCGGGTGTCTTCCGGCAGCCCGGGCTTGCGGATCGCCCGGGTCAACTACGATCAGCACCAGCGCCTGATCGACTGCGACCTGGAGTTCTGGCGGCATGATGCGATCCATGTAGGCGTGGATGTGGTTTAGCTGCCGATGACGAATGGGCTGTCGTGGCGAGCGGGCTTTTGTGAGAAACGAGCTTTTGTGGCAGACGAGCTGTTGTGGCGAGCGGGCTTGCCCGCGCTCGACTGCACAGCAGTCGCAAAACCTGACGCGCTAATCGACCTGATGTACCGGGTAGGCTGATTTGGGGGGCTTTGCCCCCAACGCGGGCAAGCCCGCTCGCCACAAAAGCCCGCAAGCCATAACAGTCTGCACGCCCTGCAGGCAGGCTTGGCATTATCTGGCTATTCCTTCTGTTCGCCACCACCGGCCGTCACCACCTGCACGCTCAGGCGTGGGGTCGCCAGGTCGAGGCCGGACTCGTCCATGGTCCGTTTCAGTGCCAGGTTGAATGCCCGCGACACTTCCCACTGCTTGATCGGCGCGGTCTTGAAGCGCGCACGCAGGATCGCGCTGCCGGACTCGAAGCTCTCCACGCCCTGGATTTCCAGGGGCGACCAGATGTTGCGCCGCTGCAACGGATCGGTACGCATCTTCTGCCCGACGTCGCGCATCAGCTTGATCGCATCGTCGATCGCCATGTTGTAGGGGATCGCGACCCGGAAGATCGCGTAGCCGAACTCCCGCGAGTAGTTCTTGATGCTCTTGATCTCGCTGAACGGGATGGTGTGGACGATGCCGTCGATGTCGCGCAGCCGAACGGTGCGGATGGTCAGGCCCTCGACGGTGCCGAGGTGGCCGCCAACGTCCACGTAGTCGTCGATGGCCAGGGAGTCCTCGATGATGATGAACAGGCCGGTGATCAGGTCCGCCACCAGCGACTGGGCACCGAAACCGATGGCCAGACCGATCACGCCGGCACCGGCCAGCAGGGGCGTGACGTTCATGCCCATGTTTGCCAGGGCGACGATCAGGGCGATGATGAAGATCGCCACGAACAGCACGTTGCGGATCAACGGCATCATGGTCTGCGCACGGGCGTTGGCCAGGCCCTTGCGCGAGCGGGTCAGGGCGTGGTGCACGGCGGTGTCGGCGAGGATCCACACCAGCCAGGCGAAAAGCAGCGTACCGCCGAGGCCGAACAGGCGGACACTGACTTCGCGGCCGTCGCCCTCGGTGAAGCGAATCAGCGACATCCCCCAGACCCGCAGGCCGAGTTCGATGAAGAACAGCCAGACCGTCAGGTGCACCAGGGTGTAGCAGAAGCCTTTCAGGCGTTCCGAGTACAGCGCATGGCGTTTGTGCCCGCGCTGCGGCTTGGCGGCATGGCGGCGGACCAGGCCATTGATCACCATGCACAGCACCACCAGCACGGTGCAGATCAGCGATTGGCGCAGGGCGGTGCTGGTATCGCCGGCGGAGAAAAAGGTCGCGAACAGCGAGATCGCCACCAGGATCAGTGCGGGGACGAACCAGAAGCTGCCGAGGATATCGATGGTGTCGCTCAGGGCACGGCGGGTCAGGCGCCGGGACAACGGCTGGTTGCGGATCAGGTGTGCGATGGGGCGGCGGAAACGCAGGATGAACAAGCCGGTGGACAGGGCGGCCATCACATTGACGAAGGTGGCGGCGGTGTGGGCCAGGTGGCTACCGAGGCTGGCGATCAGGCGCGGGTCGCTCAAGGCCTCGCCGAACGCGGCGAAGCTGCCGATCAGCCAAAGGGGCCGGAAGGCCCGGCGGCGCAGGATGTGCAGCGCTTCATGGCGATGCGGGCCGTCGAGCAGCGAGAAGGCGATCACGCAGATCGCCGAGAAGCAGGTACCGACCACCAGCGCGTAGGCCAGGGCCATCGCCAGGTCCTTGCCCAGGGACGAGGGCAGGGCATAGGTCATGTAGACGGTGATCAGCAATGCGATCATCCACGGGCCTAGCTTGCGCAAGGCGAAACGCAGCAGGTCGACGGTACGCGGGTGTTGGGGCAGTTCCTCGGTGAGCCCGAAGCGCAGGCGCACCCGGTGGCCGAGCCAGATCATCGCCCAGGCCAGGCAGCTCCAGAGCAGCAGGATCAGGGCAAAGGCGGAGATGATCGGCAGCCACTCGCTGGCCGGCAGCATCAGCGCCATCATTTCCTGCTTGGCCTGGTCGAACTCCAGCGACCAGCGATTGAGCGGACTGTCACTGCCGGTGAACTGCTTTTCGAAGTCGGCCAGGGTGCTGCCGATCAGGCCCAGTACCCCTTCCTCGGTGGTCGGCTGGGCCTTTTTCGTGCTGTCGCGGAGCTTCTTCAGGTCGCTCAGCAGCTTGCTGCGTTGCTGGTCGTTCTCCAGGTTCTTGATGACTTCGTCGAGTGACTGGGCCAGGGGTTCGGTGGGTTGTGGCTGGGTTTTCTCGGCGCTGCCCAACAGGCTGGGCAGGCCCACGGCCTGGGCGGGGGCCAGGGGCAGCAGGGCCAACAGGCAAATGAGCAGATAGCTGGGCAGGGCAAAAAGACGGGCGAACACTAGGCAGTCAACCATATGCGGAATGCGGATCGACCGAGTGTACGCCAGCCTCGGGCGGCGCGCATTTATTCAGCCAGTTTGGCGAGGATCTTGTAGACCACCGTCGCGAGGATCAACAGCATGCCGAGCCACATCAGCAGCGGACCTGCGCGGTTTTCCCGGAAGTTGAAGCCCAAGGCCAGCAGTAACATGCCTCCCAGGATCGGGATGAGCATCGAGTGGAACTCGAATGATGTGATCATGACGACGGCCTTGTCGAAGGGATGTACCTTCAGTCTAGGTCGCTTTGTTGGGGATGCGTTGATGTGTATCAGGAGTGATCAGACCGGATGATGGAGTCTGATGAAGAGGGGGGAGATCGCTGATCGTTCCCACGCTGTGCGCGGGAACGTCTCTCTGGACGCTCGGTGTCCGCTCCTGTGACGCAGAGCGTCACCGGCTGCGTTCCCACGCGGAGCGTGGGAACGATCACCAGTCCGGCTCGGGGGTTGCCTTCGGACTCAGGGCAGTTCGTGGCTGGCGTAGAACGCGCTCAACACCTTAACCAGGTGCGCCAGGTCATGGCTGCCCGCCAGTTCGCGGATCGAATGCATGGCGAAGGTCGGCAGGCCGATGTCCACGGTGCGTACGCCCAGGTGGCTGGCAGTGATCGGGCCGATGGTCGAGCCGCAACCCATGTCGCTGCGCACCACGAAGCTCTGCACCGGGACTTCCTCGGCCATGCACAGGTGGCGGAAGAAGCCGGCGGTTTCGCTGTTGGTGGCGTAGCGCTGGTTGTTGTTGACCTTGATCACCGGGCCGGCGTTGAGTTTCGGGCCGTGGTTGGCGTCGTGCTTCTCGGCGTAGTTGGGGTGTACGCCATGAGCGTTGTCCGCCGAGACCAGCAGCGATTTCTGAATCGTGCGCACATAGTCTTCGCCGTCCGGCAGCAGGCGGCGCAGGGTCTGTTCGAGCATCGGGCCGTCGGCGCCGCAGGCGGAGCAGGAGCCGACTTCCTCGTGGTCATTGCAGACCAGCACGCAGGTTTCCTCGCCGTCGGCGTTGAGCAGTGCCTGCAGGCCGGCGTAGCAGGACAGCAGGTTGTCCAGGCGGGCGCCGGCGATGAAGTCGCCATTGAGACCGATCACGGCGGCACTCTGGGTGTCGTAGAAGCTCAACTCGTAATCGAGCACCACATCGGCGCTGAGGCCGTGTTCACGGGCCAGCTGGTCGGTGAGTACGGCGCGGAAGTCGACGCGCTCGTCTCCGGCGAACTGGGCCAGGATCGGTGGCAGTTCGTTCTGCGGGTTGATCGCCCAGCCCTGGTTGGCTTCACGGTTGAGGTGAATCGCCAGGTTGGGAATGGTCGCGATCGGTGCCTTGAAGTCGATCAGCTGGCTTTCGACCTTGCCGTCGCGGCGGAAGGTCACGCGACCGGCCAGCGACAGGTCGCGGTCGAACCAGGGGGCGAGCAGGGCGCCGCCGTAGACTTCGACACCCAGTTGCCAGAAGCCCTGGCGTTGCAGTTCGGGCTGCGGCTTGACCCGCAGGCACGGGCTGTCGGTGTGGGCGCCGACCATGCGGATGCCGGCCAGCAGCGGCGAGGCGCGACCGAGCCTGATGGCGATGATTGAAGAGTCGTTGCGGGTCACGTAGTAGCGACCGTTGGCCTCGGTGTGCCAGGTCTCGCGCTCGTCGAGACGCTGATAGCCTGCCGCTTCCAGACGCTGGACCAGGCTGGCGGTGGCATGAAAGGGGGTGGGGGAGGCCTTGAGGAAGTCGATCAGGCCTTGGTTCAACTCTTCGCGCATAAGTGGCTCCAGACAGCAGTGTCGGGAGTTTACCGTATCTTGTAGGCGCCGGCTTGCCTGCGGTGAGGGCGAGGGGCAGGCAAGAAGGCTTGCTGGTGGCGAGGGGGCTTGCCCCCGCTGGGCTGCAAGGCAGCCCCAAAAAAGGCGACCGTGTTGTGTCTGGGGGACGAGTCAGCCGGGTTGCGACTGCTTCGCAGTCGCCGGCAAGCCGGGCTCCTACAGGACGTTTGTGGCGAGGGGGCTTGCCCCCGCTGGGCTGCAAGGCAGCCCCAAAACAGACGACCGTGTTGTGTCTGGGGGACGAGTCGGCCGGGTTGCGACTGCTTCGCAGTCGAGCGGGGGCGAGCCCCCTCGCCACACAGTCTGCGTATGTCGTTCAGAACGGCGCCGGGCACTCGAAGCGCAGGCGCTCGCCGCTCTGCGGATGGGTGAAGCTCAGCATGCTGGCGTGCAGGCACAGCCGCGGCCAGGCCGCCAGGGCCTGCGGATGGGCATAGAGCCCGTCGCCCAGCAGCGGATGACCGATGGACAACATGTGCACCCGCAGTTGATGCGAGCGTCCGGTGATCGGCGTCAGTTCTACCCGACACCAGTCGGCGTGGCGTTCGAGCACCTTCCAGAAGGTCAGGGCATGCTTGCCGAACTCGTGGTCGACCACGTGCCGCGGTTTGGTCGGCGGGTCGTAGCGCAGCGGCAGGTCGATGCTGCCGCTGTCCAGTTCCGGCTGGCCCCAGCACAACGCGGTGTAGGCCTTCTCGGTTTCGCGGTCATGGAACTGGCGTGACAATTCGCGATGGGTATCGGGGTCGCGGGCCAGCAGGATGATGCCCGAGGTTTCCCAGTCCAGCCGGTGGACGATCAGGGCTTCGGGGTAGCCGTTTTCCTGCAGGCGGGTGATCAGGCAGTCCTTGTTGTCATCGGCCCGGCCCGGGACGGAGAGCAGCAGGGTCGGCTTGTCCACCACCAGCACGGCGGCGTCCTGATGGATGATGCGGATATTCGACAGCGGCATTAAAACGGTCTCGTAACAAACGCCAACGGCGGCCCGATGGTGCTCACACTTCCGCTCTTGTGGGAGCCGGCTTGCTGGCGATAGGGCCAACGCGGTTCATCAGATAAACCGCGTCGAGACGATCGCCAGCAAGCCGGCTCCTGCAACTGCGTTGCGTGTGAACATCACCGGGCCGCCGTGGCTCCGGCCGGATCGATCAACGATCAGGCAGGGTGATATTGAGTTCCAGGATCGAGCAACTGCCCTGGTTTTCCAGGGCGACGTGCACGTCATCGGACCCGATATTGACGTACTTGCGGATCACTTCCACCAGCTCCTGCTGCAGGGCGGGCAAGTAGTCCGGGGTGCTGCGTTGGCCGCGTTCGTGCGCCACAATGATCTGCAGACGCTCTTTCGCGACCGACGCGGTGCTTACTTTTTTGCTGGCACGAAAGAAGTCAAAAAGGTTCATTGCTTAGTTGCCTCCAAACAGGCGCTCGAAGAATCCCTTCTTCTGTGCATCGAGGAAACGATGCTCGACGGTCTTGCCCAGCAGGCGGTCAACCGCATCGCTGTAGGCCTGGCCCGCATCGCTCTGGTCGTCGAGGATGACCGGTACACCCTGGTTGGATGCCTTGAGCACCGCCTGGGATTCCGGGATCACGCCCAACAGGGTCACGGCCAGGATTTCCTTGACGTCCTCGACGCCAAGCATTTCGCCCTTGCTCACGCGCTCCGGGTTGTAGCGGGTCAGCAGCAGGTGTTCCTTGATCGGCTCGCCGCCCTGTTCGGCACGGCGCGACTTGCTGGCCAGCAGGCCGAGCATGCGGTCGGAGTCACGGACCGAGGACACCTCAGGGTTGGTCACGACGATCGCCTCGTCGGCGAAGTACATCGCCAGGTGGGCACCGGTCTCGATACCGGCCGGGGAGTCGCAGACCACGAACTCGAAGGTTTCCTTGAGTTCCATCAGGACCTTTTCCACGCCTTCCTTGGTCAGCGCGTCCTTGTCACGGGTCTGGCTGGCTGCCAGCACGTACAGGTTTTCCAGGCGCTTGTCCTTGATCAGGGCCTGCTGCAGGTTGGCTTCGCCATTCACGACGTTGACGAAGTCGTATACCACGCGGCGCTCGCAGCCCATGATCAGGTCGAGGTTACGCAGGCCGACGTCGAAGTCGACGATCACTGTCTTGTGGCCGCGCAGCGCGAGGCCGGTACCGATGGCGGCGCTGGTGGTGGTCTTACCCACACCACCCTTGCCGGATGTAACCACGAGAATCTTGGCCAAGGTGTTTCACCCCTAAGGAAAAAGGACTCTGTTTTAGCCCCTGAAGAACGTCGCTGAAAAACAACTGTAGTCGTACGACTTGGGTCGGAAAGCGACGAAATGTGCAAAGTACCGGCGGTAATTTTTACATTTCGTGTTTTCCTAAGCCCTTTAAGCCATTTTCGCTACGAAGAAGGCGACATTTCGGAAATGGCGGCAAGTATCCGTTAAAGACGGATGATGTTCAACACATCGCCGGACAAGCTGATCTGAACGCCCGAACCCCACAGCGGATCGCGGCGCAAATCCTCGGAAACCTTGTACTGGCCGGCAATCGAGACCAGTTCGGCGCTCAGTTGCTGGCAGAAAATCCGTGCCTTGGTGTCGCCCTTGACGCCTGCCAGGGCGCGACCACGCATCGGTCCGTAAACATGGATGTTGCCATCGGCCAGAAGTTCCGCGCCGGGGCTGACGGAAGAGACCACCACCAGGTCGCCACCCTTGGCGTAGACCTGCTGGCCACCGCGCACCGGGGTGGTGATGATCCGGGTCGGCTGGACGGTTGGCTCCGGTGGTTTTTCCGGGACTTTCTTCACTTCGCCTTCGGTCGGGTCGACTGGCCGTTCGCGGGCACCGGAGGGTGGCAGCACGGGCAGGTCGATGGCGATCGCGGCAGCGATGTCTTCGATACGGTTGGCGCGGATCGCCAGGGTGCGCAGGCCGTGCTGGCGGCAGACGCGCATCAGCCCGGGCAGGTCGACGGCGCCCTGGTCGGCGGGCAGTTTGTCTAGGGCCAGCACCAGCGGGGTGTTGCTGAAGAAATTGGGCGCCTGGACGACCTTGGCCGCCAGTTGGCGATCGAGGGCTTCAAGGTTGTTCTGCGCCAGTTCCAGCACCGTGATGGCGAGCATGCTGCCCTTTAGCTGGAACACGGGATCCTGGTCTAGCGGTTCGGTTTGGCTCATGGTCGGCATTACGTGGCTTGTCGCTAAAAGTGCCGAGACTTATAACGAGAACGCCCGCGCCCCGCAAGCCGCGCCGAACCGTTGTAGAATGCGCGACCCCTGTGTCTGTCCGGAATCATTAATGGATCGCCCGCGTTTTCAAGCTGCTTTTTTTCATCCGCGTTATTGGCTGCTCTGGTTGGGGCTGGGGTTGCTCTGGCTGATCGTCCAGTTGCCCTACTGCGTCCTGCTGCGGATCGGCCGTGCGCTGGGATTGGCGATGTACCGTGTGGCCGGTGAACGCCGGCGGATTGCCGCGCGCAACCTGGAACTGTGTTTCCCGGAGAAGTCCGTCGCCGAGCGTACCCGCCTGCTCAAGGAAAACTTCGCTTCCACCGGCATCGCCTTCTTCGAGATGGCCATGAGTTGGTGGTGGGCCAAGCCGCGCCTGGCGCGCCTGGCCCATGTCGAAGGCCTCGAGCACCTGCAGCAGGCCCAGCGCGAAGGCAAGGGGGTGATCCTCATGGCGCTGCACTTCACCACGCTGGAGATCGGCGCGGCCTTGCTCGGCCAGCAGCACACCATCGATGGCATGTACCGCGAGCACGGCAATGCGCTGTTCGACTTCATTCAGCGCCGTGGGCGCGAGCGGCACAACCTCGACTCCCTGGCGGTGGAGCGTGACGATGTGCGCGGCATGCTCAAGCTGCTGCGTTCCGGGCGAGCGATCTGGTACGCCCCGGACCAGGACTACGGGATCAAGCAGAGCATTTTCGTGCCGCTGTTCGGCATCCAGGCCGCGACCGTCACCGCGACCAGCAAGTTCGCCCGGCTCGGCAAGGCTCTGGTGGTGCCGTTCACCCAGGAGCGCCTGGCCGATGGCAGCGGCTACCGGCTGGTGATCCATCCGCCGCTGACGGACTTCCCGGCCGAATCCGAGGAAGAGGACTGCCTGCGGATCAACCGCTGGGTCGAGGTGTCGCTGCGCGCCTGCCCCGAGCAATACCTATGGACCCACCGTCGTTTCAAGAGCCGGCCGGCGGGAGAGCCTCGACTCTACGACAAAAAGCGACGATAAACCGGGGACGCCTCTTGCTGTCGAGGAAGGGCCTGGTGTAATCAGATAGCTAGCTGACTGATGGAGTTGTCACGATGAGCCCAGCGGAACCGGTGACCGGCCTGATACTGTCAGGAGGGGGCGCACGAGCTGCGTATCAGGTGGGGGTACTGGCGGCGATCGCCGAATTGTTGCCGCCGGGGGCGAGCAACCCGTTTCCAGTCATCGTCGGCACCTCGGCGGGGGCGATCAATGCGGTCAGCCTCGCCAGCGGAGCGATGAACTTCACGGCTGCCGTCGAGCGCCTCAGCGCCTTCTGGCAACATTTTCGCAGTCACCGGGTGTTGCGCAGCGACTGGCCTGGCGTGATTCACCAGGCCGCCCGGTTCTTCGGACACAGCCTGCTGGGCCTCGGGTCCCAGGTGCCGGTGGCCCTGCTCAACAGTTCGCCGCTGCGCGACCTGCTCAACGAAAAAATCCATCTGCCGGGGATCGAACAGGCCATCGAGCACCAGCATCTGCGTGCGGTGGCGGTGACGGCCTTCGGCTACGAGTCGGGGCAGGCGGTGACTTTCTACCAGGGCAAGGGCGCCATCGATTCCTGGCTACGCCATCGGCGCATCGGCGTGCCGACCCAACTGACCGTCGATCACCTGCTGGCCAGTTCGGCCATTCCGTTGCTGTTCGCACCGGTCAAGCTGGATCATGAGTACTTCGGCGATGGGGCGGTGCGCCAGTCGGCGCCCATCAGCCCGGCGCTGCACCTGGGCGCCAGCCGGGTGCTGGTGGTCGGGGTCAGCGGCAACTCGCGCGGCCTCGATCCCCGGGCGGTTGTCGAGCGTACCTTCACGGGCCAGCAGCCGAGCCTGGCACAGATCAGCGGGCACATGCTCAACAGTACCTTCATCGACAGCCTGGAAAGCGACATCGAACTGTTGCAGCGACTGAACCAGTTCAGTCGGATGCTGCCTGCGCACCAGCCACGGAGCCTGGGGTTGGCGCCGGTGGATGTGCTGGTGATCGCACCCAGCCGGCCACTTGACGAGATTGCCGCACGGCACCGGCATGAATTGCCGCCGGCGTTGCGTACCTTCCTGCGTGGTCCGGGGGCGACCCGGACCAGCGGTGCAAGCGTGCTCAGCTACCTGTTGTTCGAGGCGAGTTATTGCAGCGAGCTGATCGAGCTGGGGCGTCGCGATGCCTTGGCCAAGCGCGATGAGCTATGCCGCTTCCTCGGCTTGCCGCATGCGGTGATGTTGCAGACGGCTTCAGCCAGTTGAGTCAGAGCATGGCCGGCGAGGGATCGTTGATCGTCTGCCGACGGCTCAGCCCAGCAGGTTGGTCGACAGGTAGCGGGCCACCGCCTCCTCGGTGCAGGCACCGATGGTTTCGTGCCGCGGCAGCGCCGCTGTCACCTTGTGATGGGCGGTGCCCATGACCAGGCCCTTGCCGGCCACGGTGAGCATTTCCACGTCGTTCATGCCGTCACCGAAAGCGATGCACTGGCTCAGCGGGATCTCCAGGAACCCGGCGAGCCGTTTCAGCGCATTGCCCTTGGATACCGTGCTGGCCATGAACTCCAGGCACAGTGGTGACGAGAACGTGCTGTGTACGCGTTCACCGAGCAGAGCCTTGAGTCGCTCGTCGAGCTCCACCAGGGCTTCGTGGTCACGCCCCGTGTGAATGAAGAAGACCTTCTCGACTCCCCGCAGAGGAAAGTCCCTGGCATCGAGGATCGTGGGTGGGAAGTCGGTCTGCAGATTGAAGGTGGCGAGCAGTGCGCGATCGGCATTGGTGATCCAGCGCGAGTCGCAGTAGGCGTTGATCATCAGCCCCGGGGTTTCGACCGTGGCCTCAAGCAGGCTGCGGACCACGTCCTCGTCCAGGTACTCGCAGGCGACCAGGCTCCGGCAGGCGCTGGTGATGCAGGCGCCATTGGAGGTGATCAGGTGCACTGGCAACGGGTAGTCGTGCAGGATCGCTTCGACCTCGGCGCGGCTGCGGCCGGTGGCGATCACCACGTGCCGGCCGGACTCGACCAGTTGGTCGAGCACCGAGCGGGAATACTCGCCTATACGGTCGTCCGGAAGCAGCAGGGTGCCGTCGAGGTCGGAAACGATCAGGCTGTACATGGCTTGTCCTTATGTCGGGTCCGGCCCCTTGGGCGAGCGGGCTCGCGCAAGGGGGGCTCCATGGCCTCCCGCGTTACTCGGCGATCTGCAACTTGCGGGCCTCGGTGTAGACGTAGCGCACCTTCTCGTATTCGAACGGCGAGTTCAACTGGCCATAGCGGAAACTGGTGGTGTAGCGCTTGTCGATGGCGCGCAGGGCGTAGATCTCCGGATGATTCTCGCTGGTCTGGGAGACGTTGAGGAAGTTGATCTGCGATTCTGCGGCGAAATCGAACACCAGGCCAGTGGTGTCACGCAGGTTCGATGGGCCGAAGAACGGCAGTACCAGGTAGGCTCCGCCCGGCACCCCGTAGAAGCCCAGGGTCTGGCCGAAGTCTTCGGTCTGGCGTGGCAGCCCCATCTTGGTCGCCGGGTCCCACAACCCGGCGATACCGATTGTGGTGTTGAGCAACAGGCGCCCGGTGGTTTCCAGCGAGCGCTTGCCCTTGAGCTGCAGCAGGCTGTTCAGCAGGTTGGGCACATCCCCCAGGTTGCTGAAGAAGTTGCTCACGCCACTGCGCACGAAGCCCGGGGTGATGTAGCGGTAGCCATCGACCACCGGCAGGAACACCCACTGGTCGAAGCGATAGTTGAAGTGGTAGACGCGGCGGTTCCACGATTCCAGCGGGTCGTAGACATTCAGCGCGTTGAGCGTCGAGCGCTCGAATTCACGCTGATCCAGGCCTGGGTTGAACTTGAGTTTCTTCAGCGGCTCGGTGAAACCGTCCGCATCGGGTACGACCGGGTCATGGGCCTTGCTGTTATCGGCCTGGGCATAGCCGGCGCAGAGCAGGGCGGCGATGAGCATCAGATGTTTAGCCACGGAAGAACTCCAGCATGGCGTCGGCGTTGACGCGGTAATTGAGGTTGCCGCAGTGGCCGCCGTGAGGGTAGACGGTCAGGCGATTGCCGAAGGTGCTGCGCAGGAAACCCAGGTCGCCGGGGCCGAGGATGACGTCGTCGGCGTTGTGCATCACGGCGATTTTCGGGCTGTCGTGCAGGTAGTCCTTGAGGGCGTAGAGGCTCACCTGGTCGATCAGTTGCAGCAGGCTGCCACCGTCGGTACGGGCGCGCCACATCGGGATCACCTGGTCGGTCAGGTAGCAGTCGAAGTCGCATTGCAACGCACGCTTGAGCATCGGTGTCAGGCTGGTGCCCTCGGTGATCGGGTACTTGGGCGGGGTGATCAGGCCGCGGCGGTTGATCAGGTCCGAGGTGAAGGCGATGTCCGCCGCCGAGAAACGGAAGGAGGTGCCGATCAGCATCGCCATCTGCTCGTTGGTCAGGTGCTGCTTGGACTGCTGGAAGTCGTAGAGCAGGGCGT
Organism: Pseudomonas vanderleydeniana; assembly: GCF_014268755.2. Taxonomy (NCBI): domain Bacteria; kingdom Pseudomonadati; phylum Pseudomonadota; class Gammaproteobacteria; order Pseudomonadales; family Pseudomonadaceae; genus Pseudomonas; species Pseudomonas vanderleydeniana. The sequence goes on along the minus strand of NZ_CP077093.1, from coordinate 5,659,502 downwards.
CGTTGAGGTCGATGTAGCCCTTCTGCTGGAAGTAGCGAGTCAGCTTGGCCAGTACCAGTTCATAGAACGTGGTGCTGTTGTTGATGCCCTTGACCTCGGTCTGGACCAGCTTGTCGAGGTTGGTGACGGAGGTGTAGAGGTTGACCGGCGGATTGAGCAGCAGCACTTTCTTGAAGTTGAAACTGCGCCGGGTTTCGTCCAGCTTGCTGACGAAGGCGGCATCCAGTGCGCCGAGGCTGTAGCCGCTCAGGTAATAGTCGGTGACCGGCAGTTTCGGGTTCTGCGCGCGTACGGCCTGCATGACCCGGTACATGTCCTCGGCATCCTCCTTGGTCACCCCGGGGGTGGCGAAGCGCGAGGCGGCGCTCATGAAGTCGAAGCTGGTGGGCGACGACAGCTGGACCACGTGGTAGCCGGCCTTGTAGTAGAGCTTCTTCAGGTATTCGTTGAGGCTGCTGTCATAGCGCGCTCCGGTGCCGGCGATCAGGAAGATCAGCGGCGCGGCATGGTCCTGGCGAGCGATGCGGTAGGTGAGCTTCTTCACCGCCCAGAAGTTGTCCGGGAGGATGAACTCGCGCTCCGGGCGCAGTTTCAGGCTGTAGTCCGACTGGTCGATGTCATCGTCGTCGGGCAACTGCGGGCGCAGGTCCGGCGGGGTGGTGGCGATGGTCGCCTCGAACGGGTTGGTCAACGGGTAGCCATAGCTGGCGGCGTCGACATCCACCGCCAGCGCGGATGCACTCAGGATGAGACCGCCGACGAAAGTGGCGAGGCGCAGGGAACGGAGCATGACTACATCCTTTAAAAGGAAATGCTGAAATGGGAGTCGCAGGCTATGACCACTGGGGTACTGCCGAAGTGCCATGTCTGCAGACGAAAAAATGCAGTCTGCCGCATTCATCCAGACAATAGCTCACAGACGATACACTTTGCCTCAGTTTGCTGACCAGTTAAGCCTTGTTAAAGCTTGCAAGCGCCGCCTTGGCGATTATGCTGAGCGCCGTTTTCGCCTATCGGAGTCATTCATGTCCCGCCGTTTGCCGCTGATGTTGCTGCTTCTGATTCTGCCCCTGTGGCTGGCCGCCAGTTATGGCGTGCGTTATGGGCTGATGGAGGATGGACAGTGGGTCGGCCTGTGCGTCGATGAGGCGCTGCGTTGGCAATGCCAGGCGCGTTCGAACCTGGGCTGGCTGATTCACTTCAAGGTGCTGGGCTGGGTGGCCCTGGGAACCGCGCTGCTGGCGTTCGTGTTGCCGCGTCGCAGCGGTTGGGGGCTGGCGGTGCTGGCGCTGCTGGTCGGGTTTCCCGCACTGGCGCTGTACAACACCAGCCTGGCGGTGTTCGCGGTGGTGATCGCCGGCCTGCGGCTGGTGCGGGCGGGCTGAGGACCGGATACAAAAAAACGGGCTGTGGGAGCCGGCTTGCTGGCGATCCGCCGAAGGCGATCATCCAGCAACGGTATGTGGCGTTCATGAGAACGCTATCGCCAGCAAGCCGGCTCCCACAGGGGCTCAGGGGGCAATTCTCTGGTCAGCGGCGAACGCGCAGGCTGCGCCACAGCGCCGCGACCATCAGCAGGCTGACTGCCGCCCAGCCCCAGGCCTGTGGGTTCTGCAGCCCTTCGCGATAGAGCTGGGGGACGATACCGGCACCGATGATGAACGCCAGCAGGGCGATCTCTCCCCGTGGCGCTCGAACCGGGCGCAACAGGAACGCCAGCGCCGGCAACAGCAGCGCCGCGCTCGGGAAGCTGCGGTAGCGTGGGTCCAGCGCCAGCTCCAGCATCATCACCGCTCCCGCGAAACCGGCGGCGGCCAGCAGCCAGCCGGCACGATGCTCCAGCCATGCGAAGACGCCGTGGCGCCAGCCCGAACGATCACCCAGGGCCAGGGCCGCGTGGCTCAGTACCAACAGGTTCAGGCCCAGCAACAGGCCGGCCCAGATCCATTCGCCGGCAAAGCGGCTGGTCACCCGCGCCAGTTCGCCCCAGGCGCCGATGGAGCAGGCCGCGAGCGCGCCCAGCAGCGGCAGGAGCAGCGCGGCGCGGGGTGTGCGTACACGTCCGCCGACCAGCAGGGTGGCGCCGAACAGCACGGCGGCGAAGGCCAGCCATTGTGGCCAGAACGGCAGGTTCGATACGGGGCCGGCGAGGATGCCCTTGTCCTGGCGATCGGCATCGAACAGCCCCCAGTAGCCGCCGACCGCACCTTCGCTGCCGCGTTTCCACGGTTGGTCGAACGCCTCGATCAGGTTGTAGTGCCAGCCGTTCTGCTCGGCCAGGTTGACGAAACCACGAATGAAGCGGGCTTCGTTGACCCGGCTCGGCAGGGCGGTTTCGCGCTGGCGACCTTCGCTCGGCCAGCCGGTTTCACCGATCAGGATGTCCTTGGGGGCGAAGCGGTTGCCGAAGGTCTGGCGGATCTGCGCGACATGCTCGATGGCCGCATCGATCCCGGCCGGGTCGTCTTCCCAGTACGGCAGCAGGTGGATGGTCAGGAAGTCCACCGCTGGTGCGACCTGCGGATGGCTGAGCCAGAATTCCCAGACATCGGCGTAGGTCACCGGCTGCTTCACATGGGCCTTGACCTTGTGGATCAGCTTGACCAGTTGCGCCGCCGTCACTTCCTTGCGCAGCAGCGCCTCGTTGCCGACGATCACGGCAGTGACCACGTCGGCGTTGGCGTTGGCCGAGGCGATCAGTGCGTCGACTTCCTTTTCGGTGTCCACCGGATTGCTGTTGACCCAGGCGCCGATCATCATTTTCAGGCCATGCTTGCGCGCCAGTTCCGGCAGGGCTTCGAGCCCGGTCATGGAGTAGGTGCGGATGCACTCGAAACGGGTCGACAGAAGTGCCAGGTCGGCGTCCATGCGGGCAAGGCGAGGCTTGAACGGCTGGTCGAACGGCGATTGGTCCTTGTCGAACGGCGTATAGGACGCGCATTGCAGCTTGTGCGTTGGTGTCGCGGCATCCGGCAGGATCACCGGCTGGCCGAGGCCGTACCAGAATCCGCAAAGGGCCAGGAGACCCAGCAGGCAGGCGAGCAGATAGGGCAGTAGCGGGAAGCGGGCGGTGGCGGGCATGGTCGGGCTGTCTGGGAACAAAGCCGCGCATATTACCCGGAATTGCTCTGGCCTTGGGCTTGCGCAGCATTTTGTCATGCAAAGTCCGCTGGCGTTGGATGAGGCGCATTCCCAACCGAGTAATTGCTGGCTTTCTGATGTCGCTTCTCGCTGTCTTGATGTCGCTGTCAGATCAGGTTGGGAGGCGGGCTGGGTTGATGATCGACGTATCAGTACTCCGCTGATGATCGAACGGGTTTGGCCGTGAGGCGTGAAGGGGGCGCCGTGCACCATAACTATACGTTGATGCCGCCCGGCATCCGTCGGGCGCAGCACTTTCGGGGAAGTAACGATGAAGATGCGACGACTCTTAGGCGCAGGTGCCGCTCTGGTGCTTGCGATCAGCTCCAACCTGGCCAGTGCCGAAACCAAGACCGTGACCATCGGTTACGTCGACGGCTGGTCCGATAGCGTAGCCACCACCAACGTGGCCGCCGAGGTCATCAAGCAGAAGCTGGGTTATGACGTGAAGCTGCAGGCTGTCGCCACCGGGATCATGTGGCAGGGGGTTGCCACCGGCAAGCTCGATGCCATGCTTTCCGCCTGGCTGCCGGTGACCCATGGTGAGTACTGGGCCAAGAACAAGGACAAGGTGGTCGACTACGGCCCCAACTTCAAGGATGCCAAGATCGGCCTGATCGTGCCTGAGTACGTCAAGGCCCAGTCCATTGCCGATCTCAAGACCGACGAGAGCTTCAAGAAGAAGATCGTCGGTATCGATGCCGGCTCCGGTGTGATGCTCAAGACCGAGCAGGCGATCAAGGACTACGCGCTCGATGGCTACAAGCTGCAGGCCAGTTCGGGTGCGGCGATGATCGCCGAGCTGACCCGCGCCGAAGAGAAGAACGAGTCGATTGCGGTCACTGGCTGGGTACCGCACTGGATGTTCGCCAAGTGGAAGCTGCGTTTCCTCGAAGATCCCAAGGGCGTGTATGGCGCGGCCGAGACCGTCAACAGCATCGGCAGCAAGGAGCTGGACAAGAAGGCGCCGGAAGTGGCGGCGTTCCTGAAGAAATTCCAGTGGGCGTCGAAGGATGAAATCGGCCAGGTCATGCTGGCGATCCAGGACGGCGCCAAGCCTGAAGCGGCTGCCAAGGACTGGGTCGCCAAGCACCCGGATCGCGTAGCCGAGTGGACCAAATAATCCACCGAAGGCTCTAGCTCGCAGTACCCGAGGCCGCCCGGCGTTTTCGCCCGGCGGCCTTCGTGTTTCCGTTCGTTGAATATGGTCTCGCGCACCGGTGAAGGTCACGCAAGTGAACTAATGTCGTTCTAATACTAAGGTCGTCTGGTGTCGGTTGCAGAGCCGCCTAAAGTGAAAAATGTTTCATCTCATCTGTGCTGCGAGGATAAAAACAATGAACGACAGCATTTACCTCTCGATCCAGAACAGCCCGCGCTTCAAGGAGCTGGTCAGGAAACGGGAACGATTCGCCTGGATTCTCTCGGCGGTCATGCTTGGCTTGTATTCGGCTTTCATTCTTCTGATTGCGTATGGACCGCAGGTACTGGGCGCCAAGCTCAGTCCGACGTCATCGATCACCTGGGGCATACCGCTGGGTGTCGGCCTGATCGTCTCGGCCTTCGTCCTGACCGCCATCTACGTGCGTCGCGCCAACGGCGAATTCGACGACCTGAACAATGAGATCCTCAAGGAGGCCCAGCAATGATCCGGCGTCTATCCGCGGCATTGGGCCTGATGGCCTTCGCCCCCGCTCTCTGGGCAGCCGATGCGCTGACCGGCGAAGTGCACAAGCAACCTCTCAATATCCCGGCGATCGTGATGTTCATCGTGTTCGTCGGGGCGACCCTGTGCATCACCTACTGGGCTTCCAAGCGCAACAAGTCGGCCGCCGACTACTACGCGGCGGGTGGCAAGATCACCGGCTTCCAGAACGGCCTGGCGATCGCCGGTGACTACATGTCGGCGGCCTCGTTCCTGGGTATTTCCGCGCTGGTGTTCACCTCCGGCTACGATGGTCTGATCTACTCCATCGGCTTCCTGGTGGGCTGGCCGATCATCCTGTTCCTGATCGCCGAGCGCCTGCGCAACCTGGGCAAGTACACCTTTGCCGACGTGGCGTCCTACCGCCTCGGGCAAACCCAGATCCGCTCGCTGTCGGCCTGCGGTTCGCTGGTGGTGGTGGCGTTCTACCTGATCGCGCAGATGGTTGGTGCCGGCAAGCTGATCCAGCTGCTGTTCGGCCTGGACTACCATGTGGCGGTGATCCTGGTGGGGATCCTGATGTGCCTGTACGTGTTGTTCGGCGGCATGCTGGCAACCACCTGGGTGCAGATCATCAAGGCCGTGCTGTTGCTGTCGGGCGCTTCGTTCATGGCGCTGATGGTGATGAAGCACGTCAACTTCGACTTCAACATGCTGTTCTCCGAGGCGGTCAAGGTTCACCCCAAGGGTGAGGCGATCATGAGCCCTGGCGGCCTGGTGAAAGACCCGATCTCGGCGTTCTCGCTCGGCCTGGCGCTGATGTTCGGTACTGCTGGCCTGCCGCACATCCTGATGCGCTTCTTCACCGTGAGCGACGCCAAGGAAGCGCGCAAGAGCGTGCTGTACGCCACCGGCTTCATCGGCTACTTCTACATCCTGACCTTCATCATCGGTTTTGGCGCGATCCTGCTGGTCAGCACCAACCCGGCGTTCAAGGATGCCGCGGGCGCCCTGCTGGGCGGCAACAACATGGCTGCGGTACACCTGGCCAACGCCGTGGGTGGCAGCGTGTTCCTCGGCTTCATCTCGGCGGTGGCCTTCGCGACGATTCTCGCGGTGGTGGCCGGCCTGACCCTGGCCGGAGCCTCGGCGGTGTCCCATGACCTGTACGCCAGCGTGTTCCGCAAGGGCAAGGCCAACGAGAAGGACGAGATCCGCGTCTCGAAGATCACCACTGTCGCCCTTGGCGTGCTGGCGATCGGCCTGGGCATTCTGTTCGAGAACCAGAACATCGCGTTCATGGTCGGCCTGGCGTTCTCCATTGCCGCCAGCTGCAACTTCCCGGTGCTGCTGCTCTCGATGTACTGGAAGAAGCTGACCACTCGCGGTGCGATGGTGGGTGGCTGGATGGGGTTGGTCAGTGCGGTTGGGCTGATGGTTCTTGGTCCAACCATCTGGGTGCAGATCCTGCACCATGAAAAGGCCATTTTCCCCTACGAGTACCCGGCGCTGTTCTCGATGATCATTGCCTTCATCGGGATCTGGTTCTTCTCCATCACCGACAAGTCGACCGCGGCTGAAAACGAGCGGGCGCTGTTCTTCCCGCAGTTCGTGCGTTCGCAGACCGGCCTGGGGGCGAGCGGGGCGGTTTCCCACTGAGGGGTTGTATAGGCCTCCATATATAAGCTGCGAGCAAGCCAATGCCCTGGTCGAAAGACCGGGGCATTTTTATTCCTGACAGGTGAGCTGGCTTCTGTAGATGGGATGAGCCTTCATGGGGGCGGACTCTGTGGCGAGCAGGCTTGCCTGCGCTCGGCTGCAAGGCAGCCGTAAATCCGCTGGGCCCGTTGTGCCTGATACGACCGTGGTGGCAGGTTTTGGGGCCGCTGCGCGGCCCAGCGCGGGCAAGCCCGCTCGCCACAATGGCGGATGCCGCAACCTGGCTGAATGAAAAGCGCTCCTGGTCGAAAGGCCGGGGGCGTTTTTTGGAGAGAGGTGTCGCGGGCAATGCCGATCGCCTCACAACACAAATGAAAACGGCCTCTGGGGAGAGGCCGTTTCCGGTGCAGCAAAGATGTTACGCGAGGCAGACCTTACTTGCGGTCTTCCAGCTTGGTGATGTCACGCGACTCGTAGCCGGTGTACAGCTGGCGTGGACGGCCGATCTTGTACGGGCTGGAGAGCATTTCCTTCCAGTGGGAGATCCAGCCGACGGTCCGCGCCAGGGCGAAGATCACGGTGAACATGCTGGTTGGAATGCCGATCGCCTTGAGGATGATCCCCGAGTAGAAGTCGACGTTCGGGTACAGCGAGCGCTCGATGAAGTAAGGATCGGTCAGGGCGATCTCTTCCAGGCGCATGGCCAGTTCCAGTTGTGGATCGTTCTTGATGCCCAGTTCCTTCAACACTTCGTCGCAGGTCTGCTTCATCACGGTGGCACGAGGGTCACGGTTCTTGTAGACGCGGTGACCGAAGCCCATCAGCTTGAACGGATCGTTCTTGTCCTTGGCCTTGGCGATGAACTTGTCGATGTTCGAGACATCGCCGATTTCATCGAGCATGGTCAGTACCGCTTCGTTCGCACCGCCGTGGGCAGGGCCCCACAGTGCGGCGATACCGGCGGCGATACAGGCGAACGGGTTCGCACCCGAAGAGCCGGCCAGGCGCACGGTGGAAGTCGAGGCGTTCTGCTCGTGGTCGGCATGGAGGATGAAGATCCGGTCCATGGCCTTGGCGAGTACCGGGCTGATCGGTTTGATCTCGCACGGGGTGTTGAACATCATGTGCAGGAAGTTTTCCGCGTACGACAGGTCGTTGCGCGGGTACATCATGGGCTGGCCCATGGAGTACTTGTAAACCATCGCTGCCAGGGTTGGCATCTTGGCCACCAGGCGGACCGCCGAGATTTCGCGGTGCTGAGGGTTATTGATGTCCAGGGAGTCGTGGTAGAAGGCCGACAGGGCGCCAACCACGCCGCACATGACGGCCATCGGGTGGGCGTCGCGGCGGAAACCGTTGAAGAAGCTCTTCAGCTGCTCGTGAACCATGGTGTGGTTCTTGACGTTGCTGACGAACTTGGCCTTTTGCTCGGCAGTCGGCAGTTCGCCGTTGAGCAGCAGGTAGCAGGTTTCCAGGTAATCGGATTTTTCGGCAAGTTGCTCGATCGGGTAGCCACGATGCAGCAAGATGCCGTTATCGCCGTCGATATAGGTGATCTTCGACTCGCAGGAAGCGGTCGACATGAAGCCAGGGTCGAATGTGAACCGGCCCGTGGCCGTCAGGCCCCGCACGTCGATTACATCGGGACCAACGGTGCCGGTTAAAATGGGCAGCTCGACGGGGGCTGCGCCCTCGATGATCAACTGCGCTTTTTTGTCAGCCATGTGGCCTCCTATTTATGCTTGAAATCATCTGACAGGCCCCCCACGCAGGGCCCGCATCACTATAGAGAGATAAATTCGAAAGTCAATTTGCCAAAAGTCTTACGCCAGAAGGCTTTGAGCAGTGCTTTTCCTCGAAATTGACGGCTATTTACGCCTTTTGCGCGGCTAACGCAATGCACCATTGGGGGTAGTCCTTTGCGTTGTCATTAGTAGCCTAACTGTCTATACTCGGCGTCCGACCGCCAAGGGCTTTTGGGCCTGATTTATTGGGGGTCGTCACTCCCTGGGTGGTGGGTACCTGACCAGTGCACTTGCCCAACAACTTTGCCCTGATTGTTAGGGGCTCTTCAGTGTGAAAAAAGCCGTGAAAAGCCAACGACCTGTAAACCTAGACCTAAGGACCATCAAACTCCCAGTCACTGCTTACACGTCCATTCTTCACCGTATTTCCGGTGTCATCCTCTTTGTCAGCCTGGCCATCATGCTCTACGCATTGGACAAGTCGCTGAGCTCCGAGGAAGGCTTCGGTCAGGTGAAAGCGTGTCTGACCAGTCCGCTAGCCAAGCTAGTGATTTGGGGCATCCTGTCCGCCTTGCTGTATCACCTGGTCGCCGGTGTGCGCCATTTGATCATGGACATGGGCATCGGTGAGACGCTGGAAGGCGGCAAGCTGGGCTCGAAAATCGTTATCGCCGTTTCCGTGGTGGTAATCGTTCTGGCAGGAGTTTGGATATGGTAACTAACGTCACGAACCTCTCGCGTTCGGGCCTCTATGACTGGATGGCACAGCGCGTGTCGGCGGTTGTTCTCGCGGCATACTTCCTGTTCCTGATCGGATACATCATCGCGAACCCAGGCCTTGGCTATGGTCAATGGCATGAGCTGTTCTCTCACGGCTGGATGCGCATCTTCAGCTTGCTGGCCCTGGTGGCCCTGGGCGCTCACGCCTGGGTCGGCATGTGGACCATCGCGACCGACTACCTGACGCCGATGGCGTTCGGCAAGTCCGCGACTGTTGTGCGTTTCCTTTTCCAGGTGGTATGCGGCGTTGCAATGTTCGCGTACTTCGTCTGGGGTGTGCAGATTCTCTGGGGTATCTGATTCATGGCTAACATTCCAACGATTTCTTTCGATGCCATCATCATCGGCGGCGGCGGTGCGGGCATGCGCGCCGCGCTGCAGCTGGCTCAGGGCGGTCACAAGACAGCCGTGATCACCAAGGTGTTCCCGACCCGTTCGCACACCGTATCCGCCCAGGGTGGCATCACCTGCGCCATCGCTTCGGCCGACCCGAACGACGACTGGCGCTGGCACATGTACGATACCGTCAAGGGTTCCGACTACATCGGTGACCAGGACGCTATCGAATACATGTGTCAGGAAGGCCCGGCTGCGGTCTTCGAACTGGACCACATGGGTCTGCCGTTCTCCCGTACCGAATCCGGCCGTATCTACCAGCGTCCGTTCGGTGGCCAGTCCAAGGACTTCGGCAAGGGCGGCCAGGCTGCACGTACCTGCGCGGCGTCCGACCGTACCGGTCACGCACTGCTGCACACCCTGTACCAGGGCAACCTGAAGGCCGGTACCACCTTCCTGAACGAATACTATGCCGTTGACCTGGTGAAAAACCAGGAAGGCGCGTTCGTCGGTGTGATCGCCATCTGCATCGAAACCGGCGAAACCAGCTATATCCGCTCCAAGGCCACCGTCCTGGCCACCGGCGGCGCCGGTCGTATCTACGCTTCGACCACCAACGCCCTGATCAACACCGGTGACGGCGTTGGCATGGCCCTGCGTGCTGGCGTACCGGTACAAGACATCGAGATGTGGCAGTTCCACCCGACCGGTATTGCCGGCGCCGGTGTACTGGTGACCGAGGGTTGCCGTGGTGAAGGTGGTTACCTGATCAACAAGCACGGCGAGCGTTTTATGGAGCGTTATGCTCCGAACGCGAAGGACCTGGCGGGTCGCGACGTGGTTGCCCGTTCGATGGTGAAGGAAATCATCGCCGGCAACGGTTGTGGCCCGAATGGCGACCACGTGATGCTCAAGCTCGACCACCTCGGCGAGGAAGTGCTGCACAGCCGCCTGCCAGGTATCTGCGAACTGTCCAAGACCTTCGCCCACGTCGACCCGGTCGTTGCTCCGGTTCCGGTCGTTCCGACCTGCCACTACATGATGGGCGGCGTTGCCACCAACATTCATGGCCAGGCCATCACCCAGAACGCCGACGGCGAAGACACCATCATCCCTGGCCTGTTCGCAGTAGGTGAAGTGGCTTGCGTATCGGTTCACGGCGCCAACCGCCTGGGCGGCAACTCGCTGCTCGACCTGGTGGTCTTCGGCCGTGCTGCCGGCCTGCACCTGGAAAAGGCGCTGACCGACGGTATCGAGTACGACGACGCCACCGAAGCCGACATCAACGCGGCCCTGGCCCGCCTGTCCGCGCTGAATGCGCGTACCGATGGCGAGGACGTGGCGACCCTGCGTCGCGAGCTGCAAAGCTGCATGCAGAACTACTTCGGTGTATTCCGTACTGGCGAATACATGCAGAAGGGTATCGCCCAGCTGGCCCAGCTGCGCGAGCGTATCGCCAACGTCAAGATCAACGACAAGTCGCAGGCGTTCAACACCGCCCGTATCGAAGCACTGGAACTGCAGAACCTGCTGGAAGTGGCCGAAGCCACCGCCATCGCTGCCGAAGTGCGTAAAGAGTCCCGCGGTGCCCACGCCCGTGAAGACTTCGAAGATCGCGACGATGAAAACTGGCTGTGCCACACCCTGTACTTCCCGGGTGAGAAACGCGTTGCCAAACGTGCTGTTAACTTCTCGCCAAAAACCGTACCGGCTTTCGAGCCTAAAGTCCGGACTTACTAAGGGTGGCCGCCATGTTGCAAGTCGAAGTTTATCGTTACAACCCCGACACCGACTCGGCCCCGAAAACCCAGGTATTCCAGGTCGATACCGGTGGCAAGGACCTGATGGTCCTGGACGTGCTGGCGCTGATCAAGGAACAGGACGAGGGTTTCTCCTATCGTCGTTCCTGCCGTGAAGGCGTTTGCGGTTCCGATGGCATGAACATCAACGGCAAGAACGGCCTGGCGTGCATCACGCCGCTGTCTTCCGTGGTCAAGGGTAACAAGCTGGTTGTTCGTCCTCTGCCAGGTTTGCCGGTTATCCGTGACCTGGTGGTCGATATGAGCATCTTCTACAAGCAATACGAGAAGGTGAAGCCATTCCTGCAGAACGATACGCCGGCTCCGGCCATCGAGCGTCTGCAGTCGCCGGAAGAGCGTGAGAAGCTGGACGGTCTGTACGAGTGCATCCTGTGCGCCTGCTGCTCGACCTCCTGCCCATCCTTCTGGTGGAACCCGGACAAGTTCCTGGGTCCAGCTGCCCTGCTGCAAGCCTACCGCTTCCTGGCAGACAGCCGCGACACCAAGACTTCCGAGCGCCTGGCTTCGCTCGATGATCCGTTCAGCGTATTCCGCTGCCGCGGCATCATGAACTGCGTCAACGTATGTCCCAAGGGCCTGAACCCGACTAAGGCCATTGGTCACATCCGTAACATGCTGCTGCAAAGCGGCGTGTGACACAGCTGTTGTAACCGTAGGACCGCAACACCCGTAGAGGCTGCGGCGCAGGCTTCAACCAGCGCCGCAGTTTAACCAGGGCAATGGCTTACAAGGCTGTTGCTCTTATTTTGAAGAAATGAAGACCAGCAGGGGCATCCGGGCTGGTACCCGGACTATCAGCGTGATTCTGAGTGGCTTGTTTTGGTCGCTGTATTCCGACTGCTTCAAGCTTGCTTGGTGTATTCGCCGGTGGTGTCCCCTAACCGAGGGTGACCAAGCATGCAAGAAAGCGTGATGCAGCGCATGTGGGAAAGCGGCTATCTTTCAGGTGGTAACGCAGCCTATGTGGAAGAGCTCTATGAGCTCTACCTGCACGACCCTAACGCTGTGCCAGAAGAATGGCGCACCAAATTTCAGACGTTGCCTTCCGACGGCAACTCTGCCACTGATGTATCGCACTCGACAATCCGCGATCATTTCGTGTTGCTGGCGAAGAACCAGCGCCGCGCCCAACCGGTTTCCGCCGGCAGCGTGAGCAGTGAGCACGAGAAGAAGCAGGTTGAAGTGCTGCGATTGATCCAGGCCTTCCGGATGCGTGGCCACCAGGCATCCCAGCTCGATCCGCTGGGACTCTGGCAGCGTCCTGCACCTGCTGACCTGTCGATCAATCATTACGGCTTGACCAATGCCGATCTTGATACGACCTTCCGTGCCGGCGACCTGTTCATCGGCAAGGAGGAAGCGAGCCTACGTGAAATTCACGAAGCGCTGCAGCAGACATATTGTCGCACCATCGGCGCCGAGTTCACGCACATCGTCGACTCCGAGCAGCGCCAGTGGTTCCAGCAGCGTCTGGAAAGCGTTCGTGGCCGTCCGACCATTTCCGCCGATGCCAAGAGCCACCTGCTCGAGCGCGTGACCGCGGCTGAAGGTCTGGAAAAATACCTGGGCACCAAATACCCGGGCACCAAGCGTTTCGGTCTGGAAGGTGGCGAGAGCCTGATTCCGATGCTGGACGAGATGATCCAGCGCTCCGGTTCCTACGGCGCCAAGGAAATCGTCATCGGCATGGCCCACCGTGGCCGTCTGAACGTGCTGGTCAACACCTTCGGCAAGAACCCGCGCGAGCTGTTCGACGAGTTCGAAGGCAAGAAGAAGGTCGAGCTGGGCTCCGGTGACGTGAAATACCACCAGGGCTTCTCTTCCAACGTGATGACCACCGGCGGCGAAGTCCACCTGGCCATGGCGTTCAACCCGTCCCACCTGGAAATCGTTTCCCCGGTGGTCGAAGGGTCGGTACGCGCTCGCCAGGACCGTCGCAACGACGCCAGCGGTGACAAGGTTCTGCCGATTTCCATCCACGGTGACGCTGCGTTCGCAGGTCAGGGCGTGGTCATGGAAACCTTCCAGATGTCGCAGACCCGCGGCTTCAAGACTGGCGGCACGATCCACATCGTGATCAACAACCAGGTCGGTTTCACCATCAGCAACCCGCTGGACTCGCGTTCCACCGAGTACGCTACCGACGTCGCCAAGATGATCCAGGCGCCGATCCTCCATGTGAATGGTGATGATCCGGAAGCCGTGCTGTTCGTGACCCAGCTGGCCGTCGACTACCGCATGCAGTACAAGCGTGATGTGGTGATCGACCTGGTCTGCTACCGCCGTCGCGGCCACAACGAGGCCGACGAGCCAAGCGGCACTCAGCCGCTGATGTACCAGCAGATCACCAAGCAGCGCACCACCCGCGAGCTGTACGCCGAGCGTCTGGTCCAGGCCAAGGTGCTGGACGAAGCCCGCGTCCAGGCCAAGGTCGACGAGTACCGCAACGCCCTGGACAATGGCCTGCACGTGGTGAAGAGCCTGGTCAAGGAACCCAACAAGGAACTGTTCGTCGACTGGCGTCCATACCTGGGCCACGCCTGGACCGCGCGTCACGACACCCGTTTCGACCTGAAGACCCTGCAGGAACTGTCCGCCAAGCTGCTGGAAACCCCTGAAGGCTTCGTGGTTCAGCGCCAGGTCGCGAAAATCTACGAAGACCGCCAGAAGATGCAAGCCGGCGGCCTGCCGATCAACTGGGGCTACGCCGAAACCATGGCGTACGCGACCCTGCTGTTCGAAGGTCACCCGATCCGCATGACCGGCCAGGACATCGGCCGTGGTACGTTCTCGCACCGTCATGCCGTACTGCACAACCAGAAGGATGCGACTACCTACATCCCTCTGCAGAAGCTGTACGACGAGCAGCCACGTTTCGACCTGTACGATTCGTTCCTGTCGGAAGAGGCGGTACTGGCCTTCGAATACGGTTACTCGACCACCACGCCGAACGCGCTGGTGATCTGGGAAGCCCAGTTCGGCGACTTCGCCAACGGTGCCCAGGTCGTGATAGACCAGTTCATCACCAGTGGCGAGCACAAGTGGGGCCGCCTGTGCGGTCTGACCATGCTGCTGCCGCACGGTTATGAAGGCCAGGGTCCGGAGCACTCCTCCGCGCGTCTGGAACGCTACCTGCAGCTGTGCGCCGAGCACAACGTCCAGGTTTGCGTGCCGACCACCCCGGCCCAGATCTACCACCTGCTGCGTCGTCAGGTCATCCGTCCGCTGCGCAAGCCACTGATCGTGCTGACTCCGAAGTCGCTGCTGCGTCACAAATTGGCCATCTCCACGCTGGAAGATCTGGCGGAAGGTTCGTTCCAGACCGTTATCCCGGAAATCGACACCCTGGACCCGAAAAAGGTCGAGCGCGTCGTTCTGTGCAGCGGCAAGGTCTACTACGACCTGCTGGAAAAACGCCGTGCCGAAGAGCGTGACGATATCGCCATCGTGCGTATCGAGCAGCTGTATCCGTTCCCCGAGGACGACCTGGTCGAAATCCTCGCTCCGTACACCAACCTCAAGCATGCGGTCTGGTGTCAGGAAGAACCGATGAACCAGGGCGCCTGGTACAGCAGCCAGCATCACTTCCGCCGTATCCTCAGCGGTCACAACAAGTCCCTCGTACTCGAGTACGCCGGACGTGACGCCTCCGCTGCACCGGCGTGTGGTTATGCCTCGATGCACGCTGAGCAGCAGGAAAAACTGCTGCAAGATGCCTTTACTGTTTAACGCCTCGCGCACCTGAAACCGAATTTAAGGAACCACAGATAATGGCTATCGAGATCAAAGCCCCCCAATTTCCGGAATCGGTTGCCGATGGCACCGTTGCCACCTGGCACAAGAAGCCGGGCGAAGCGGTCAAGCGCGACGACCTGATCGTCGACATCGAAACCGACAAGGTCGTACTGGAAGTCCTGGCTGAGGCCGACGGCGTCCTGGGCAGCATCGTTGCCAACGAAGGCGACACCGTGCTGTCCGCGCAAGTACTGGGCATCATCGAGGAAGGTGGTGTAGCCGCCGCTCCTGCCGCTGCCGCTCCAGCTGCCGCCCAGGCTGCTGCTCCTGCCGCCGCTGACGGCGAAGATGACCCGATCGCTGCACCGGCTGCCCGCAAGCTGGCTGAAGAGAACGGCATCAATATCGCTTCCGTTGCCGGCACCGGCAAGGGCGGTCGCGTGACCAAGGAAGACGTGGTGGCTGCCGTTGCTGCGAAGAAGGCCGCTCCTGCTGCCGCTCCGGCCAAGGCTGCTGCTCCGGCTGCCGCCGCACCGGTCTTCGCCGCTGGCGACCGCACCGAGAAGCGCGTACCGATGACTCGCGTACGTGCCACCGTGGCCAAGCGCCTGGTCGAAGCACAATCGAACATGGCGATGCTGACCACCTTCAACGAAGTGAACATGAAGCCAATCATGGACCTGCGTTCGAAGTACAAGGAACTGTTCGAGAAGACCCACAACGGCGTGCGCCTGGGCTTCATGTCGTTCTTCGTCAAGGCGGCCACCGAAGCGCTGAAACGCTTCCCGGCGGTCAACGCTTCCATCGACGGCGGCGACATCGTCTACCACGGCTACTCCGACATCGGTGTAGCCGTGTCCAGCGACCGCGGCCTGGTGGTACCGGTTCTGCGTAACGCCGAGCTGATGAGCCTGGCCGAAATCGAGAACGGCATCGCCACCTTCGGCAAGAAGGCCCGTGACGGCAAGCTGTCCATCGACGAAATGACCGGCGGTACCTTCACCATCACCAACGGTGGTACATTCGGTTCCCTGCTGTCGACGCCGATCGTCAACCCGCCACAAGCGGCCATCCTGGGCATGCACAACATCAATGAGCGCCCGATGGCGGTCAAGGGTGAGGTCGTCATCCTGCCGATGATGTACCTGGCACTGTCCTACGATCACCGCCTGATCGATGGCAAGGAAGCCGTGTCCTTCCTGGTCACCATCAAGAACCTGCTGGAAGACCCGGCTCGTCTGCTGCTGGATATCTGATTTCAGCCGACGGAGGCGGGGCGCTAGGCCCCGCTTTCGTGCGGATATCAGCTCCATCCCACGACGGTTCCCAAAAGGGACCGTCCGGTTTGATTCGATAAGGAATGACACATGACTCAGAAATTCGACGTGGTAGTGATCGGTGCGGGTCCTGGCGGCTATGTAGCTGCAATCAAGGCTGCGCAACTTGGCCTCAAGACTGCCTGCATCGAGAAGTACCAGGATAAAGAGGGCAAGCTGGCCCTCGGCGGTACTTGCCTGAACGTTGGCTGCATTCCTTCCAAGGCGCTGCTGGACAGCTCCTGGAAGTATCACGAAGCCAAGGACTACTTCGGTGTCCATGGCATCACCACCACTGACGTGAAAATCGACGTCCCCGCGATGGTCGGCCGCAAGGCCAACATCGTCAAGAACCTGACCGGCGGTGTTGCCACCCTGTTCAAGGCCAACGGCGTGACTTCGATCCAGGGCCACGGCAAGCTGCTGGCTGGCAAGAAAGTCGAAGTGACCGGTCCCGATGGCGTTGTCCAGGTGCTGGAAGCCGAGAACGTGATCCTGGCTCCAGGCTCGCGTCCGATCGACATCCCGCCTGCTCCAGTGGACCAGAACGTGATCGTCGATTCGACCGGCGCCCTGGAATTCCAGGCCGTGCCGAAGCGTCTGGGCGTGATCGGTGCTGGCGTGATCGGCCTGGAACTGGGTTCGGTCTGGTCCCGCCTGGGTGCTCAGGTTACCGTTCTGGAAGCGCTGGACACCTTCCTGGTCGCTGCCGATACCGCCGTTTCCAAGGAAGCGCTGAAAACCCTGACCAAACAGGGCCTGGACATCAAGCTGGGCGCTCGCGTCACCGGTTCGAAAGTCAACGGCGAAGAAGTCGAAGTGACCTACACCGACGCCAACGGCGAACAGAAGATCGTTTTCGACAAGCTGATCGTAGCCGTTGGTCGCCGTCCGGTGACCACCGACCTGCTGGCGGCCGACAGTGGCGTGACCATCGACGAGCGTGGCTTCATCTTCGTTGATGACCACTGCGCGACCAGCGTACCGGGCGTCTACGCCATCGGCGACGTGGTTCGCGGCATGATGCTGGCACACAAGGCCTCGGAAGAGGGCATCATGGTGGTTGAGCGCATCAAGGGCCACAAGGCCCAGATGAACTACGACCTGATCCCTTCGGTTATCTACACCCACCCGGAAATCGCATGGGTCGGTAAAACCGAACAGGCCTTGAAAGCTGAAGGCGTTGAAGTTAACGTCGGCACCTTCCCGTTCGCCGCCAGTGGCCGTGCCATGGCAGCCAACGATACCGGCGGTTTCGTCAAGGTCATCGCCGATGCCAAGACCGACCGCGTACTGGGCGTCCACGTGATCGGCCCAAGCGCTGCCGAGCTGGTTCAGCAAGGTGCGATCGGTATGGAATTCGGTACCAGCGCCGAAGATCTGGGCATGATGGTCTTCTCCCATCCGACCCTGTCCGAAGCGCTGCACGAAGCGGCGTTGGCAGTGAATGGCGGTGCCATCCACATTGCCAACAAGAAAAAACGCTAAGCTCTGTTCGCAAACTCGCCGAGCGGCGATCAGGCAAGGCAAAAACAGGCGAGCAAGCGCAGTGTAGGTGTCTACATGAGCATTGCGAGCCTGTTTTTAACGCGGCCTGATCGTCGCGCAGGCAGTTTGCGTGTAGAGCTTGAGGATAATAAGAAACCACGGCGGATCGCCCGTCGCGAGCCTTGTGCGCAAGACTCACCGCGGAACATCCGCTGGACGCAGTCTTGCGTCGTTGCACCGGGCAACCGGAAGGCGATGCAAGCAGCAGTCACAGGTGGTGCGGCCCTGGTCACCAGAGCAGCACCGAACGCGCAGTACCTAACGAAGACGGTAAAAAGCATGAATCTTCACGAGTATCAGGGTAAGCAGCTGTTCGCTGAATACGGCCTGCCAGTATCCAAAGGCTACGCGGTAGACACCCCGGAAGAAGCAGCAGAAGCTTGCGACAAGATCGGTGGTTCCGAGTGGGTAGTCAAAGCCCAGGTCCACGCCGGTGGTCGCGGTAAAGCGGGCGGCGTCAAGCTGGTTCGCAGCAAAGAAGACGCCAAAGCCTTCGCACAGCAGTGGCTGGGCAAGCGTCTGGTGACCTATCAGACTGACGCCAATGGTCAGCCGGTCACCAAGATCCTGGTTGAATCGTGCACTGATATCGCTAAAGAGCTGTACCTGGGCGCTGTCGTAGACCGTTCGAGCCGTCGCATCGTGTTCATGGCTTCCACCGAAGGTGGCGTGGACATCGAGAAAATCGCTCACGACACCCCTGAGAAAATTCTCAAGGCCACTATCGATCCACTGGTTGGCGCCCAGCCATTCCAGGGTCGCGAGCTGGCATTCCAGCTGGGTCTGGAAGGCAAGCAGGTTGCTCAGTTCGCCAAGATCTTCGTAGGTCTGGCCAAACTGTTCCAGGACCACGACCTGGCCCTGCTGGAAGTCAACCCGCTGGTGATCAAGGCCGACGGCGACCTGCACTGCCTCGATGCCAAGATCAACATCGACGCCAACGCCATGTACCGTCAGCCTAAGCTGAAAACCTTCCACGATCCGTCCCAGGACGATCCGCGCGAAGCCCACGCTGGCAAGTTCGAACTGAACTACGTCGCGCTGGAAGGCAACATCGGCTGCATGGTCAACGGTGCCGGCCTGGCCATGGGTACCATGGACATCGTCAACCTGCACGGCGGCAAGCCAGCCAACTTCCTCGACGTAGGTGGTGGCGCTACCAAAGAGCGCGTGACCGAAGCGTTCAAGATCATCCTGTCCGACACCAACGTCGCTGCAGTACTGGTCAACATCTTCGGCGGCATCGTTCGCTGCGACATGATTGCCGAAGGCATCATCGGCGCCGTGAAAGAAGTCGGCGTGAAAATCCCGGTTGTTGTGCGCCTTGAAGGCAACAACGCTGAACTGGGCGCTAAAGTACTGGCAGAAAGCGGTCTGAACATCATCGCTGCTACCAGCCTGACCGACGCTGCTCAACAAGTTGTCAAAGCTGCGGAGGGCAAATAATGAGCGTCCTGATCAATAAAGACACCAAGGTTATCTGCCAGGGTATCACCGGTTCGCAGGGTAGCTTCCACACCCAGCAAGCCATCGAATACGGCACCCAGATGGTGGGTGGCGTCACTCCGGGCAAAGGCGGTACCGAGCACCTGGGCCTGCCAGTGTTCAACACCGTGAAGGACGCTGTAGCTGCCACTGGCGCCACCGCCAGCGTGATCTACGTTCCAGCTCCTTTCTGCAAGGACTCGATCCTGGAAGCGGCCTTCGGCGGCATCAAGCTGATCGTCTGCATCACCGAAGGCATTCCTACCCTGGACATGCTGGATGCCAAGGTCAAGTGCGACGAGCTGGGTGTTACCCTGATCGGCCCTAACTGCCCAGGCGTCATCACTCCGGGCGAGTGCAAGATCGGCATCATGCCAGGTCACATCCACTTGCCAGGCAAGGTCGGTATCGTTTCCCGTTCCGGCACCCTGACCTATGAAGCCGTCAAGCAGACCACCGACGCCGGTTTCGGCCAGTCGACCTGCGTGGGCATCGGTGGTGACCCGATCCCAGGTTCGAACTTCATCGACATCCTGAAGCTGTTCCAGGAAGACCCGAAGACCGAAGCGATCGTCATGATCGGCGAGATCGGCGGTTCGGCTGAAGAAGAAGCGGCGGCCTACATCAAGGCTAACGTGACCAAGCCGGTTGTTTCCTACATCGCTGGTGTGACTGCTCCTCCGGGCAAGCGCATGGGCCACGCAGGTGCAATCATCTCCGGCGGCAAAGGCACTGCAGACGAGAAATTCGCTGCTCTGCAAGACGCAGGCGTGAAAACCGTGCGTTCGCTGGCCGACATCGGCAAGGCCCTGGCCGAGCTGACCGGTTGGGAAGTGAAGAAGTAAGCTTCGGCTGACTTTTCGCTTCAGGCAAAGGCCACCTTCGGGTGGCCTTTGTGCTTTCTGGCACTGTGCTGATAACTGTAGGAGCCGGCTTGCTGGCGATAGCGATTGGACAACCAACCCCGTTGTCGCCTGACACGCCGCTATCGCCAGCAAGCGGAGCGCCGCCCGGCCGTCTCCTGCAGGACCGCCAGGGGAAATGTTTGCGGTTTCATATGAAATCGCGACAGCAAAGTGTCGCTTATCGGACAACTCGCCCTCAAACAGTGCGTTTTTTGTGCAAATTCGGTACTCTGGCAGCCATTTTGCGTTTGCGCCCCAAAAGGGTGGCTGCGCGCTAAACGGGTCAACCCCATACGGGTCGACAGCATTTCCCTAACCCTACGGGAAATCCCTCTCTAAATTCCGATTCAGCAGTGTGGTATTTCCTTAAATGAAAGTGTTGAAAGGCCAGGACATCCTGGCACTTGGCTTTATGACGTTCGCGCTGTTCGTCGGCGCCGGCAATATCATCTTCCCACCTATCGTCGGTTTGCAGTCCGGGCCTAACGTCTGGATGGCGGCGCTGGGCTTCCTGATCACCGCAGTCGGCCTGCCGGTCATCACCGTCGTGGCCCTGGCCAAGGTCGGCGGCGCCATGGACGATCTGAGCAGTCCGATCGGCAAGGTCGCCGGCGGCCTGCTGGCGGCGGTCTCCTACCTGGCGGTCGGCCCATTGTTCGCCACCCCGCGTACCGCGACCGTGTCCTTCGAAGTGGGCCTGGCGCCGCTGACCGGCGAAAGCCCGCTGGCGTTGTTCCTGTACAGCTCGGTGTACTTCCTGCTGGTGTTCTTCATCTCGCTGTATCCAGGTCGTCTGCTGGACACCGTAGGGCGCTTCCTCGCACCACTGAAGATCATCGCCCTGGCAATCCTCGGCATCGCCGCGTTCGCCCTGCCTGCCGGTGACATCGGTAGTGCCACGCCCGAGTACGTGGCCGCACCGTTCTCCCAGGGTTTCATCAATGGTTACCTGACCATGGATACCCTCGGTGCGCTGGTGTTCGGCATCGTCATCGTCAACGCCATCCGCTCGCGCGGTGTCGAGTCGCCGCGGCTGATCACCCGTTACGCGGTGATCGCCGGCCTGATCGCCGGTGTCGGCCTGGCGCTGGTGTACATCAGCCTGTTCCGCCTGGGGGCGGGCAGCCATGAAGTCGCGGCTGGCGCCACCAATGGTGCAGCGGTACTGCACGCCTACGTGCAGCATACCTTCGGTTCGCTGGGCAGTGGTTTCCTGGCGGTGCTGATCTCCCTGGCATGCCTGGTCACGGCGGTCGGCCTGACCTGCGCTTGCGCCGAGTACTTCAGCCGTATCCTGCCACTGTCCTACAAGGCCCTGGTGATCATCCTGGCGGCGTTTTCGCTGCTGGTGTCGAACCTTGGCCTGACCAAGCTGATCGCCTTCTCGATTCCGGTGCTGACGGCGATCTATCCGCCGTGCATCGCATTGGTGGCGCTGAGCTTCTGCAAGGAGTTCTGGCACTCCCAGGGCCGTATCGTCGGCCCGGTGATGCTGGTGTCGCTGGTGTTCGGCATGATCGATGCGCTCAAGGGCGCCGGCCTGGCGGACTGGCTGCCTGCACAACTGTCGCACCTGCCGCTGAGCGAGCAGGGGCTGGCCTGGCTGGTGCCGTCGGTGGTGATGCTGGTGGTGGCGGTGGTCATCGACCGGATGCTGGGCAAGCCAAGCGAGGCGATGGCCTGATGTAAGGTGCGTCGTCCGCCTGTCATGAGCAGGCCGTGATGAAACCGGGAGCCCCGTGTCCGATACGACATGGGGCTCTTCTTTTGGGGTTGTGGATATGTCTCGAGGCAGACAAAGTTTCCACCAGCGCCGTTGACCGGTACTTCTGCGTTATCCACAAGCAAACACTTAACTAACGGTCAGTGTTTCGAACGCATAAAAAATAAGCCCGCACATGGCGAGCTTATTTTGGCTACATGAGTTTTCCTCGATAGGAAAAACTTCCGTGACTCAGGAACCGGTCGCTTCCTTGGCGCTTTCCTCGGCCGCAGCCTTGTTCGATTCAGCCTGAGCTTTGGCAGCTTCGGCGTTTTCCTTGGCGGCCTCGTTCACTTTATCCTGAGCTTCGTTCATTTTTTGCTGAGCCTGCTCGGCGTGCTGGTTTGCGTCTTGAGCTTTGTCCTCGGATTTCTTATCGCAGGCAGCGAGACCCAGGGAAGCGGTCAGCATCAAGGCAATAGCTAAAGTCTTACGCATGGGGGTATTGCTCCTTTGTGGAAATAGTGACTACTGGCCTTTTGAACGCCGGCCAATGGCTTAAGTTCCTTTATTTCCAAAGATATATAAGTGCTTGAGCTACGGAACTTTTTTCGGTGTCCAGAATTTGTCGCTGCCAGTTCCCCGATGAGGATTGTCATTCATGAGCCAAACCGCCGCCTTTGAGCGTGCCACGCGTTTTCTCGGTGCCCTCAGGCATTGCCAGGTCCTCGGCCTGCAACTGCACAGTATCGATGAGCGCGGGCTGACCCTGGTCCTGCCCTATAGCGCCGAGATCGTCGGTGACCCCACGAGCGGCGTGATCCACGGCGGAGCGCTGAGTTCATTGATGGATACCGCCTGCGGTATGGCCACGTTGTGCGTGCTGCCCGAATTCGAGGTCTGCCCGACCCTCGACCTGCGCATCGACTACATGCACCCGGCCGAGCCCGGCAAGGCTGTCCACGGCTTCGCCGAATGCTACCGGGTGACCCGCGACATCATCTTTGCCCGCGGGCACGCCTATCAAGACGATCCGGCCAATCCCATCGCCCATGTGGTCGGGACCTTCATGCGCATGGGCAAGGGCATCAAGGGCAGTCGCAGCTTCGGCAGTTCGATCAGTGGTGGTGCCGCATGAACCAGGACTTCAAGGCGCAGCTCCAGCAAGCGCACCAGCAGGGCGACTATGGGCAGATCCTGCAGCGGATCCCCTACGCCAAGCTGATCGGCATCGAGTGCTCGCGCCTGGGCGACGAACTGCTGTTTCGCCTGCCGGCCAACAAGGACAACATCGGCAACCCGCTGTTGCCGGCAATCCATGGCGGGGTCATTGCCGGGTTCATGGAACTGGCGGCGGCGCTGCATCTTCTGCTGTTCACCGGCTCGCCGGGGGTGCCCAAGGTCATCGATTTCTCCGTCGACTACCTGCGGGCCGGGCAGTTTCGCGATACCTACGCCAAATGCCAGGTCTGTCGCCAGGGGCGACGGGTGGCGAACGTCGCCGTCACTGCCTGGCAGAGCACCGAGGCCGAGCCGATTGCCACCGCACGGGCCCACTTCAAGATCGAGGAAGCATTGCCGGGCTCTTGAAATCCCCGACACCGTCCCCAACTCTGATGACAACCCGCCGCCAACGCTTGAACGGGCGGCCACTGCCATCCAATTGGAGTTTGATGACCATGAGTGTGGAAACTCAAAAGGAAACCCTGGGCTTCCAGACCGAGGTGAAGCAACTGCTGCACCTCATGATCCATTCGTTGTATTCGAACAAGGAGATCTTCCTGCGCGAACTGATCTCCAACGCCTCCGACGCCGTCGACAAGTTGCGTTTCGAAGCCCTGTCCAAGCCCGAGTTGCTGGAAGGTGGCGCCGAACTGAAAATCCGCGTGAGCTTCGACAAGGACGCCAAGACCGTCACCCTCGAAGACAACGGTATCGGCATGAGCCGTGACGATGTGATCACCCACCTGGGGACCATCGCCAAGTCGGGCACTGCCGATTTCATGAAAAACCTCTCCGGCGACCAGAAGAAGGACTCGCACCTGATCGGTCAGTTCGGTGTCGGCTTCTACTCGGCCTTCATCGTCGCCGACCAGGTCGAAGTCTTCAGCCGTCGTGCCGGCCTTGCCGCCAGCGAAGGCGTGCACTGGTCGTCGAAGGGCGAGGGCGAGTTCGAAGTCGCCACCATCGACAAGGCCGACCGCGGTACCCGTATCGTCCTGCACCTGAAGTCCGGTGAAGAAGAGTTCGCCGACGGCTGGCGCCTGCGCAACATCATCAAGAAGTACTCCGACCACATCGCCCTGCCGATCGAAGTGCCGAAGGAAGCTTCCGCCGCCGAAGGCGAGGAGAAGCCGGCGCAGGAGTGGGAAACCGTCAACCGCGCCAGCGCGCTGTGGACTCGTCCGCGTACCGAGGTCAAGGACGAGGAATACCAGGAGTTCTACAAGCACATCGCCCATGACTACGAGAACCCGCTGAGCTGGAGCCACAACAAGGTCGAAGGCAAGCTGGAGTACAACTCGCTGCTCTACGTGCCGGCCCGTGCCCCGTTCGACCTGTATCAGCGCGAAGCGCCGAAGGGCCTCAAGCTCTACGTGCAGCGCGTGTTCGTCATGGACCAGGCTGAATCCTTCCTGCCGTTGTACCTGCGTTTCATCAAGGGTGTGGTCGACTCCAACGACCTGTCCCTGAACGTCTCGCGGGAAATCCTGCAGAAAGACCCGATCATCGACTCGATGAAGTCGGCGCTGACCAAGCGTGTCCTCGACATGCTGGAAAAACTGGCGAAGAACGAGCCCGAGCAGTACAAGGGCTTCTGGAAGAATTTTGGCCAGGTCATGAAAGAGGGCCCGGCCGAAGACTTCGCCAACAAGGAAAAAATCGCCGGCCTGCTGCGCTTTGCCTCGACCCAGGGCGAGGACGGTGAGCAGGTGGTGTCCCTGGCCGAGTACCTGGCTCGCGCCAAGGAAGGCCAGGACAAGATCTACTACCTGACCGGCGAGACCTACGCCCAGGTCAAGAACAGCCCGCACCTGGAAGTCTTCCGCAAGAAAGGCATCGAAGTGCTGCTGCTGACCGATCGCATCGACGAGTGGCTGATGAGCTACCTCAACGAATTCGATGGCAAGAGCTTCGTCGACGTGGCTCGTGGCGACCTCGACCTGGGCAACCTGGACTCGGAAGAGGACAAGAAGGCTGCCGAGGAAGTCGCCAAGAGCAAGGAAGGCCTGGTGGAGCGCCTCAAGGCCGCGCTGGGCGATTCCGTCAGCGAAGTGCGGGTTTCCCATCGCCTGACCGATTCGCCGGCGATCCTGGCGATCGGTGAGCAGGACCTGGGCCTGCAGATGCGCCAGATCCTCGAAGCCAGCGGGCAGAAGGTGCCGGACTCCAAGCCGATCTTCGAATTCAACCCGAGCCATCCGCTGATCGAGAAGCTCGATGGCGAGCCGGACGAGGACCGCTTCGGCGACCTGTCGCACATCCTGCTCGACCAGGCGGCCCTGGCGGCTGGCGATAGCTTGAAGGACCCGGCGGCCTATGTGCGCCGGCTGAACAAGCTGCTGGTCGAGTTGTCGGCCTGATAACGCTGTAGAAAAGCCCGCTTCGGCGGGTTTTTCTTTTTTGGGATGTCCTTGCGGAGTATGTAATGAGCCAAATCACTGTCAGTTCCGTTGTCTATCAGATTGATGGCCAATCCTACGAAGGCCGTCTGGCCTTCGATGCCAGCCACAAGGGGGCACGCCCGGGCCTGCTGATGGCGCCCAACTGGATGGGCGTCAGTGCCGGGGCGGAAAAAATCGCCCAGTCGGTGGCAGCCAAGGGCTATGTGGTCTTGATTGCTGATCTCTATGGTCAGTCGGTACGCCCGCAGAATGGCGATCAGGCGGGCGCGGCGATGATGCCGTTGAAGAATGATCGGGCCGAGCTGCGCAAACGCATGCAGGCAGCGTTCGAAGCGTTGCAGGGGCAGGTCCTGGCGCCGGTCGATACCGCGAAGCTGGCCACGTTCGGTTTCTGCTTCGGTGGCTGCTGCTCGCTGGAACTGGCTCGCACCGGTGCACCGGTGAAGGCGGCCGTGTCGTTCCATGGCACGCTGGACACGCCGAACCCGGCGGACGCGAACAACATCAAGGGGGCGGTGCTGGTGCTGCACGGAGCTTCCGATCCATTGGTACCGCGCGAGCAGTTGCCGGCCTTCGAAGAGGAAATGAATGCTGCCGGTGTCGACTGGCAACTGCTCAGCTATGGCGGAGCGGTGCATTCGTTCACCGATCCGCATGCCAATGTGCCGGGCAAGATGATGTACGACGCGAAGACCGCCAGCCGGTCCTTCACGGCCATGCACAACCTGCTGGAAGAAGTGTTCGCCAGCTGAGACTCCTGCCACTCCTGTGGGAGCCGGATTCATCCGCGAAGAGGCCCTAAAGGCTTCGCGGATAGATCCTGTCCCCACAGGCGCTCTCTGCCAAGCATGGCCATTTATGCCTCAAGGCCTTGCAGGCAACTCGATTCGCCCGGTTTCCCCAGGTACCTTCGGCCAGTCCCCGGCGGCCCAGCGCGCACGGGCCTGATCGATCAGCGCCGGATCGCTGGCCACGAAGTTCCAGTTCATCCGCCGTGGTCCATCCAGCGGCGCTCCGCCGATCAACACCAGGTGCACCTCGCCCTCGGCCGCCAAGGTCGGGCTTTCGCCGCTGGGCAGAACCACCAGGCTGCGCGGCTCCAGGCGCTCGCCATCCAGCTCGACTTCACCTTCCAGTACATACAGCGCCCGTTCCTCATGTTCATCGGGTATCAGCAGAGTGGTCGCCGGCTCCATCAGCACCTCGGCATAGACCGTCGGCGACAGCACGGGGACCGGTGAGCTCAGGCAGAAACCGCTGCCGGCGATCAGGCGGATCTTCACACCCAGGTTTTCGCTGGTCGGCAGGCTGCTGGCCGGGTGATGACTGTAGTGCCCGGAGCCTTGTTCATGCTCTTTCGGCGAGGCCAGCCAGACCTGCAAGCCATGCAGCGTAGAGCCACTGGCGGTCAGCTCGGCCGGTGTGCGCTCGACATGGGCGATGGCGCTGCCGGCGGTCATCCAGCTGACTTCGCCAGGGCCGACCTGCTGGTCCGAGCCCAGGCTGTCCTTGTGCTGCAACTGGCCCTCGAACAGGTAGGTCAGGGTCGATAGCCCGATATGCGGGTGCTGTCGGATATCCATGCCGTGGCCCGGCGGATAGCGGGTCTCGAGCATGTGATCGAAAAACACGAAGGGGCCGACACTGCGGCACTGCGCCGAGGGCAGGGGACGCAGGATGGGTTGACCTTCGACATCCTCGGCACGAGGACGGATCACCAACGGTGTATTCATGGGGCTTCCTGGCTGGGCGGGCAATGCGCAGAGCATAACCCGCTTTTGCCTGGTTGCCCTTACTGGCTGAAAGCGCCTTCGGCCAGCAGGGTTTCGATGCTGACTTCGGTGGTGGTCATCAGCTTGTGGATCGGGCAGCGGTCGGCGACGTTGTGCAATTCCTCGCGCTGCGCGTCGCTCAGCACGCCCTTGAGGGTCAGTTTCACCAACAGGCCATACTTGCCTTTCTGCTCCTGGCTGCTGTCGCGCTTGACCTCGACGGTGACGCCGGTCAGCGGAATGCCTTTCTTCTGCGCGTAGAGCTTGAGCGTCAGGGCCTTGCAGGTGCCCAGCGCGGCGTCGAAATAGTCGTGGGGCTCCGGTGCGGAGCCTTCACCGCCAATGCTCTTGGGCACGTCGGTGAACAACTGGTGGTCATCGATCTGCACGCTGTGACGAAAACCTTCGCTGGATTCGGTGTTGATGGTGATGGTCATGGCCTACCTCCTGGAAAACGTGACGGGAAAACCCTTGAATCTTAATAGAACGCTGCGCGATGAGGGTGTTCAGCTTCATTTCGCGGCGCGACTCCGTCGCGGTGTCTGCATCGGAGGGTCAAGATGCTTTGATATCACTGTTTCGTCCCGTGCAAAACTGCCCATTGCCTCGGGTGTTGCCCGGCTGGGTCCAAGTCGATATCACGGGCAAAAAAAACGCCCCGAACCGGTCGGGGCGTTTTTCATGTGGCGATCAGGCCGGGCTTACTTGCCCTGCCAGCGCTTCAGGACCAGGGTGGCGTTGGTGCCGCCGAAGCCGAAGCTGTTGCTCATCACGTTGTTCAGCTTCACGTCTTCGCGAGTCTTGGTCAGTACCGGCAGGTCGGCGACTTCCGGATCCAGCTCTTCGATGTTGGCGGAGCCGGCAATGAAGTTGCCTTCCATCATCAGCAGGCAGTAGATCGCCTCGTGCACGCCGGCGGCACCCAGGGAGTGGCCGGACAGGCTCTTGGTCGAGCTGATCAGTGGCGCCTTGTCACCGAAGACTTCACGCACGCCTTTCATTTCCGCGACGTCGCCGACTGGAGTCGAGGTGCCGTGGGTGTTCAGGTAGTCGATCGGGCCGTCAACGGTGGACATCGCCATCTGCATGCAGCGCACTGCGCCTTCACCGCTAGGGGCAACCATGTCGTAGCCGTCGGAGGTCGCGCCGTAGCCAACGATTTCGGCGTAGATCTTCGCGCCACGGGCCAGGGCGTGTTCCAGTTCCTCGACCACAACCATGCCGCCACCGCCGGCGATGACGAAACCGTCACGCTTGGCGTCGTAGGCACGCGAGGCTTTCTCAGGGGTGTCGTTGTACTGGGTGGACAGGGCGCCCATCGCGTCGAACAGGAACGACTGGCTCCAGTGCTCTTCTTCACCGCCACCGGCGAAGACGACGTCCTGCTTGCCCATCTGGATCTGCTCCATGGCGGTACCGATGCAGTGGGCACTGGTGGCGCAGGCGGAGGAGATCGAGTAGTTCAGGCCCTTGATCTTGAACGGAGTGGCCAGGCACGCGGAAACGGTGCTGCCCATGGTCCGGGTCACGCGGTATGGACCGACACGCTTGACGCCTTTTTCGCGCAGGGTATCCAGCGCTTCCATCTGGTTCAGGGTCGATGCGCCGCCAGAGCCGGCGATCAGGCCGGTACGCGGGTTGGACACCTGCTCTTCGGTCAGGCCGGAGTCGGCGATCGCGTCTTTCATCGCCAGGTAGGCGTAGGCCGCCGCATGGCCGACGAAACGATAGATCTTGCGATCGATCAGTTCTTCGAGGTTGAGGTCGATGGAGCCGGAAACCTGGCTACGCAGACCCATTTCGGCATATTCCGGGTTGTAGCGGATGCCAGGGCGGCTTGCACGCAGGTTAGCGGAGACGGTCTCTTTGTCATTGCCCAGGCAAGAAACGATGCCCAGACCAGTGATAACGACGCGGCGCATGCGGATAACCCTTAGAAATTGTCAGTGGAGGTGAACACGCCGACCCGTAGGCCTTCGGCGGTGTAGATTTCGCGTCCGTCGACACTGACCGAGCCATCGGCGATGGCCATGTTCAGCTTGCCTTTGAGGACGCGCTTGATATGAATGTTGTAGGTGATTTTCTGGGCGGTCGGCAGCACCTGACCGAAGAATTTCACTTCGCCCGAGCCCAGGGCGCGGCCACGACCCGGCAGGCCCTGCCAGCCGAGGAAGAAACCAACCAGCTGCCACATGGCATCCAGGCCCAGGCAGCCCGGCATCACTGGGTCGCCTTCGAAATGGCAGGCGAAGAACCACAGGTCCGGGTTGATATCCAGCTCGGCGACCAATTCACCTTTGCCGTACTTGCCACCCTCCTGGCTGATATGGGTGATGCGATCCACCATCAGCATGTTCGGGGCGGGCAGTTGCGCGTTACCTGGGCCGAACAGCTCACCGCGACTGCAGCGCAGCAGTTCTTCCCGGGTAAAGGCGTTTTGTTTGGTCATGCGAGCTCCTCAATAGTTCCATGCGGCAGGGTGGGGTGTATCTCCCCGGCCGACCGAAGCGCTCATGCCTCGAATCGACAGCCTACTCATAGACTATTGCGTTGTAGTGAAAGTCACAGCACAAGGGACATGAATGTACACTTGTGCACTG
Source organism: Pseudomonas vanderleydeniana (assembly GCF_014268755.2). NCBI lineage: Bacteria > Pseudomonadati > Pseudomonadota > Gammaproteobacteria > Pseudomonadales > Pseudomonadaceae > Pseudomonas > Pseudomonas vanderleydeniana. The sequence goes on along the minus strand of NZ_CP077093.1, from coordinate 5,629,687 downwards.
AAATTTTAAATCAAGCCGTTCTCGCGGCTCGTTCGGGTGCCTAAGACTGCCGCACTTTCGCCTTTCACGCCAGTCGCACATCGTGTTCAGGGCACCCAACGCTGCAGAATTCGCTGCAGATCGGCGCGTTTGAACGGCTTGGCCAGATAATCGTTCATCCCCGCCTGCAGGCACTGCTCACGGTCGCCCTGCAGGGCATTGGCGGTCAAGGCGATGATCGGCAGTTGCGCACCGTCGGGCCACTGGCGGATCTGTCGGGTGGCTTCATAGCCGTCGACGAGCGGTAGCCGGCAATCCATCAGGATGGCGGCGAACGTGCCGTTTCTCACATTCTCGACCGCCTCGACGCCGTCATGGGCCAGGCTGACCTCGAAGCCCAGGCTGCGCAACATCGCCTCGATCACGGTCTGGTTGACCGGGTTGTCCTCGACCAGCAGCACCTTGCGCCCTTCGCCGTGCCCGGCCAGCAACTGCGGCAGGTGCTCCGGTTCGGCCACGCGATGCAGGGCCAGCGGGATTTCCAGGGTGAATACCGAACCCTGGCCCTCTTCGCTGCGCGCGTGCAAGGTGCCGCCCATGCGCTCGGCCAGGGTGCGGGCGATCGGCAGACCCAGGCCGGTGCCGCCATAGCGCCGGGAAATCGAGCTGTCGGCCTGCTGGAAGGCGTCGAACATCAGTTCCAGGCGTTCGGCGGAGATACCGATGCCGCTGTCGCGCACCGTGCAACTGAACCAGATCACCTCGTCGTCCAGGCTCTGCCAGGCCGGTTCGATGCTGACGCTGCCGTGCTCGGTGAATTTCAGTGCGTTGCCCACCAGGTTGACGAGAATCTGCCGGATCCGCGTCGGGTCGCCCTTGACCTGCAGCCGTTCCAGGCCTGGCGGGAACTGCAGGTTCAACTGCAGTCCGCGCTGCACGGCGTTGTGCTGGAAGGCCTGGACGCAGCTGCTGATCAGTTCGCCGAGGTCGAACGGGATATGCTCCAGCTCCAGGGCCGAGCGCTCGATCCGCGAGAAATCGAGGATATCGTTGATGACCTTGAGCAGGTGCTCGGTCGACTCCGACGCCAGTGCCGCGTATTCGGCCTGTTCCTCGCTCATCTGCGTGGTCTCGAGCAGTTGCAGCATCCCCAGTACACCGTTCATCGGTGTGCGCAGCTCATGGCTCATCATCGCCAGGAAGTCGGACTTGGCGTTGTTCGCCCGCTCCGCCTCCTCGCGCGTCTGGATCAGTTGTGCAATGGCCTGGTGCTGCTCGCGGCTGGCCTGTTCCAGGCCGCTGGCGAGGTTGTTGATGTGCCGCGCCAGGTCACCCAGCTCGGTGTCGTCCGGCACCGGAAGCGGGGTCTTGTAGTCGCCCTGCTGGATCGCCTTGACCGCGTTGCCCATGGCGCTGATCGGCTGCGACAGGTTGGCGGCCAGGCGGCGGGCCAGCAGGAAGGTGAAGAGCAGGGCGAACAGCGCGAGGATCCCGGCCTTGAGCAGGATTTCCTGCTGGCGCTGGTTGAAGGCGCCGTTGGACATGCCGACGATCACGCGGCCGAGGTAGTCCTCGCCGGTCACCGTGGTATTGGCATAGGCGCCCTGCAGGAAATCGCTGTCGAGCTTGATCCGTTGCAGGCGCACCGGGGCCTGGAAAATCTCGACCTGTTGGGCGCGGCTGTGGCTTTCGGCCGGTTGCTCGACGTACACCAGGATGTTGTTGCTACGGTCCTGAACCTCTAGAAAGCGCACGTGGGGCGTCGCCAGGCTGGCTTTCATCAGGGTTTCGAGCACGTCATTGTTACCGGATATGACGCCGTACTCCGTGGCCGGCGCCAGCTGGTTGGCGATCAACTGGCCGGTGTGGTTGAGCTCCTGGCGCAGGTCCTGGATCCGCACGAAGGTGAAGAAACTGATCAGCAGCAGGGTCAGCAACAGCGCCGGGCCGAGGCTGATCATCTGGGTTCGGGCGTTGATGCCCCAGTGCCGGCGAAGATTCATGGGTGGGGTTCTCCTTCGGCCAGCCGAGAGGCGACGGACGCTTCGTCGATCATCTCGAGGCTCAGCGAACGGGCAACCTGTGGATTGCTCAGGATCTTGAAGCGTGAGGGATAGAGCGCCCGCGGCCAGGTGGAGGGTGGCTGGTCGAGCAGGCCGTCGAGGATCGCCAGCCAGTCATTCTGGTCGCTGTAGCTGCTGGCCAGGCTGCCAGCCCTGACGAAGCCGGCATTCGGACCGATCAGCGCCAGTTGCCGGGCATAGCTGCTGAGCAGCAGGTTCTTTGCGGTCTTGGGGTTGTACAGTGTCGAATCATCGATCCCCAGCAGCACGTCGCTGTTGCGTAGCAGGTTTTGCAGCGGACGGCTGTCGGCGGTGTCATCCCAGCGCTGGGCGACGATTTCCAGGTCCAGCGGCTGTGCCGCATGGCGCAATTCGGCGAGCAGGAACTCGCTGTCGCTGTCATAGAGCACACCGACGCGGTGGGCCTGGGGCAGCACGGCACGGATCAGTCGCAACTGCCGCCACGGTGGTGGGTCGCTCCAGAGCAGGCTGAGCTGGTGTGGCTGTTGTTCTCCCAGGCGCTGGCGGGCTTGCAGGCGGCTGATACGCAGCACCAGGGTCGGTGGGCCCTGGCGGTCGGCCAGGCGCCAGTCGAGGCTGGGCGGGTCGAGCAGGATCAGCCGCGTACTGGCCGGCAGCTTGCTCGGCGGCGGCAATTGCCCGAAGGGCACGAAGCGTACCTGGTCCTCGGGACGCTGTTGGGCCAGGGCGCTGGCGAAGCCCTGCACGCCAGGGCTGTCCTCGGCACCGGTCAGCAGTACGTCTGCGGCCCGGGCCTGCGGCAGCGTGTGGCAGACCAGCAGGGCCAGCACGCATGCCGCCAGCCTTGGCAGCCAGCCCATGCAGACCCGTGTCATCCTTGACCGACTATCGCTCATGCTCAGAATTCCAGCTCGGCGCTGAAGTAGAGAACCTGGCGCTGGTCATAGTTGTTGTCAGGCCAGGTCAGGGGCTGGTCATCCAGGCGCTGTTGCATCACCCCGGCCAGTTCCAGGCTGGCCCGGTGCAGGGGGATGCGCTTGGCGACACGCAGGTCGACCCGCTCGAAACGGTATTGGTTGATCGCGTCGTCGCCGTAGTAGAACAGCGAGCTCGACCAGCCCGAGCCCCAGTCGCGCATCCAGCCGGCCGAACCGCTGTTGCGGGCGGTGAACTGGGTGTCGGCAGGGTTGCTCGCCTGCACATCGACGTAGGCGTAGGTCAGGCGCAACCGGTCGGCGCTGCCCAGGCGCCAGTCGAGCTGGGTTTCGCTGCCGGTGAAGCGCGCGCTGTTGGCATTGCTGGCGATGAACTGGTTGTTGCGCAGGGGCGTGCTGACCATCGAGGTGATTTCGTCGTAGAACAGCTTCACATCGAGGTTCAGCCCGATATCGACGAAGTAGCCGTTGTAGCCCAACTCCCGCGAGCGCATCAGTTCCTTGTCGAGGTTGCCCGGGCCCCGGGTCTTGACGAAGTACTGGCCGCTGTTCTGGCCGTAGGTCGGCGAGTCCAGGTTGGTCACCCGGTAGCTCCAGTTGACGTTGTTCTCGAACATGTCCGGCGAACGGATGGCTTCCGAATACACGGCGCGCAGGCCATGACGCGGATTGATCAGGTAGTTGACGGCAAAGCGCGGGGTCAGCGAGTCGCCGGTCAGCTGCGTGTATTCGTACATGGCGCCACCCTGGAGTAGCCAGTGCTCGCTGGCGCGCCATTCGAGCTGGCCGAACAGGCGCCAGGTGTTGTCGTCGAGGGTTCCGTTGAAATAGGTTTCGGAGTCTGCCCGGTCGTAACGATAGTTCATGCCGCTGACCAGGCGTAGGCTGTCCGACAGGCTCAGGGTGTCCTGTACTTCCAGGTCGTAGCGGGTTTCGCGGGTACTTTGGTCGATATCGCCGCAGACCGTGTTGCTGCCGCCGTTGCTCCATTGATCCAGGACCTGGCTGGCCAGGGCCTGTTCGGCGGCACTGCCGGCCGGTGGGCTGCCTGCCGAATAGCTGGTCATGTGGCGCGCGAGGTTTTCCGCATAGTTGGGGTTGAGCTGCCACAACTGGGTCAGTTGCGGGCTGAACGACACCTTGGCGTCACAGGCGCGCCAGACCTGCTGGCGGTCCCAGTGCTGCGCCGAGCCCTGGACGTACAGGCTGTGCTGCGGGCTGAGGTCGAGGTTCCAGCGCAGGGAGCCGGCATAATCCTTGGCCACCACGTCGGAGTTGTTGCCGGCTTCCTGGACGTTGGGAAACACCGCCTTGTAGGTGTAGGGCCGCTGGTTGGTGCCTTCCTTTGCGTTCAGCTGCCAGTCGATGCTCTGGCTTTCGTTGAGCATCTGGCTGACCGACAGATTGAAGCGGTTCAGTCGGCGGCTATCGCGGTAGTCGGCACCGAGGCGATCGCTGTCGAAACCGTCGTCCTGCTGGCCGGACATCGACAGGCGCAGGTCGCCGGTATCCCAGCCGAGGCCCTGGCTGGCGTACCAGTCGTTGATACCGCGCTCGCCACGGGTGACCTTGAGCCGCGAGCCATGGGTGCTGCCCGGCGACTTGGTGAGGATGTTGACCACGGCCATCAGCGCGTTCGCGCCGTAACTGACCGTGTTCGGGCCGCGGAAGACCTCGATGCGCTCGATGTCTTCCATGGCTACCGGAATGTCGCTCCAGTCCACCGTGGCCAGGCCCGCCCGGTACACCGAGCGGCCATCGATCAGCACCTGCATGCGTCGCGCGTTGGCGGCGTCGGTCCCGTGATAGTTGATCGCCGCCTGGTTGCCATTGGTGTAGCCGACCATCATGCCCGGTACCAGGCGCAGCAGTTCGGCAATGTCACGGGCGCCGCTGGCCTTGATCAGCTCGTTGTCGATCACGGTCATGCTGCCGGGCACCGACGCCGGGGATTGTTTCAGCCGCGTGGCGGTCAATACCTCAGGCAGCGGCTGGTTCTCCAGGAACAGATCGTCGGCCAGCACGGGAGTGCTGAACAGCAGTGCCAGGAGTACGGGGGAGCGGTGAAATGGGGGGCCAGAGGACACGGATCAGCCTTGATCGCAGGTAATAGCCGCCCATGTTAACCGAGCTGGACGGGTTTGCCATGGCACAGAGCCTGCATTCCGTCCGCGAAAGTGGAAAAATCCTCGCGTCAGAGCGTCGCGTGCCGAATGCGTTTGGGACTGGCTGCCGCCCGGTGGCTCCGTATAATGCGGCCATCGCCATTGGTAAAAACGGATTGCATATGACTGAACAGCACCCTATTGCGGTCCTGGGGGGCGGGAGCTTCGGAACCGCCGTGGCGAATCTGCTGGCCGAGAACGGTCATCGGGTGCGTCAATGGATGCGTGACCCGGAACAGGCCGAGGCCATTCGTGTCAATCGCGAAAATCCGCGCTATCTCAAGGGGATCAGGATCCATCCGGCGGTCGAGCCGGTGACCGACCTGGCCGCGACGCTCGACGGCTGCGAGCTGTTCTTCGTCGCCCTGCCGTCCAGTGCCCTGCGCAGTGTGTTGGCCGAGCACGCCGAGCGTCTGCGCGGCAAGCTGCTGGTCAGCCTGACCAAGGGCATCGAGCCCCAGACCTTCAAGTTGATGAGCCAGATCCTCGAGGACATTGCGCCGCAGGCGCGGATCGGCGTGTTGTCGGGGCCGAACCTGGCTCGTGAAGTGGCTGAGCATGCCTTGACCGCCACCGTGGTCGCCAGCGAGGACGAAGAGCTCTGCAGCCGGGTCCAGGCGGCCCTGCACGGCAGCACCTTCCGCGTCTATGCCAGCGCCGACCGCTTTGGCGTCGAACTGGGCGGGGCGTTGAAGAACGTCTACGCGATCATTGCCGGCATGGCGGTGGCCCTGGGCATGGGCGAGAACACCAAGAGCATGCTGATCACCCGGGCCCTGGCCGAGATGACCCGGTTTGCCGTGAGCCAGGGGGCCAACCCGATGACCTTCCTCGGCCTGGCCGGCGTCGGCGACCTGATCGTCACCTGTTCCTCGCCCAAGAGCCGCAACTACCAGGTCGGTTTCGCCCTGGGCCAGGGCCTGAGCCTGGAGGAGGCGGTCAACCGCCTGGGCGAAGTGGCCGAAGGCGTCAACACGCTCAAGGTGCTCAAGGCCAAGGCCCAGGAGGTGGGTGTCTACATGCCGCTGGTGGCCGGCCTGCATGCGATCCTGTTCGAAGGTCGTACGCTCGACCAGGTGATTGCCTTGCTGATGCGTGGCGAGCCGAAGACCGATGTCGACTTCATTTCCACCAGCGGTTTCAACTGATTCCACGCAACAGGAGCAAGACATGAACGAAGCGAAATATGAATCCATCGTGCTGCGCATACTGTGGATGCTGGTGTTCCTGCTGGTCTGGCAGGTCGCCCAGTTCATCCTCGGTGCCGTGGTGCTGATCCAGCTGGTCTACCGGCTGTTCTACGGAGCACCGAGTGGAAACCTGATGAACTTCGGCGACAGCCTCAGCCAGTTCCTGGCCCAGATCGGTCGCTTCGGTACTTTCCACAGTGACCAGAAGCCCTGGCCGTTCGCCGACTGGCCGGCTCCCCGCGCGCCGGAAGGCGAGGCTGCGCACAGCGTGCCGCCAGCGTCGCATCCGGCGCGTGACGAGGAGCCCAAGCTGTGAAGCTCTGGGTGTTGCGCCATGGGCAGGCCGAGCCCCAGGTGAGCAGTGATGCCGAGCGCAACCTGACCGCCCATGGTCGCCAGGAAGTGCTGCGCAGCGCCGCTCATCTGATCGACCAGCCGCTGGCGGCGATCTATGCCAGCCCCTATGTGCGGGCCCAGCAGACTGCGCAACTGGTGCGCGAGTTGCTGGGGTTCGAGCCGCCGATCATCACCGTGCCGTGGTTGACCCCCGACAGTCACCCGGCGCGGGTGCTGGAGCAGCTCGACACGGCCGACAACCTGTTGCTGGTCAGTCACCAGCCCCTGGTCGGCAGCCTGATCAGCCTGCTCGAGGCTGGCCACCTGCGCAGCCCGCAACCGATGAACACTGCCAGCCTGGCGGAGCTGGAAGGGGACTGGCCACTGGCTGGGGCCATGACGCTCAACGCCGTTCATCACCTCTGATCGGACTCACGGGGTCAGCACGGCCCCGTTCAGCTCGCAGCGGGCTTGCTTGAGGGCCACGCTGTTGACCTTCGCGCCCTTGAAGGTGCACTGCTCGAAGTAGCCCGAGAGCATGGCGTGGCGCAGGTCGCAGTGGTTGAAGTTGTTGCCCTTGAAACCACTCGAGAGCATGGCGCCATTCAGGTTGGCGGCCATGAAGTTCGCCTCGTGGTACTGGCCGAAGAACCGTACGCCAGCCAGGTCGCCTCCGCTGAGGTCGACGCCGGTCATGTTGACGTTGGTGACCTGCAGCGAGCGCAGTACCTGGCAGATCGCAGGTTTGCTCCAGCCCCTGAAGGGCTGGCGGGTGTCGATCCCGGCGAACGGCAGTGCCAGGGTAGCGCCCTCGAGGTTGGCCGCGATGTTCAGGGCGCAATTCTTCAGGGCCTTGGTCAGTACCGGCGACAGCGTGGTCGGCACGCGCAGGTCGAACAGCTTCTTCTGTACATGCAGCGATACCCGGCCGCCGCCTTCCAGGGCCACGCCGTCCCAACTGCGCAGGATGTTGGGAAACCTCACGGTGCTCGCCACCATCAGCTCCAGCAGGCCGTACAAGGGGTAGACCCGTAGTGTGGGGCTGGCGCCGAGGAAATCCCGTGCCGCTTCCAGCGAGTCCTTGAGTCCCAGCAAGGTCAGGTCTCTTTCGATGAGCGCGGGTTCCGACGTCGGCAACTGTCCCGGCCAGGACTGTCGGTGCGGATTCGTTCCGGCCATCAGGGGGGGCTGTCCTGCCGCTGGGCGGCTGCGCAAGGGAATGAAGCTTCGCAAGAGATTGCCTATCGTCGACATGATCGCCTCGTAAAGGGCTGGGAAACCGGGAATTCGATCCCAGCCGCCGCGACGCGGCTATCAGATTCCACCCTCTACGGCTGGTTTCCCTTGCCTGGCGCCATGGCTGTAAGGGATGGGCTTGCAGTGTCGTCGTGCTCATGGAATAGTCAGCCAAGCAAGTGCTTGGTTGGTTTGCTCCGGAATAAAAACAAAAGGGAGGGAGTCTCATGTCTGCCGCTTTTCGTTTGCCGCTGGAAGTCTTCTATGAGCGCGAAGCTCGTCATCCGCATCAGCCCTATCTGGTCCAGCCGGTCGGTGGTGGCGAGGTTCAGACGCTGAGCTGGTCGGAGGTTGGCCACCAGGCCCGCTGCGCGGCCCATTGGTTGCGTGAGCACGAGTTGCCGCCAGGCAGCCATGTCGCAATCGTTTCGAAGAACTGTGCCCACTGGATCATTGCCGACCTGGCGATCTGGATGGCCGGGCATGTCTCCGTACCGCTGTATCCCAATCTGACCGCGGACTCCGTCGCCCAGGTGCTTGGACACGCCGAGGTGGCCCTGGCATTCATCGGCAAGCTTGACGATTGGCCGGGAATGTCGGCGGGCGTCCGGCCCGGCCTGCCAACCATCAGCCTGCCGCTATGCCCATCGGGGGATTTCGATTTCCGCTGGAGCGACCTGCAGGCCTGTCCACCGATCCAGGACGATCCGCGGCCGGCGGCGGAACAACTGGCCACGGTGATCTACACCTCCGGCACCACCGGCCAGCCCAAGGGCGTGATGCACAGCTTCGCCACCCTGTCGTTCGCCGCCAACAACGCCATTGGCCTGTTTGGCCTGGGCGAGGGCGACCGGGTGCTGTCGTACCTGCCGCTATGCCATGTGGCCGAGAGGATGTTTGTCGAGCTGGCGTCGATCTTCACCGGACAGACGGTATTTTTCGCCGAAAGCCTGGAAACCTTCCTGACCGACCTGCGACGTGCACGCCCCACGGCGATGTTTGGCGTCCCGCGGATCTGGAGCAAGTTCCAGATGGGGGTCTATGAAAAGGTCGCGCCGACGCGGCTGGATTTTCTGTTGAGGCTGCCGCTGATCGGGCGGCGGGTCGGGCACAAGGTGTTGGTGGGGCTGGGGCTCGATGCGCTGCGTATCGCCCTGTCCGGCGCGGCACCAGTGCCTCGCGAGTTGTTGCAGTGGTACCGGCGCCTCGGGCTGGAGGTGCTCGAGGTCTATGGCATGACCGAAAACAGCGGTTATTCGCATATCTGCCGCGTGGGGCGACACCTGCCGGGGTGGATCGGCGAGGCGTGTCCGGGCGTCGAGGTGCGGATCGACGAGCAGGGCGAGGTCCTGGTGCGTAGCGGGGCGACCATGCTCGGTTACTACAAGGACCCGCAGAAAACCGCCGAAGCCCTCACTGTGGACGGTTTCCTGCGAACCGGCGACAAGGGTGAACAGGACGCCGGTGGCAACCTGCGCCTGACTGGGCGACTCAAGGAAATCTTCAAGACCAGCAAGGGCAAGTACGTGGCCCCGGCGCTGATCGAGAACCGCCTGGCGGCCAGTGCCTGGCTCGAGCAGGTCTGCGTGGTGGGCGATGGCCTGCCGGCCCCGCTGGGGTTGTGCGTGCTCTCGGCCAGTGCCACCCAGGCCCCGCGGGCAAGCCTGCAGGCCGGGCTGGCGGCGTTGCTGGAGGAGGTCAACCAGGCGCTCGACAAGCATCAGCGCTTGCGCGCGCTGGTGGTGGTGAAAGATAGTTGGGCGGTGGAAAACGGCTTTCTCACGCCCACGCTGAAGATCAAGCGGCCGGTGATCGAGCAACGCTACGGCCCGCGTTTCCAGCTCTGGAGCGAGCACGGGCAGCCGGTACAGTGGCAGGATTGACCAACAATAATCTTAAGGAGTGCAAGATGGCCTTGTGGCGTACCGTTCCGAATATCGACCAACTCAACGCCTCGGCGAAGAACACCATCAGCGAAGTGCTGGACATCCGCTTCGAGTCTTTCGACGACGAGTCGCTGACGGCCAGCATGGTCGTCGACCATCGCACCCACCAGCCGTTCGGCCTGCTGCATGGAGGGGCCTCGGTGGTACTGGCCGAAACGGTCGGATCGATGGCCAGCTACCTGTGCGTCGATACCAGCCAGTACTACTGCGTGGGCCTGGAAATCAATGCCAACCACCTGCGCGGTGTGCGCAGCGGACGAGTCACGGCTGTGGCGAAAGCGATCCATATCGGTCGCAGCACCCATGTCTGGGACATCCGCCTGAGCAGCGACGATGGCAAGACCAACTGCGTCTCGCGCCTGACCATGGCCGTGGTACCGCTGGGGCAGACCCCGCCGAGCCGCTGAGCGGCGCCATAGCCGTGACCGGACTGTCATCATTCCTGGCAGTTACGGTCATTGCTGGCGGCGGGTCTCCTGCCGACAATGAACACCTGTTTTTCATGGAATGGTTCCGGTATGTCGCAGCACGTGTTCTTCGCCCACGCCAACGGTTTTCCCTCGGGCACCTACGGCAAGCTGTTCGCCGCCCTGTCGCCGGAGTATGAGGTTGCCCATCTGCAACAGCATGCCCATGACCCGCGTTTTCCGGTGGACGACAACTGGCGCAACCTGGTCGACGAACTGATCCACCACCTGGAACAGCAGCCCGGCCCGGTCTGGGGCGTAGGCCACTCCCTGGGCGGCGTCCTGCACCTGCATGCGGCGTTGCGGCAGCCGCAGCTCTACCGGGGGCTGGTGATGCTCGACTCGCCAGTGCTGACCCGCACCGACCAGTGGGTGATCCGCGCGGCCAAGCGGCTGGGCTTCATCGACCGGCTGACCCCGGCCGGCCGCACCCTGGGCCGGCGCGAGGAATTCAGCGACCTGGAAAGCGCGCGCCAGTACTTTGCGGGCAAAAGCCTGTTTCGCGGGTTCGACCCGGATTGTCTCGACGCCTACCTGCAGCATGGCCTGCGTGCCGAGGGTGATCGCCTGCGCCTGAGTTTCGATCCGGACACCGAAATCAGGATCTACCGTGGCGTGCCTCATACCAGTCCTGGCCTGGCCCGGCATCTGAAGGTGCCATTGGCGGTGGTGCGTGGTCGTTCGAGTCGCGTGGTGATGCGCCATCACACCCGGGCCGTGAGGCAACTGCCCCATGGCGAATCCCTGAGCATGCCCGGAGGCCACATGTTTCCGCTGGAGCGACCGCAGGACACCGCGCAACTGCTCAAGGAGATCTTCAGCCGCTGGGAGCGAGGCGCCAGCCAAGGGGCGCAATCATGAGTGCGGCAATCGAGGAGATACGCCTGAGCCTGCCGCATATCGAGCTGGCGGCCCACCTGTTCGGTCCGGAAGACGGGCTGCCGGTGATCGCCCTGCACGGCTGGCTGGACAATGCCAACAGCTTCGTGCGCCTGGCGCCGAAGCTGAAGGGCTTGCGTATCGTTGCCCTCGACATGGCCGGCCATGGGCATTCCGGGCATCGTCCGGTGGGGGCCGGCTACGCGCTCTGGGATTACGTGCATGACGTGTTGCAGGTCGCCGAACAACTGGGCTGGCAACGTTTCGCCCTGCTTGGGCACTCGCTTGGCGCCATCGTTTCGGTGGTACTGGCCGGTGCGTTGCCCGAGCGGGTTTCGCACCTGGCGTTGATCGACGGCGTGATCCCGCCGACCGCCCCGGGGGAAAGCGCGGCCGAGCGCCTGGGTATGGCCCTGCAGGCGCAGATGCGGCTGCCGGACAAGCGCAAGTCCCTGCACCAGAGCCTGGACCAGGCTGTCGAGGCGCGGATGAAGGGCCTGGTCGCGGTCAGTCGCGAGGCCGCCGAATTGCTGGCGCAGCGCGGCCTGATGCCGGTTCCCGGTGGCTACACCTGGCGCAGCGACAATCGCCTGACCCTGGCCTCGCCCCTGCGCCTGACCGAAGAGCAGGCCATGGCCTTCGTTCGGCGGGTGGCCTGCCCGGCGCAATTGGTGGTGGCCGAGGCGGGCATGCTGGCCCAGCACCGCAGCCTGCTGGAGCAGCTACCCTTCAAGCAACAGGTGCTGCCCGGCGGTCATCACCTGCACCTGAACGACGAGGCCGGGGCAGCCCTTGTTGCAGACTGTTTCAATCGCTTTTTCGCCATGCCTTGACTTGCGCCCGGCAACTGTCGAGGCTGGGCGGGTTGAAAGGGAGACAACCATGCCTGACCTTGCTACCGCCACTATGCCATCTCGTTCCGTTCCGGCCCCCGTGCCTTCTGTCCAGGCACTGCCGATCCGATGAAGTTATCCACAACCCTGGCCTGGGCGCTCGCCCCGGCCTGTATCAGCGGTGTGCTGCTGGCCGCCGACGTTCCGGGTAGCCATGACCTGCCGCTGGTACCACGCCTGGCCGATGCGCAGATCGTCGATTACCGGGCCCCGGCCGAGCTGGAACGCATTTATCCACAGGGCTCGATCCGCAAGATCAGCAATCGGCTGCGCAGCGAGGGACAGGTCAATGCCCGAGGACAGATGACCTCGGTGACCTACGAGCTGCCCCCGGAACACACGGCCAACGAGGCCTTTACGGCGGCACGCGAGGCCCTGCAGAAGGAGGGCGCGCAGTTGCTGTTCTGGTGCCAGGCCCGCGATTGCGGCGAGAACAGCCTGTGGGCCAACGAGGTTTTCGCCAATCCGCTGCTGTCCGGGGCCGATGACCAGCAGGCCTACCTGCTGTTGCGCCTGGCCGCGCCCCAGGATGATTCGCTGATGGCCCTGTACAGCATCACCCGTGGCAACCGCCGGGCCTACCTGCACGTCGAGCAGTTCGCCGCGAACGCGCCGTTGGGCGAGTTGCTGCCTACCTCGGCGACCCTGCTGCGCGAGTTGCGTGACACTGGCAAGCTCGACCTGCCGAAGCTGGCTGGCGAACCGCAGGCAACCTGGGTCACCCTGATTTCCCGAGGCCTGAATCTCGATACCACCTCCCGTGTCAGCCTGTCGGGCGCTTCCGCCGAGGCCTGGCGCCAGGCGCTGGTGGCTGCCGGTGTCAGGGGCTCCCGACTGGAACTGGGTGACAGCAGGACCGCTGGCCTGCACCTGGAGCTGTTGCGATAGTGGTGCGAATGGCGAACCCGGGCTTGCGGGTTCGCCTAAGCTTTCCTTGTCTGATCTCTTTGTGGAATCCCCATGCTCAATAATGATCGGCTGTTGGTGCAGATACTGCTCCTCGTGCTGTTTGGCGCCAGCCTGTGGGTCATGGCGCCGTTCTGGTCGGCGCTGTTCTGGGGCGCGGTGCTGGCGTTCGCCAGTTGGCCACTGATGCTGCTGCTGACACGCCTGCTGGGTGGGCGCGAGTCGCTGGCGGCCGGGGTCCTGACCCTTGGCTGGATCGTCCTGGTGGCGGCGCCGCTGGTGTGGCTGGGGCTCAACCTGGCGGACCACGTGCGCGATGCGGTGTCCTTCATCAAGGACGTCCAGGTCGACGGCCTGCCTGCGGCCCCGACCTGGCTGGCCGGAGTGCCGATCGTCGGCGAGCGCCTGGTCGGCTTCTGGGACACCGTCGACCAGCAGGGGGCCGCGCTGATGGTGACGGTCAAGCCGTACCTGGGGCAGGTCGGCAACTGGTTGCTGGCGCGCAGTGCGCAGATTGGCGGCGGCATCCTCGAGCTGACCCTGAGCATCCTCTTCGTGTTCTTTTTCTATCGGGACGGCCCGCGCTTGGCGGCGTTCGTGCTCAGCCTGCTGGAGCGGCTGATCGGCGAGCGTGCCGGCTACTACCAGGAACTGGTGGCCGGTACGGTGCAGCGGGTGGTCAACGGCGTGATCGGTACGGCGGCGGCTCAGGCGCTGCTGGCGCTGATCGGTTTCCTCATCGCCGGAGTACCTGGGGCCCTGGTGCTGGGGCTGGCGACTTTCCTGCTCAGCCTGATCCCCATGGGGCCGCCGCTGGTGTGGATTCCGGCCACGGCCTGGCTGGCCTGGAAGGGCGAGTACGGCATGGCGGTGTTCCTGGGGATCTGGGGGACGTTCATCATCAGTGGCGTGGACAACGTGCTCAAGCCGTACCTGATCAGTCGCGGTGGCAACCTGCCGCTGGTGGTGGTGTTACTGGGGGTGTTCGGCGGGCTGATCACCTTCGGCTTCATCGGCCTGTTCATCGGCCCGACCCTGTTGGCGGTGGCCTACAGCCTGCTGCTCGACTGGAGTGCGAGCCAGGGGCGGCGCGAGGAAAAGACCTGACATTTGTCTGTGGGGGGATTCCGGGGAGGCGCAAGGCTTACGGGCCTGTTCGCGGGCAAGCCTCGCTCCTACAGAGCCTGTGTCGCACAGCTGTTCTGTGCACGACTAAGACTCTGTAGGAGCGAGGCTTGCCCGCGAAGGCGTCAGTGAGATCGGCACCGCACTTTAGGTACCCCGCATCTCCCACTGCCGCAGGATCAGGCCGCCGCCGCGGTGCTGCTGGTCGCCGTCACGGTGTTGCGGTTCTGATACTGGGTGTTGAGGTTGACGAGCAACCGGCTGAGGGCTTCGGCGATGTTGTCCTGGGCCGTCTGGGTCGTGGTACGGCTGGTGGTGCCGCTGGCGTCGGCCAGGGCCTGGAGCAGCATGGCGCTGGCCGTGTTGCTGGTACTGGCCGTCGTCGAGGTGCTGCTGGTGGTGGCGGTGCTGGTCGCACAGCTGTCGGTGGTGCCTTGCAGTGCGCTGGCCAGTTCGGCCTGGCTGATGCTGCCATCGCCATTGCTGTCCAGCTGGCTGAACAGCTGGCTGCTCGACAGTTGCGCCGGCGGCGGTGGCGGGGCGAAGGCCGCAGCCAGCTCGTCAACGCTGATGCTGCCGCTCGAGTCCTTGTCCAGGGACGAGAACAGCGAGGAACTGTCGGTGGTGATGCCGGCATTGGTCAGTCCGGTGGACAGTTCGTCGTTGCTGACGGTGCCGTCGCCATTGGTGTCCAGGGCCTTGAGCAGGGCATCGGCCAGCTGGGTGTCAGGGGCGTGATCGCCATGCTCGGGGCGCTTGAGGGCGGCCAGTTCGTCAAGGCTGATGCCACCGCTGCTGTCGCTGTCGAGCGAAGTGAAGTTCTGGCTCAGGTCGGTGAGCAGCTTGTTGTCGCTGTCCTTGGACAGGGCGGTGTTCAGTTCATCCTGGCTGATGGAGCCGTCGCCGTTGGTGTCGAGCTTGGCGAGCAGTTGCTTCTGGAATTGTTGCTGGCGTTGCGTGGCCGTCGTCGTGCTGTTGTAGCCGACGTAGCTCAGTAGACTGCTGACGCTACCGATCATGGTGCTCACTCCCTAAGTGTTGGCAAGGCCGATGACGGTGCACCGGCTCATGCAGACTCCCAAGGGCAGGTGTCGAGGGTATGTGGGCTTTGTACCGGTCGGTACACACAGCGATCAGGCGCGGGGCAGGGTGACCACGGCGGTCAGGCCGCCACCGGGGGTTTCTTCCAGCATCAGTTCGCCGCCCAGGCGCTGCGCGGCTTCCCGGGCGATGGTCATGCCCAGGCCGACGCCACCGGAGTTGCGGTTGCGCGAACCTTCCAGGCGATAGAACGGCTCGAACACCGCCTCGCGCTTGTCGGCGGCGATGCCGGGGCCATGGTCGATGACCCGGATGACCAATTGCCGCCGGCTGTCCTCCAGGGTGATCAGGGCATCGCCAGCGTAGCGCAGGGCATTGTCCATCAGGTTGTTCAGGCAGGAACGCAAGGCCATCGGCTGTACCAGCAGCGGTGCGCAATGGCCGCTGGCGCGGACCTGGGCCCCCTGGTCCTGGGCGTTCTCGCACAGCGATTCGACCAGTGCCTGCACGTCCATCCATTGCATGGCTTCGCTGGTGCGCTGTTCGTGCAGGTAGCTCAGGGTGGCATCGAGCATGCCGATCATGTCGTTCAGGTCCTGGCGCATCTGGCCCTGCAGTTTCACATCGTCGATCTGCTCCAGGCGCAGCTTGAGGCGTGACAGCGGCGTGCGCAGGTCATGGGACACCGCGCCGAGCATACGGCCACGCTGCTGCACCTGCTCACGGATACGCTGCTGCATCAGGTTGAAGGTGGCGGCCGCCTGCCGGGCTTCCTGCGGACCGGTTTCGTCCAGCGGCGGGCTGTCGAGGTCCTCGCTCAGGCGCTCGGCCGCCTTGCTCAGGCGGTGGATGGGCCGCGAGAGCAGCTTGGCACCGTACCAGGCGGCAATGACCAGGGCCACGAGCTGGAAGGTCAATGGCACCAACGGCCCGCCGAACCATGGCCGTGGTGGATGACGAAAGTGGGGCGGCGGCGGTCCGAAGCGCGGGTCGGCGTTTTGCGCCATGTTCATCGGAGGCGGCGGTGGTGGCGGGCCACCACCGTAATGACGGAACCAGAGAAAGGCCAGCAGGTGAGCCAGGACGATGGCCAGCATC
Source organism: Pseudomonas vanderleydeniana (assembly GCF_014268755.2). NCBI lineage: Bacteria > Pseudomonadati > Pseudomonadota > Gammaproteobacteria > Pseudomonadales > Pseudomonadaceae > Pseudomonas > Pseudomonas vanderleydeniana. Next base: position 5,613,446 of record NZ_CP077093.1, on the reverse strand, counting down.
AACACGCCGAACAGGCGCCCGAACAGCGTGTTGAAGCGGGGCCGCATCAGCCGATGTCTCGTGCGTCGAACAGGTAGCCTTCACCGCGCACGGTCTTGATCAGTTGTGGCGATTTCGGATCGTCGCCGAGCTTCTGCCGCAACCGCGAGACCAGCAGGTCGATACTGCGATCGAACGCCTCTATGGAGCGGCCCCGCGCGGCGTCGAGCAACTGCTCGCGGCTCAGGACCCGGCGCGGACGCTCGATGAATACCCACAGCAGGCGGAACTCGGCGTTGGACAGCGGCACCACCAGGCCATCGTCGGCGATCAGCTGGCGCAGCACACTGTTCAGGCGCCAGTTGTCGAAACGGATATTGGCTCGTTGCTCGGTGCGGTCATCGCGCACCCGGCGCAGGATGGTCTGGATGCGTGCCACCAGCTCCCGTGGTTCGAACGGCTTGGCCATGTAGTCGTCGGCACCCAGTTCCAGGCCGATGATGCGGTCGGTGGGTTCGCAGCGCGCGGTCAGCATCAGGATCGGGATGTCCGATTCGGCGCGCAGCCAGCGGCACAGCGACAGGCCGTCTTCGCCTGGCAGCATCAGGTCCAGGACCACCACGTCGAAGGTTTCCAACTGCATGGCCTGGCGCATGGCCGCGCCGTCGGTCACGCCGACCGCCTGGATACTGAAGCGGGCGAGGTAGTCGATCAGCAGCTCACGGATCGGAATATCGTCGTCGACGATCAGCGCGCGGACATTCCAGCGCTTGTCATCGCCCGGCGATAGCGGTTTGTTGACGTCGGCCAGAGGTGCGGGAGTGTTCTGCATGCGTGTGATTATCTGCCGGTAAAGCCGCGAAACGCAAAGCGCCCCGCGAGGTCGTTGCACGAATAAGAGGGCCCGGCCCACAGGCGGGGTGCCCGTTTCAAGTGTAGCTGCGCAGGAAGCTACAGGCGCCGCATGTTGACTGGTTGTCAGTTATGTAACGACTTTGACACAAAGCGGCGGGGCGCCCAGAACCCCTGCTCGCACCGGGTCCGGGTCAGCTTCCTGGGGATTCTAGGGTGTAATGCCTACGTAAATTGACTCTTTACGCCTTCTTTACGTATCGCCCCGGGTGTCGCTCTCGTTCCTTTACGGCCTTCCTTCCGACAATGGCTCCACACGCGGCAATCGCCGTATCACGGAGAAATCCCATGGGCATTCTGGACGCGGTGTCACTGCTGCTGGCAGTGGCGCTGTTCATCTATCTACTGGTTGCGCTGTTGCGCGCGGATCGGAACTAGGAGCGGCGGTTATGCATGGTTATGACTATTGGCTGATCCTGGCCTTCCTGGCACTGGTGCTGTTGCCGGCACCTGCGCTGGGACGCTTCTACTACAACGTGATGGAAGGTCGGCGCACCTGGCTGACACCGGTGTTGGGGCCAGTGGAACGGGCCTGTTATCGCCTGTCCGGGGTGGATGAACAGACCGAACAGAGCTGGCAGAAATACACCCTGGCGGTGCTGGCCTTCAATTTCGCCGGCTTCGTGCTGCTGTTCGCGATCCTGCAACTGCAGCAGTACCTGCCACTCAACCCGCAGAACCTGCCGGGCCAGGAGTGGACGCTGGCGTTCAATACCGCGGTCAGTTTCATGACCAACACCAACTGGCAGAACTACAGCGGCGAGGCATCCCTCAGCTACCTGAGCCAGATGATCGGCCTGACCGTGCAGAACTTCGTCAGTGCCGCCACCGGCCTGGCCGTACTGGTCGCGTTGTGCCGGGGCATTGCCCGGCGCTCGGCGTCGACCCTGGGGAACTTCTGGGTCGACATGACCCGTGCGACCCTCTATGGCCTGCTGCCGCTGTGCCTGCTGCTGGCGCTGTTCCTGGTCTGGCAGGGCGTGCCGCAGACCTTTGCCCATTACGTCAATGCCGTCACCCTGCAGGGCGCCGACCAGGTGATTCCGCTCGGCCCGGCCGCCAGCCAGATCGCCATCAAGCAACTGGGAACCAACGGCGGTGGTTTCTTCGGCGTCAACTCGGCGCATCCGTTCGAGAACCCGACGGCCTGGAGCGACCTGTTCGAACTGGCCTCGATCATCCTGATCCCGGCAGCGCTGGTGTTCACCTTCGGCCATTACGTCAAGGACCTGCGCCAGAGCCGCGCGATCATGGGCTGCATGCTGGCCCTGCTGCTGATCGGTGGCGCCGTCTCGCTGTATGCCGAGTACCAGCCGAACCCGACGCTGAACAACCCGGTGGTGGAGCAGACCGCCCCGCTCGAAGGCAAGGAAACCCGCTTCGGTACCACCGGCAGCGTGCTCTGGTCGGTGACCACCACGGCGGCCTCCAACGGTTCGGTCAACGCCATGCATGACAGCCTCAGCCCGCTGAGCGGCATGGTGGCGCTGGTCAACATGATGGTTGGCGAAGTGATCTTCGGCGGTGTCGGCGCGGGCCTTTACGGCATGCTGCTGAACGTGCTGATCGCGGTATTCCTCGCCGGCCTGATGATCGGCCGGACTCCTGAGTACCTGGGCAAGAAGCTCCAGGCCCGGGAAGTGCAACTGCTGGTGGTGACGTTGCTGGTAATGCCGATCGGTACCCTGGTGCTGGGCGCGATCGCCGCCAGCCTGCCCGGCCCGGCCGCTGCGGTCAGCAACCCCGGTGCCCACGGCTTCAGCCAGCTGCTGTACGCCTACACCTCGGCCAGTGCCAACAACGGCTCGGCGTTCGGTGGCTTCAGTGGCAACACCGCGTTCCACAACCTGATGCTGGGCCTGAGCATGCTGCTCGGCCGCTTCGGCTACATCCTTCCGGTACTGGCCCTGGCCGGCAGCCTGGCGATGAAGAAAACCGTGCCGGTCGGCCAGAACAGCTTCCCGACCCACGGCCCGCTGTTCGTCACCCTGCTGACCGTGACCATCCTGCTGGTCGGTGGCCTGACGTTCCTGCCGACCCTGGCCCTGGGGCCGATCGCCGAACATTTGAGTATGGCCGCTCTTGGGTTCAAGAGCTGAGGACCTGATGATGAACATGCCTCTTCCTGCGACAAAACCGGCTGTCGTCGCACAGCCCAAGACTACCTTCGCCGACCTGTGGCGGCCGGCGCTGGTGCAGGCCTTCGTCAAGCTCGATCCGCGCCAGTTGCAGCGGGCGCCGGTGATGCTGGTGGTGGAACTGACGGCGGTATTGACCACCGTCCTCTGCCTGGTCCCCAACAGCGCCGTGCCGACCTTCGTTGCGGTACAGATCGCCCTCTGGCTGTGGTTCACCGTGCTGTTCGCCAACTTCGCCGAAGCCTTGGCCGAAGGTCGCGGCAAGGCCCGGGCCGACAGCCTCAAGGCCGGCAGCGAGGGGCTCAGCGCCCGGCGTCGCAAGGCCGACAACAGCTTCCAGGTGGTGCCTGCCAGCAGCCTGCGCAAGGGCGACGTGGTCCGGGTCGAGGCCGGTGAGATGATTCCCGGTGACGGCGAGGTGATCGAAGGTATCGCCGCGGTCAACGAAGCGGCCATCACCGGCGAATCGGCGCCGGTGATCCGCGAGTCCGGCGGCGACCGCTCGGCGGTGACCGGCAACACCCGGCTGGTCTCCGACTGGTTGCTGGTGCGCATCACCAGCAACCCCGGCGAGTCGACCCTGGACCGCATGATCGCCCTGGTCGAAGGTGCCAAGCGGCAGAAAACACCCAATGAGGTCGCGCTGGATATCCTGCTGATCGGCCTGACCCTGATCTTCCTGCTGGTGGTGGTGACCCTGCAGCCGTTCGCCCACTTCGCTGGCGGCAGCTTGCCGCTGGTGTTCCTGGTGGCGCTGCTGGTGACGCTGATCCCGACCACCATCGGCGGCCTGCTGTCGGCCATCGGTATCGCCGGGATGGACCGCCTGGTGCGGCTGAACGTGATCGCCAAGTCCGGTCGTGCGGTAGAGGCCGCTGGTGATGTGCACGTGCTGCTGCTGGACAAGACCGGCACCATCACCTTCGGCAACCGCCGTTGCTCGGCGATCCACCCGGCGCCTGGCGTACCGGTTCGCGAACTGGCCGAGGGGGCCCTGCTGGCCTCGCTGGCCGATGAAACCGCCGAAGGCAAATCCATCGTCGAGTACCTGCGGGATCTTTATCCACAGGCGGAGCCGGCGGCCGCGGAACTGACCGCGGTGCCGTTCAGTGCCGAAACCCGCCTGTCGGGTGTCGACCACCAGGGGCGGGTGTACCGCAAGGGCGCGGTGGATTCGCTGCTGGCCTTCCTCGGCCAGAAACGCGCCGACCTGCAGCCGGCACTGTCCCGCGAGATCGACAAGATCGCCCAGAGTGGCGGGACGCCGCTGCTGGTCTGCGCCCAAGGCAAGCTGCTCGGTGTCATCCACCTCAAGGACGTGGTCAAGCCGGGCATCCGCGAGCGTTTCGCCGAACTGCGCAAGCTGGGTATTCGCACCGTCATGGTCACCGGTGACAACCCGCTGACGGCGGCGGCGATCGCTGCCGAGGCCGGGGTCGACGACGTGCTGGCCGAGGCCACGCCGGAGAAGAAACTGGCCCGCATCCGCCTGGAGCAGAACGACGGTCGGCTGGTCGCGATGTGCGGCGACGGGGCCAACGACGCCCCGGCACTGGCGCAGGCCGACGTCGGCATGGCGATGAACGATGGTACGCAGGCTGCCCGCGAAGCGGCGAACATGGTCGACCTCGACAGCGACCCGACCAAGCTGCTGGACGTAGTGCAGATCGGCAAGGAGCTGCTGGTGACCCGTGGTGCGCTGACCACCTTCTCGATCGCCAACGACGTGGCCAAGTACTTCGCGATCCTGCCGGCACTGTTCGCGGCGATCTATCCGCAGCTCGGCGTGCTCAACATCATGCAGTTGGCCAGCCCGCAGAGCGCGATCCTTTCGGCCATCGTGTTCAACGCGTTGATCATCGTCGTACTGATCCCGCTGGCACTGCGTGGTGTGCGGGTCCAGGCGGCGAGCGCCGCGCACCTGCTGCGCCGCAACCTGCTGATCTACGGCCTGGGCGGGATCCTCGTGCCATTCGTGGGCATCAAGGCCATCGACCTGCTGCTGACCGCATTGCACCTGGTGTAGCCCTGGTGGCCCGCTCCCTGTGGGGCGGGCCCCATGGCTGCCGGATTTGTAGGGAATAACTCTAGTGGGAGCCGGCGGTCCGGCGCCCCGGTTTATCCACGAAGACGGCACGCCCGTCACCCCATCATCCGAATCGAGGAACTGAACATGTCTACTGTATGGCGCCCGGCCCTGAGCCTGTTGGCCCTGATGACCCTGATCACCGGCATCGCCTACCCGCTGGTGGTCACCGGCGTGGCCCAGGCCGTTTTCCCCGACCAGGCCAATGGCAGCCTGCTGCGCGACGCCGACGGCAAGGTCCGTGGCTCGTCGCTGATTGCCCAGGATTTCACCGGCGACGCCTGGTTCCATCCACGGCCTTCGGCCGGGGCCTTTGCCACGGTATCCAGCGGCGCGAGCAACCTCTCGCCGAGCAACCCGGCGCTGGCCACGCGCATTTTCGACGATGCGGCCAAGCAGGCGGTACCTGGCCAGGGGCCGGTGCCGCTGGCGCTGCTGACCACTTCCGGCAGCGGTCTCGATCCGCACTTGCCACCGGCTGCGGTTCGCTATCAACTGGCACGGGTGGCGCAGGCACGCAACCTGTCGGCGGCGGCCGTGGAGAAGCTGGTAGAGGCGCATATCGAGCAGCCGCTGATTGGCCCGCCGGTGGTCAATGTGCTTGCCTTGAATGCGGCGCTGGCCGATATCTCGAAATAGTCCGCTGTTGCCAGGGGGATGTGGGTCAGGTTTGCTGGCCTCTTCGCGGCTTCTTTGATCGTTCCCACGCTCTGCGTGGGAATGCATCCGGTGACGCTCCGCGTTGCCAAGGCTGGACGCCGAGCGTCCGGCGTGGTGTTCCCACGCAGAGCGTGGGAACAATCATGAATCCATGAAATTCCCCGCATGATCGTTCCCACGCTCTGCGTGGGAATGCATCCTGTGGCGCTCTGCGTCGCCAAGGCTGGACGCGGAGCGTCCGGTGCGGCATTCCCACGCAGAGCGTGGGAACGATCAACACATCCTATGAGGGGGAGTTTCGTACATGAGTGATTCAGGTCGCGCCGACGCGCTGCTCGCCGAACTGCCCCGGGCCGGTCGTGGCCGGCTCAAGGTATTCCTCGGCGCCGCCCCGGGCGTGGGCAAGACCTATGCGATGCTCCAGGCCGCGCATACGCAATTGCGCCAGGGCGTGAAGGTACTGGCTGGCGTGGTGGAGACCCATGGCCGGGCGGAGACCGAGGCGCTGCTCGCGGGGTTGCCGCAACTGCCGCTGGTACGCTCCGAATATCGCGGCGTGCTGCTTGAGGAAATGGACCTCGACGGTCTGCTCAAGGCCCGGCCGAAACTGGTGCTGGTCGATGAGCTGGCCCACAGCAACGCACCCGGCAGTCGCCATCTCAAGCGTTGGCAGGATGTCCAGGAACTGCTGGCTGCTGGCGTCGATGTATTCACCACGGTCAACGTCCAGCATCTGGAAAGCCTCAATGACCAGGTCCGCGGCATCACCGGCGTGCAGGTGCGCGAGACCTTGCCCGACTGGGTCCTGCAGGAAGCCGATGAGCTGCTGTTGATCGACCTGCCGCCACGTGAACTGCTCGAACGCCTGCGCGACGGCAAGGTCTATGTACCGGAGCAGGCACGGGCGGCGATCGATGCGTTCTTTACCCAGACCAATCTCACCGCCCTGCGCGAGCTGGCCATGCAGACCGCTGCGGCCCAGGTCGACAATGACCTGGCCCAGGGTTACCGGACTCTCGGCCAGGCCGCCCCGGCGATTCGTGGTCGCCTGCTGGTGGGGGTGGACGGCGATGCACAGGCTGAGCGCCTGGTGCGCCATGCCAGCCGGGTCGCGCAGCGGCGGCATCTGCCCTGGAGCCTGGTGCACGTGGATAACGGCAGCAGCCGCGACGAGCAGTCGCGACTGCGCCTGCAGAGTGCCCAGCAACTGGCCGAGCGCCTGGGCGGCGAAGTGGTGCTGCTGCGAGCCGGCGAGGTGGCCAAGACCCTGATCCAGCATGCCGCCGAGCGCCGTGCCAGCCTGGTGCTGGTCGGCCAGTCGCGCCAGCGTCTGCGTCGTCGGCTGTTTGGCGGCGGGCTGGCGGCACACCTGCTGCGCAATGCCCGGGGCCTGGAAATCAACGTTCTCGACAGCCAGGAGGAGCAACGCCAGCCCCGTGTCCGTGAACCCCATGCGGTGGTCTGGCTCGACTATCTGCTGGCCGTGCTGGCGACGGTGCTGGCCAGCGCCCTGGCCTGGGGCGTGGCCAGTGTGCTGCCGTTGCCGAACATCTCGCTGGTGTTTCTCGCCGCGGTGTTGCTGGTGGCGGTGCGCAGCAGCCTCGGCCCGTCGCTGGTCTGTGCGGTGTTGTCATTCCTGACCTACGACTTCCTGTTCATCCCGCCGAACTTCTCCTTTGCGATCCAGCGTGAAGAGGATGTGCTGACCTTGCTGTTCTTCCTGATGATGGCGGCGCTGACCGGCAACCTGGCCGCTCGCCAGCGCCGCCAGTTGCAGGCCCTGCGCGATACCCAGGAGGAAACCAGCGAATTGCTCGACCTGTCGCGCAAGTTGACCGCCGCCACCGACCGCCAGGCGGTGATCAGCGCGGCGTCCCTGCACCTCAGTGGCTGGGACGAATTGGACGTGTGCCTGCTCAACCGCGACGGGCAGGGTGGCTGGAAGGTCGAGAGCGGTGGCGCATGGAGTTTTTCCGAGGCTGAACGCGCTGCGGCCGATTGGGCCTGGCAGCACGACCAGCCGGCGGGGATGGGGACCGGTACACTGCCATTCGGCCGCTGGTGGTGGTGGCCGTTGTCGGCGGAGGAAGGGCCGTTGGCGTTGCTTGGTGTCTGTCCGCGCGAAGGCCAGTCGTTGACGGGACAGCGTCGCCGCCTGCTGACCGCGCTGAGCCAGCCGCTGGCCCAGGCCCTGGCCCGGGCACAGTTGGCCGACGACCTCGAGGCGGCCCGCCTGCACGGCGAAACCGAGCAACTGCGCAGCGCCTTGCTGGCGTCGGTCTCCCATGACCTGCGCACACCGCTGACCTCGATGCGCGGCAGCATCGACAGCCTGCTGGCCCTCGGCGAGGCGATCCCGCTGGCCGACCGCCAGGAGCTGCTGGAAGGCACCCGCGACGAGGCCGAACGGCTCGACCGCTATATCCAGAACCTGCTGGACATGACCCGGCTCGGTCACGGCGCGCTGAAACTGGCGCGCGACTGGGTGGCGCCGGCGGACATCGTCGGCAGTGCCCTGAACCGCTTGCGCGCGGTGCTGGCGCCATTGCAGGTCAGTACCCGGGTTCCTGACGAGTTGCCGCTGCTCTACGTGCATGCCGCCTTGATCGAGCAGGCCCTGGTCAATGTCATGGAGAACGCCGCGCGCTTTTCACCGAGCCATGGTCGCCTGCACATCCATGCCGGGGTGGCCGCTGGCGAACTGTTCTTCGCGGTCAGCGACGAGGGACCGGGCATTCCCGAGGAGGAGCGCAGCAAGATCTTCGACATGTTCTACACCGCGGCGCGTGGCGATCGTGGCGGCCAGGGTACCGGCCTCGGCTTGGCGATCTGCCAGGGCATGGTCGGCGCCCATGGCGGGCATATCGGCGTGTCGGAGGGCATCGATGGTCGAGGCACCTGTATCACTCTATTCCTGCCCCTGCAGGAGCAACCGGGATTTGAAAGTGAAGCCTGATATGCTTTGGCGCTTCTTCAGCACGATTGCCCAACCATGAGCCAGATTTCGACCATCCTGGTCATCGACGACGAACCGCAGATTCGCAAGTTCCTGCGCATCAGCCTCGCTTCCCAGGGGTATCGGGTGCTGGAGGCCGGTACGGGCGCCGAGGGCCTGGCCCAGGCGGCGCTGAACAAGCCCGACCTGCTGGTACTGGACCTCGGCTTGCCGGACATGGACGGCCAGCAGGTGCTGCGCGAGTTTCGCGAATGGTCCGCGGCGCCGGTGCTGGTACTGTCGGTACGGGCCAGCGAAGCGCAGAAGGTCCAGGCCCTCGATGGCGGCGCCAACGACTATGTGACCAAGCCCTTCGGTATCCAGGAGTTCCTTGCGCGCATCCGTGCGCTGCTGCGCCAGGTGCCGGTGGGCGAGGTTCAGGAGGCGGCCCTGAAGTTCGGCCCGCTGACCGTCGACCTGGCGTATCGCCGGGTGTCGCTGGACGGTATGGAAGTGGCGCTGACGCGCAAGGAATACGCGGTGCTCGCCCAGCTGGCGCGGCATCCCGGGCGGGTCATCACCCAGCAGCAACTGCTCAAGGACATCTGGGGGCCGACCCATACCGAGGACAGCCACTACCTGCGGATCGTGGTCGGGCACCTGCGCCAGAAACTGGCTGATGATCCGACCCGACCGCGTTTCATTGTCACCGAAGCCGGTGTCGGCTATCGCCTGCTCGACAACCAGGGCTGACTTCGGGCCGATAGCGTCTTTGCGGCGAGTGGGCTGCTGGGGTGAGCGAGCTGCTGTGGTCGGCGAGCTGTTGTGGTGAGCGGGCTTGCCCGCGCTGGGGTGCGAAGCAGCCCTGAAGCCAGGCGACCCGGCTGGGTCAGATGGATCGCGGTGGCTGGTTTTGGGGCTGCCTTGCCGCCCAGCGCGGGCAAGCCCGCTCACCACAGAAGCCCGCCTACCACAGCCGCGGGCTTGCCACACACCAGGTGTTTGCCGCATGGCTTGATGTGTTCCACAGGATTTCTTTGACAGGCCGCCCGGCCTCAGCGGCGTTCCTCCTCGTAGCGATCCAGGGTATCGCGGGCGATTTCGCGGCCCAGGGCGATCAATTCCGGCGCCTTGTAGAACTCGAAGAAGCGACAGACCCGCTTGGGCACGTTGATCAGGATATCCGGTGGATAGCCGGCAATCTTGTACTGCGCCAGCGAGGTCTGCATCACCTCGAAACTCTGGTTGATCAGGTCCAGCAAGGACGCGGGGCCAACGTTGTCGACGATGAACGAACCGGTCGCCGATTTCGGCGCGCCATCGGCCTCGGGAGCGGCCGCCGGCTGCTGGGCTTCGGGATCGGCGGCGTCGAGCCAGGCGTTGGCGAGGTCCGCCGAGTCGGCGACCAGGGTCTGCTGCTCCAGGCGCAGCAACTCCTCGGCCTGCTTGCGGCGGAACGGCAGGCGCGAACCCATCGAGCTGAGCAGGGCGTTGAAGCGGCTCTTGAAGGCCGGTGGCCGTTGGATCACCGGCAGTTGGTACTGCTTCTGGTTGGTGGCGTTGAGGTTGACGGCGATGATCAGGTCGCAGTGGCTGGAGACCACCGGTACGATCGGCAGCGGGTTGAGAATGCCGCCGTCGACCAGCATGCGATTGCCTTGCATGACCGGGGTGAACAGGCTCGGGATGGCCGCCGAGGCGCGCATCGCCTGGTGCAGGCAACCTTCCTGGAACCAGATTTCCTGCTGGTTGGTGAGGTCGGCGGCGACTGCCGTGTAGGGAATGCGCAGGTTCTCGATGTCGATTTCGCCAACGATCTTGCGGATCTGGCCGAAGACCTTTTCGCCGCGGATCGCCCCCAGCCGGAAGCTGACGTCGACCAGGCGCAGGACGTCGAGATAGTCCAGGCTTTCGATCCAGTTGCGGTATTCGTCGAGCTTGCCGGCAGCGTAGATGCCGCCGACCACTGCGCCCATCGAGCAGCCGGCGATGCAGGCCACTTCATAGCCGCGTCGTTCGATCTCCTCGATTACCCCGATATGGGCATACCCCCGGGCCCCACCCGAACCCAGCACCAATGCAACGCGTTTTTTCATCATGCACTCCTTCCAGCCGGTGACCCACAATGCACCCAAGGCGGGTGGCGGCACAATCATCGGCATTTGCATGAAGTCATCGATGGCTTTCGTTCATGGGGATTGGCTAAGCTTGTAGAACGGTGCAAGGCACTTTTTGCCTGGCGTGCCGTCATAAGCTGCACGACTGTTTTTTCTTGAGGTGTCATCGATGAAAGCCTGGATCTGTGTGCCATTGATTGCATTGGCGTTGGCCGGTTGCGCGGGCAAGACTGCCTATCGCGAAACCTGCGGTACCCAGCTGGATGCTGCCTGGCGTGAACTGGACCTGGCCAAGGCCGAGGGCTTTGCCGGGACCGTGAGCTACTCCAAGGCTCTCTCGTTGCTGACCGGGGCCAAGACCCAACAGCAGTTCGAGGCCTACGAGGGTTGTTCGGCCAAGGCCGAGAAAGCGCGTTTCTACATTCGTGAGTCGCGTGCCGGTCGCTAACTGGATTTGATTCGGGGCAGTTTGCCGGGTAGATGCGTGCGCCGAGCACGCCTCTGTGTCACGTCCTCGCTCTGCAGGAGCAGGGCTTGCCCGCGAAAAACGAGACTGCGGTGTCTCTGAAAGGTCGCAGCGATACCTTCGCGGGCAAGCCCTGCTCCTACAGGGTTGCGGCGATGCCTTCACATTTGGATGTCTGCCTATGCGCAGTAAACTGCAAGACTGCCTGGAGGCCGTCAACCAGGTGGTGTTGGGCAAGGATGCGCAGGTCCGGCTGGCCCTGACCTGTCTTCTGGCCGACGGCCATCTGCTGATCGAGGACCTGCCCGGCATGGGCAAGACCACGCTCAGCCATACCCTGGCCAGGGTTCTTGGCCTGAGTTTCCAGCGTATCCAGTTCACGTCCGACCTACTGCCCAGTGATATTCTCGGTACCTCGGTGTTCGACAAGGACAGCGGCGGTTTCGTGTTCCATCCCGGGCCGATCTTCGCCGAGCTGGTATTGGCCGATGAAATCAACCGCGCCACCCCCAAGAGCCAGAGTGCCCTGCTCGAAGCCATGGAAGAAGGCCAGGTGACCATCGAAGGCGCCACCCGGCCATTGCCGTCGCCGTTCTTCGTCATCGCCACGCAGAATCCCACCAGCCAGGGCGGCACCTTCGCCTTGCCCGAGTCGCAGCTCGATCGCTTCCTGATGCGCGTGTCCCTCGGCTATCCGGCCCGGGCGGCGGAAAAGGCCTTGTTGCTGGGGGCCTCGCGGCGCGACCTGCTGCCCCGGCTGCAACCGATCCTCAGCCATGGCGAACTGGCTGCGCTGCAACAGCAGGTCAAGCAGGTCCGCGCCAGCGACCCGCTGGTGGACTACGTCCTGCGCCTGGTCGGCGCGACCCGCAGCGAGGCGCAGTTCGCCTGGGGGCTGTCGCCGCGGGCCAGCCTGGCGATCCTCGCCGCCGCCCGTGCCTGGGCGCTGCTCGCCGGCCGCGACTATGTGATCCCGGAGGACGTGCAGGCGGTGTTGCCGGCGGTGGTCGGCCATCGCCTGCGCGAGCGCGCCGACCCGGCCGGGTTGGGCGGTGGCGCGTTGGTGCAATGGTTGCTGCGCGAAGTGCCGGCGCTTTGATTGTCCGTCTGCGCACGGCGTGGCGGGCCTGGCTGGCCCGACGCCTGCCGCCGGCGCCGCGGGTGGAACTGACCCAGCGGCGGATTTTCATCATGCCCAACCGCGCGGGCGGGGTGTTTGCCACCTTGCTGTTGCTGATCCTGCTGGTGGCGATCAACTACCAGAACAGCCTTGCCTATGGCCTGTGCTTCCTGCTGTTGTCGGTGTTCGTGGTGGCGATCCTGCATACCTATCGCAATCTGCGCGGCCTGGTGCTCAGTGCCGGGGTTGGGCCGGCGGTGTTCGTCGGCGAGGAGGCGCGTTTCGTGGTGCGCCTGGAAAGCGCCGGGAAGCGTCACCAGGCGATCCATCTCGGCTGGTCAGGCCAGGCGAGCCAGCTTGCGGATGTGCCGCCGGCGGGTTTCCATGAACTGGAACTGACCCGGCCGACCCGGGCCCGCGGCTGGCTGGCGGCACCACGTATCGGCGTGCGCAGCAGCTTTCCGCTGGGCATCCTGCGGGCCTGGAGTTGGGTCGACCTGGGCCAGCAGGTGCTGGTTTATCCACAGCCGCTGGAAGGTGAACTGCCAACCCTGGCCAGCGTACCGGAGGATGCCCCGCAGGAGGGGGTGCGGGCCCACGGGCAGGGCGTCGACGACTACCAGGGCCTGAAACCCTACCAGCCTGGCGACTCCTGGCGGCGCTTGCACTGGAAGGCCTATTCCCGTGGACAGGGGTTGCTGATCAAGGATTTCGCCCGCCTTGAAGGCCAGGAGCATTGCCTGGACTTCCTGGCGCTGGGGGGGGACGTCGAGCAGCGTCTGTCACGCCTGTGCTACTGGGTACTGGAACTGACCCGTCGCGAACAGCCGTTCGCCTTGCAATTGCCCGGTCGACACCTGGCCACGGACAGCGGCGCGGTGCACTGCGAAGCCTGCCTGCGTGCCCTGGCACTGTTTGGACAGTCGCCATGAGCGGCGCGACGACGATTTCCCGCGCCAGCCTGGTCTGGCTGCTGGTGGCCCAGGCCCTGGTCATGTTGCCGTTCTGGTTCCACGTGCCGTTGTGGATGGTCGCCTTCTGGCTGGGCTGCACCTTCTGGCGTATCCAGGTGTACCGCATGCGCGCAACGTTTCCCGGGCGCTTGCTGGAGTTGCTGTTGCTGCTGTTCACCATCGCCGGGATCTGGCTGTCGCGCAGCAGCCTGATCGGCCTGGATGCCGGCGCGGTGCTGCTGGTGGCGATGTTCATCCTCAAGCTGGTGGAAACCCGCACCCATCGCGATGCGCTGGTGCTGATATTCCTCGGGTTGTTCTGCGTGGCGGTGGCCTATCTGTTCGAGGACAGCCTGCCGTGGGCAGCCTACAGCCTGTTGCCGATCACCGCCCTGCTGGCGGCCCTGATCGGCTTGCAGCAGGGCCCGGGTACCCGGCCACCGGCAACCCTGAGGCTGGCCGCGACGCTGCTGGCGCAAGCCTTGCCGCTGATGCTGTTGCTGTTCCTGTTCTTCCCGCGGATCGCGCCGCTGTGGTCATTGCCGCTGCCGAGCGACAAGGGCCTGAGCGGCCTTTCCGAAAGCATGGCGCCGGCCGACGTGGCTGAACTCGGGCGCTCCGCCGAGCTGGCATTTCGTGCCAGCTTCGACGGCCCGCTGCCGCCGCGGCGGGAACTGTACTGGCGTGCCCTGACCCTGGAACAGTTCGATGGCCGGCGCTGGAGCCAGTCGCCGGGGATCGCCTCCAGCCCACCACCGAAATGGCAGGCCAGCGGCGAGCCGTGGCGCTACAGCGTCATCCTGCAACCCAGCGGCAAACCCTGGCTGCCGACGCTCGATGTCGCCCGTAGCGAATTGGGCGACGCGCGCCAGTTGGCGGACTATCGGCTGCAGCGCCAGCGCCCGGTACAGCAGGCGCTGCTGTACCGGGCCAGTTCCTGGCCGCAGGTGCCGCGCGATGTGCAGCTCGATGAACGGGCGCGCCGCCGGGCCCTGCAATTGCCCGCCGAGGGCGATCCCCGGACGCGGCAGTGGGCCGCCGAACTGCGGCGCACTTATCCACAGCCCGAGGCGTTGGTGGCGGCACTGCTCAGACATTTTCACGATGAACCCTATCGCTACACCCTCCAGCCGCCGACGCTGGGAGCGGACAGCATCGACGGTTTCCTGTTCGACAGCCGCCAGGGCTTCTGCGCGCACTTCGCCGGAGCCATGACCTATGTGCTGCGGGCGGCCGGCATTCCGGCGCGGGTGGTGGCCGGCTACCAGGGCGGCGAGTTGAATCCGAGTGGCGGTTTCCTTACCGTACGCCAGTACGACGCCCATGCCTGGGTCGAGTATTGGCAGGTCGCAAGGGGCTGGCGCAGCGTCGATCCGACCTATGCGGTGGCACCGCAACGGATCGACCAGGGGCTGGAGCAGGCCCTGTCCGCCGACGAGGGCGTGCCCGGCGCCTCGGTGTTCTCGCCGCTGCGCTACCGGCAGCTGACCTGGCTCAACGAGTTGCGCCTGGGCTGGGATAATCTCAATTACGGTTGGCAACGCTGGGTCCTGGGTTATCAGGGGGAACAGCAGTTGCAGTTGCTTTGGCGCTGGTTCGGCGACCTGTCGCGGCTGGCGCTGCCGGTTGGCCTGGTGGTGATCCTGGGCCTGCTGTCGTTATGGCTGCTACGTCCCTGGCAGGTGAGGACCGACCCGCAGTTGCGGGCGTTCGCCACCTTCGAAAAACTGTTGCGGCGGCATGGCCTGGTGCGCGAGCCGGGCGAGGGGCCGCTGGCGTTTGCCGAGCGTGCGGCCGTGCACTTGCCACGCCAGGCACAGGGTATCCGCCGCTTTGGCGAGTTGTTCGTCAGTCAGCGCTATGCTGAGCGAACCCCGTCGATGGATGTATTGCAACAGGAGTTGCGCTCATTGCGTCGCAGTCTTGGCAATTCCATTTGGGAGTGAATGTCGATGTCGGTCCTGGTTGATCGTTTGGTGGTTCAGGTGCTGAACCTGGAAGTACGCTTGCTGGCCTGTCATGCGCGGATCGATGCGCTGACCGATGACGAGGGCCTGCATGACCTGCGCATTGCCGTGCGCCGGCTACGCAGCCTGTTGCGACCCTTGCGCGGACTGCCGGGTGTCGAGCAACTGGAGCTGGCGGCAGCCGAAGTAGGCCGGCTGACCACGCCGATTCGCGATCGCGAGGTTCTGGCGGCCTATCTGCATCGCCAGGGGCACCATGGCGCGGCGACACGGCGTACCGCGCAACTGGCCGAGGACTACTGGAAAGTCGCACGCAGTACCGAGCTCAAGCACCTGCTCGATGTGCTCGATGCCTTTCCGCGCTTCCTGCGCGCGGCTGAACACCAGGGCCTGCTCAAGGGCTTGCAGAAACGCATTGAGAAGCGCCTGGCCAGGCAATGGCAGGCATTGGACGAGGCCTTGCATGCACCGGGGCATGATCGCCATCGCCTGCGCCTGCTGATCAAGCGGGTGCGCTACGCCGCTGAAGCCTACCCCGAGCTGGATCGATTGCCGCCCCCGGCGTTGCCGAGGCTCAAGGCGGCCCAGGAGGCCCTGGGCGACTGGCATGACTGCTGGCAGTGGTTGCTCCAGGCCGAAACCCAGGCGGACCTGCAACCTTGCGTCAATGGTTGGCGCCGCACCATGGCCGATGCCGAAGGCAAGTCGGACCGGATGCTGGAGAAACTGAGCAACCGCTGTTTTTCCTGAAGCGACGACCTGTATGACAGGTCATTTGGCCGGAATAGGCCCTTTACCTCCCCATAAGGCTGGTTAAGATTCACTTCCATCATGCAAGTTTCCAATTTGCAGGGATATCAGGGAATTCTTGTCAGCCGAGGTGTGCATGCGCTTTTCCGATCTGCTCGAAGGGGTCCGTCGTGATCCCCAGGCTCTTGTCATCCCGGCCGAGTGGGGCCAGGGGCGTGCTTCCTTTGGCGGCCTGGTGGTCGCACTCCAGTACGAGGCCATGCGCGCCCGTGTGCCGGCCGAGCGCCCGGTGCGTTCGTTGGCGGTGACTTTCGTCGGTCCGGTCGAGCCGCTGGTGCCGGTCAGTTTCGAGGTCGAGGTGCTGCGCGAGGGCAAGGCGGTCAGTCAGGTGCTCGGGCGGGCGGTGCAGAACGGCCAGGTGGTGACTCTGGTGCAGGGCAGCTTCGGCGCGTCGCGCGAGTCGGTGGTTGCGGTGGCCGCCGAGCCGGCGCCGGAAATGAAGCACTGGGACAAGTGCCAGGAGTTGCCGTACTTCAAGGGCGTGACGCCGGAGTTCATGCAGCACGTGGCAATGCGCTGGGCGGTCGGTGGCTTTCCGTTCACCGGCAACACTTCGCGGGAGATGGGCGGCTGGGTGCGCCTGCGCGGCGACGTCGAGCAGGAGCCCCTGAACGAGGCGCATCTGCTGGCCCTGGTGGATGCCTGGCCGCCGGCGCTGCTGCCGCACCTGAAAAAGATGGCGGCGGGCAGCACCCTGACCTGGACCATCGAGTTCGTGCAGCCGCTGCTGGCACTCGACACCCTGGACTGGTGCAAGTACCTGGCGGTGATCGAGCATGCCCGCGATGGCTACGGCCATGTGGCGGCGGCGCTGTGGAGCCCGGACGATCGCCTGATCGCCCTGAGCCGGCAGACCGTCACGGTGTTTGGCTGACTGGCGCTGTGTGTGGGGGCCGGGGTACTTCTTCCGGGATCGGAGGCATTGCTGTGGGAGCCGGATTTATCCGCGAAGAAGGTAACACGTCTCTTCTGGAAGACCTCGTTATCGTTCTTCGCGGATAAATCCGGCTCCCACAGGATAGTGTGCTCCTACAGGGGCGTTGTGCTTTCGGAGTCCGGTTACTAGGCTTCGAGCGTCTGCCGCTTGCGCTGCACTGCACTGGCCGCGACCAGGCCGATCACGCCGATGGCGACGTTGGTCAGGTCCTGGGTGAAGACCCCGCTGGCCAGCAGCAGGAACGCCAGGGCAAACAGGATCACCGAGAGCAGTTGCAGGCCTTCGCGTGTGCCGTCGCTCGAAGCTTGTGGCGCAACGCGCCATTGCCAGGCGGGAAAGTTGGGATGACGTTTGCCCATGATCGTGTTCCTTGGTTCGTGTATTCGATGAACCTAGGATAGGGCGGGCAAACGTCGGCGACGAATCAACTCTTGCTATCGCGGCTATAGCTTGAGCTGGCCAATGGCTTTGTTCAGTTCACCGGCCAGGGTTGCCAGTTCATTGCTGGTGCTGGCCGAGTCGACGGTCTGTTGGACGGTGTTCTCGGTGACATCGCGGATGCTCACCACCGCCCGGTTCATTTCCTCGGCGACCTGGCTCTGCTGCTCGGCGGCTACGGCGATCTGGGTGTTGCTCTCGCGCATCTGCGCCACCGCACCGGTGATCTCGGCCAGGGCGGCTCCGGCTTCCTGGGCCTGCTGGACGCAGTCGTCGGCCTTGAACGAGCTTTCCTGCATGAAGTCCACGGCATCGCGGGTGCCGGACTGCAGGGCCGAGACCATGGTGGTGATTTCATCGGTGGAGGTCTGCACGCGCTTGGCCAGGTTGCGTACCTCGTCGGCGACCACCGCGAAGCCGCGCCCCATTTCCCCGGCCCGGGCCGCCTCGATCGCGGCGTTGAGGGCGAGCAGGTTGGTCTGCTCGGCGATGCTGTGGATCACGTTGACCACGCCATTGATCTTCTGGCTGTCCTCGGCCAGGCGCTGGATCATCTCGGCGGTCTGCTGCACGCCGTTGGACAGGCCGGCGATCGATTGCTGGACGCGGCTGACCACCTCCTTGCCGCTGCCGGCCAGGGTGTCGGCGGTCTTCGACAGGTCGCGGGTGGCACCGGCGTGCTGGGCGATGTGGTAGACCGTCGCGGTCATTTCGTTGATGGCAGTGGCGGCCTGATCGGTTTCGCTCTGTTGGCCGAGCATGCCGTGCTGGACGTCGTTCATGCTCGACGCCAGGCGCGCCGCACCGACATCCAGCTGTGCGGCGGTACGGGCGACGGTGCCGACCACGCGCTGGTAGCCGGCCTGCATGGCGTTGAAGGCACTGGCCATCTGGCCGACCTCATCCTTGCACGCCAGGGGTACCCGGGCGGACAGGTCGCCGGTCTTTTCCACGTGCAGCATCACGTCCTTGAGGGTGTTGAGCTGGCTGAGCAGGAAGCGGATCAGCAACTGCGAGGCGCAGAGCATCGCCAGCATCAGGATGAACACGGCCACGGCGTAGTGGGTGAAACGGTCGCTGAATACCTGGGCCAGGCTCGGCGCATAGGCGAGCACGGCGACTCGCTGGTCGCCATGGCTGAGCACTTCGGCGCCGTGCAGCGGGTTGTCGCCGAACAGCGGCATGTAGTCGTAGGCGACCCAACCCTGGGCGTCGCCCAGGCGTGGCAGCATCTGGCCATTGAGGCTGGGTGTCTGGCCGTTCTGGAACACCAGCAACTGGTCATTCTGCGGCAGGGGCTGGCCGGCGGGCCAGCTGGACAGCAGCCGTGCCTCGGCCTGTGCGGCGGCGCGCGCGCTGTCGGTGCGGGCCTGCTGTTCAAGCTGTACCGCGTACAGCACCAACAGCAGGGTGGTGACGAAGGCCACTGCGTTGACGGCCCAGAATTTGTACTTCAGCGAGATGTTGCTAAGCCAGGCACCCATGGAAGGTCTTCTCTGATTGAGCGGAAACAGTATTGGCAAGGTGCCATCATTGTGTCCCGCGCAAGGTGAAGACGTGTTGACATGGGTCAAGCAATCGATGGCAGGCCGAAGAATGCCCGCGCGCAGGCAGTGCTGTGGGCGGCCAGCTCGGTTTCGCTTTCACCGCGATGCAGGGCCACTTCGCGCAGGACTTCGGTGAGGAAGGCGGGCTCGTTGCGTCCGTTCTTCGGCTTGGGCCGCAGGCTGCGCGGTAGCAGGTAGGGCGCATCGCTTTCCAGCATCAGGCGACCCCGGGGGATTTCCCGCACCAGCGGATGCAGGTGGGTGCCGCGGCGCTCGTCGCAGATCCAGCCGGTGATGCCGATGTGCAGGTCCAGGTCCAGGTAGCTGAACAGCGCCCGCTGCTCGCCGGTGAAGCAATGCACCACGGCAGCGGGCAGCTGGTCGCGGTAGTCACGCAGGATTTCCAGCAGGCGCGGGTTGGCGTCGCGTTCGTGGAGGAACACCGGCATCTGCAGTTCGACCGCCAGGGCCAGGTGCTCCTCGAGGACTTTCTCCTGCTGTGGGCGTGGAGAAAAGTCGCGGTTGAAATCCAACCCGCATTCACCGACCGCACGAACGTTCGTCTCCTTGAGCAGGCTTTTCAGACGAGCGGCACTGTCGGCGTTCCAGTCACTGGCGGAGTGGGGGTGGACACCGGCCGTGGCGAACAGTTGGCGACCGCTCTCATCCAGCGTCCGGCATAGCTCCAGGGCCTGTTCGCTGCCTTCGATACTGGTGCCGGTCAGCACCAGTTGGCAGACCCCGGCGGCCTGTGCGCGGTCGAGTATTTCCCGGTGTTTTCCGGAAAAAGCCGAGTTGGTCAGGTTGACGCCGATATCGATGAGTTGCATGGTTCGTCCTCAGGCCACAGGCCGGAAAGCATACCAGAGCTGTAGATTTATAATAAAAACCAAGAACTACAACGAGTTATGACTGTCTTTTAAGGCCGCAAGCAAGCAGCGACAGCTTTTTCGTCCGCTGCCGTAGTCGTCTTGCGCACCCTGTATGCGTTCAAGAGACGCGCGGTTTCTATCGACCCGTAGCACGTCAGGTGACTTGCGCGGGACAGTATTCTTTCCGGAGAACGGATGAAGCGACCCTCGCTGTTGCTCCTGCTGTGCCTGTTCCTGCTGCCGCTGCCGGCGGTTGCGCGGCTGGCCGGGCCATTGGAAATCGGCCATCCGGGCAAGGTCCGCGACCTGGCGGACATCCGCAGCAGTCGTGTCCTGCGGGTACTGGTCAACCAGAGTCGCAACAGCTCGGGAGAAATCCAGGGTGAGGCCATCGGTGTCGAGTACCACCGCCTGCGGGCCTTCGAGCAGTACCTGAACGGGCATGCCCGGGACAATCAGGAGATCACCCTCAAGCTCATTCCCAAGGCCAAGGACCAGTTGCTCGGCGCCCTGCAGCGCGGCGAAGGCGACCTGGTCGCACCGGGCGAACTGCTGGATGCGCAACCCGGGCATGCGGTCAGCGCCAGTGAGCCGATCGGCAATCCGGTGCCGCTGCTGTTGGTGGGCCTCAAGGGCGAAAAGCGGGTTACCCGCGTCGAGCAGCTTTCCGGGCGGACACTGACCCTGACCACCGGCAGTGCCGCCGCCGATGCGCTGAACCAGATCAACCAGAAACTGGCCCTGCACAAGCTGCCACCGGTGAAGGTCGAGTGGGTTGACCCGAGCCTGGCAGTCGAAGATGTGCTGGAAATGGTCCAGGGCGGGATCTTTCACCTGACCATCGTCGAGCAGCCGATTGCCGAGCGCTGGGCCAGGATCATGCCCAAGCTGCGTTTCGACCGGCAGGTGCTGGTCGGCGAGCCGGGGCAGATGCATTGGTTCGTGCGCCGCGATGCCTCGATGCTGCTGGCCAGCATCGATCGTTTCTTCAAGACCTACAAGTCACCGTCCGATCAGGACGTGGCGTTCCTGCGCATCTATCGGCGCCTGTACCAGGTGCATTATCCGCTGGCCCGCGATGACCGGCAGAAGCTGGACAAGCTGCGGCCGGTGCTGCAGCGGCATGCCCAGGCCCAGGGTCTTGACTGGCTGAACCTGGCCGCGCTGGCGTTCAAGGAGTCGGCACTGGACCCGGCAGCCCGGGGTGCGAGCGGGGCCACCGGGCTACTGCAGATCACCCCCTCGGCGGCGCAACGGGTCGGCGTGGGCAATATCCAGAATGTCGATAACAACGTGCAGGCCGGGGCCAAGTACCTGGCGATGATCCGCCGCAAGTTCTTCGCCAGCCCCAAGCTCAACGAGCGTGAGCGCATGGCCTTCGTCCTGGCGGCCTACAACATGGGGCCCGAGCGGGTCCAGGGCATGCGCGCCGAGGCGCGGCGGCGTGGATTGAACCCCAACCAGTGGTTCTTCCAGGTCGAGCGGGTGGCGATGGAGCAGGTGGGAATGGCGCCGGTCAACTATGTTAATAGTGTGAACAAGTACTACCTGGCGTTCGATCGGGAGCGCGGTTCCCTGGAAAGGGATTCTCTGGAACACAACGGAAGGAAGATTGCCTCACGGAAATGATCGAATAGTTCGATTGTTATGTCAGGTTTTTTGCGCTTTTTTCATTTTAAAAGCTGATTAATATGGCGCCCATCAACTCGACATTTGAATTAAGGATTCAACCATGAGCACTCTGACCCAACGCGTTCTGAACACCCGTGCCGGCTACGGCCTGACTGCCCTGCGGATTCTGGTGGGGATCATCTTCGCCGCCCACGGCGCGCAAAAACTCTTCGGCCTGTTCGGTGGCTACGGCCTGGCAGGCACCGCCCAATGGATGGAAAGCATCGGTCTGGCACCCGGCCACCTGATGGCGCTGCTGGCGGGTGGCACGGAGTTCTTCGGTGGCCTGGCACTGATCGTCGGCCTGCTGGCACGTCCTGCGGCGTTGGGCCTGACCTTCACCCTGGTGGTGGCAATCCTCTCGGTGCACATCCACAACGGCCTGTTCATGAGCAACAACGGCTACGAGTTCGCCCTGGCCCTGTTGGGCGGCACTCTCGCGGTGCTGATCGAAGGTGCGGGCAAGGCCTCGATCGATGGCATCATCAAGCGCTGATCATCCAGGAAGATTACCAAAGGCCCGCACCCGCGGGCCTTTTTCATTGGGACACTGCGCAGGGCGCGATTCTTGACAGCCCCCCCCGGGCTTCTCTAGGATGCCGCGTATGCGCCGATTTAAACAGCTACTTGCGGGGCGCCAGGGGAGTCGACTGCACTCCGCCAGAGGTCTGGTCCAGACTTCGAAATACCGCTAAAGCGCTGGTTCGGTGTTGCCTCACACCTGCCCGGCAGATCGTTGAGGCGGAGACCACACGTTGAACAATCCACGCCCAGTTGTACGTCTTGTGCCTATCACGGCCCACCTTCCCGAACGCAATCCGAAAATTCTCCTGTGTGGCAAGAACCAGCCGACGCTGCTGCGTTGCCTGGACGGCTGGCCGCGTCGCAAGGGGCGTGCCTCGGCCTTCCTGATCCAGTTTGCCGAAGACGGTGATTCGCTGGAGCGCTTTGCCGATGACAGTTTCGACATGGCGGTGATCCAGTCGCCGAGTGCGGAGCAGGCCGAGGCGGTGATCCGCCAGTTGACGCGCGTGGCGCGACAGGGGCTGATTACCCGGCGCTGAGCCTGTCGGTATTCAAGTGAGTCCTTCGCGGCTCAGGGATAGTCGATGGCGGTGATGTACACCAACTGCTCGCCAGTCGGTGTCATGACCTTCACCTCGGCATCCAGCGCCTTGCCGATCAGGGCGCGGGCCAGGGGCGAGTCGATGCTGATCAGGTTCAGCTTCAGGTCCAGCTCGTCGGGGCCGACGATGCGGTAGCGCGACTCCTTGCCCTCCTCGTTCTCGATGGTCACCCAGGCACCGAAGTAGACCTTGTTCGGATCGCTCGGGCGTTCGCCGACCACCTTGAGGTTTTCCAGGCGCTTGGTCAGGAAGCGCACGCGACTGTCGATCTCGCGCAGCATCTTCTTGCCGTAGGTGTACTCGGCATTTTCCGAACGATCGCCCTGGGCGGCCGCCTCGCTGACCGACTGGGTGACCTGTGGCCGACGTACGTGCCACAACTCGTGCAGTTCGGCGCGCATGCGCGCTTCGCCCTCGGGGGTGATCAGGGCGGTGCCGGCGGTACGGGGAGGGCGGTAACGGCTCATTGTCATTCCATTCGTGAAACAGCGCGCGAGTCTATCAGCCCTCGCGCAGCACTGTCAGTGGGCTGGCATTCAGCGCCCGGCGGGTGCCGAAGACACCTGCGCCGCCGATCATCAGGGCACCGAGCAACGGCAGTAGCAACAGCCATGGATGCGGGTGCCAGGGCAGGTCGAAGGCGAACCGATACAGCACCAGGCTCACCAGCTCGGCACCCAGCGCAGCCAACAGGCCACTGGCGGCGCCAAGCAGACCGAACTCGATACGCCGCGCCTTGACCAGCAGGCGCCGCTCCGCGCCCAGTGCCCGCAACAGCGCGCCCTGGCGAATGCGTTCGTCGAGGGTCGCCTGCAGGCCGGAGAACAGCACCGCCATGCCCGCCGCGAGGACGAACAGCAGAACGTATTCCACCGCGATGGTGACCTGCGCGAGGATGCTGCGCAACTGTGCGAGCAGGGCCTCGACCTGCAGGATGGTCGCCGCCGGGAAGGCCCGGGACAGCTCGACGATATCCTTGTCGTGACCGGGTGCCAGGTAGAAGCTGGTCAGGTAGGTCGCCGGCAGGTCCTGCAGGGTACCGGGCTGGAAAATCATGAAGAAGTTCGGCTGGAAGTTGTCCCAGTTGATGCTGCGCAAGCTGCTGACCCGGGCTTCGCGCTGGCTGCCGCCGACGCTGAACACCAGGTGGTCACCGAGCTTGATCTTCAGGCTGGCGGCGACCTTGGCCTCCACCGACACCTCGGGAATGCCGCCATCGGGCTGCTGTGACCACCAGCTGCCAGCCGTCAGGGCGTTGCCCGCCGGCAGGTCGGCGGCCCAGGTCAGGCTGAGGTCGCGCTGGATCGCCCGGTCGCCGGCGGAGTCCTTGCTGACGATTTCCTGCACCGGCTCGCCGTTGATGCTGACCAGGCGCCCCGGCACCACCGGGTAGATCGGCGCCGACTGGGCCGAAAGCCTGTTCAGGTGGTCACGGAAGCCGTCCTTGTCCGCTGGCAGGATGTTCAGGGCGAAGTAGTTCGGGGCGTTCTTCGGCAACTGGTTCTGCCAGGTGTCGAGCAGTTCGCCGCGCAGCAGTGCGATCAATGCCATGGACAGCAGGATCAGCCCGAATGCCAGGGACTGGCCCGCAGCGGCCAGCGGGTGGCGCAGCAGTTGGCCGAGGCCCAGGCGCCAGGGTAGCGAGGCCTTGGCCAGCAGGCGGCGCAGGCTCTGCAAGCCGAGCAGCATCAGGCCGCCGAGCAGCAGGGCGGCAATCACGCCGCCGCCGAGCAGGGCGAAGGTCAGCACCAGGTCCAGGCTCAGGCGCCACATGATCAACCCCAGGGCCAGCAACGCGGTGCCATAGACCACCCAGGTGCTGGCGGGAATCGGCAGCAGGTCGCGGCGCAATACCCGCAACGGTGGGACCCGGCCCAGCGCCGCCAGCGGTGGCAGGGCAAAACCGGCCAGCGCCACCAGCCCGGTGCCGATGCCGGCCAGCGCCGGGGTCAGGCCACCGGGGGGAACATCGGCCGGCAACAGGTCGTGCAGCAACTGGAACAGTCCCAGTTGGGCCAGCCAACCCAGCAGTGCGCCGCTGATGCTGGCGAGCAGGCCGAGGATCGCCAATTGCAGGCTGAACAGGGTCATGGCTTCCCGTCGCGACAGCCCGAGACAGCGCAACAGCGCGCTGGCGTCGAAACGGCGGGCGGCGAAGCGGCTGGCGCTGAGGGCCACGGCCACGCCGGACAGCAGTACCGCGACCAGGCTCGCCATGTTCAGGTAGCGTTCGGCCTTGCCCAGCGCGCCGCCAATCTGCTGGTTGCCGTCGCGGGCATCGAGCAGCCGCTGGTTGGCCGCCAGTCCCGGCTTGAGCAGGTCGCGGTAGGTCAGCAGGGCGCTGGCCGGGCCGCGCCACAGCTCGCGGAAGTTGACCCGGCTGCCGGGCTGTACCACGCCGGTGGCCTCCAGGTCCGCCAGGTTGATCAGTACCCGGGGCGTCAGGCTGTAGAAATTGGCGGCCCGATCCGGCTCGTAGGTGAGCACCCGGGCGATGCGCACGGTCTTCATGCCAACGTCGATGCTGTCGCCGATCTTCAGGTCCAGTGCGGTCATCAACCGTGCTTCGACCCAGGCCTCGCCAGGCGCCGGCCCGCCGCCAGCGGTTTCTGCCCCGAAGGGCTGTGCCGCGCTCTTGAGTTCACCGCGCAGCGGGTAGTGCTCGTCCGCGGCCTTGATGCTCGACAGCTGGATGCCGTTGTCGGTGGCGATGACGCTGGAGAACTCGACGACCTGGGCATGCTCCAGGCCCAGCTCGCGACCGATCTGGAGCTGTTCCGGGCGGGCTTTCGAGGTGCCCTCGAGCACCAGGTCGGCGGCGAGGAATTCGGTGGCGCGCAACATCATCGCGCCGTTCAGGCGAGCACCGAAGTAACCGATGGCGGTACTGGCCGCCACGGCGACCAGCAGGGCGAAGAACAGTACCCGCAGTTCCCCGGCGCGGGCATCGCGCTGGAGCTGGCGGGTGGCGAGACTGAACAGGCGCAACAGCGGCAGGCGTGCCATCAAGGCTCCAGGGGCGCGACCAGCTGGCCGGCGTCAAGACGGATCAGGCGCCGGCAGCGATGCGCCAGGCGTTCGTCGTGGGTCACCAGCACCAGCGTGGTGCCGCGCTCCTTGTTCAGCTCGAAGAGCAGGTCGCTGATGCGTTCGCCGGTGTGGCTGTCGAGGTTGCCGGTGGGTTCGTCGGCGAACAGCACGTCCGGCTCGGCGGCAAAGGCCCGGGCGATCGCCACCCGCTGCTGCTCGCCACCGGACAGCTGGCGTGGCGAGTGGGTCAGCCGCTTGCCCAGGCCAACTCGTTCGAGCAGGCCGCGGGCGCGTTCGCGGGCGTCGCTGCGGCCATCGAGTTCCAGTGGCAGCATGACGTTTTCCAGGGCGTTGAGGCTGTCGAGCAGTTGGAAGCTCTGGAACACGAAGCCGACATGCTCGGCACGGATGCGCGCGCGCTGGTCTTCGTCGAGGTTGCTCAGCGCACGTCCGGCCAGGGTCACCTCGCCGCCGCTGGGCAGGTCGAGGCCGGCCAGCAGGCCGAGCAGGGTGGATTTGCCGGAGCCGGAGGCGCCGACGATGGCCAGGCTGTCGCCCTTGTTCAGGTGCAGGGAGAGAGGGTGCAGGATGGTCAGTTCGCCTTCCGCGCTGGGAACCACTTTGCTAAGGTTCTGCGCGGTGAGAATGCTTTCGCCCATGGAGAATCCGATGCGAGTTTGGTTTTTGAGTGCCGGCCTGGCCCTGATGTGCATGGCTCAGAATGCGGCGGCGGGCACGGTCCTGATCGTTGGAGATAGTATCAGCGCGGCTTTCGGCCTGGATACCCGTGTCGGCTGGGTCGCCTTGTTGGAAAAGCGGCTCAGGGACGAGGGTTTCAAGGACAAGGTGGTCAACGCTTCCATCAGCGGTGACACCAGTGCAGGTGGCCAGGCGCGGCTACCGGCGCTGCTTGCGCAGCACAAGCCGGAGCTGGTGATCATCGAGTTGGGGGGCAACGATGGCCTGCGTGGGCAGTTGCCTACGCAATTGAAACAAAATCTTGCATCGATGATCGACAACGCCCGGGCCAGTGGGGCCAAGGTGCTGTTGCTCGGCATGCAGTTGCCGCCCAACTATGGCGCTCGCTACACCAAGGCTTTTGCCGAGGTGTATCCGGCCCTGGCCCAGGAGAAAAACGTCGCGCTGGTGCCGTTTTTTCTCGAAGGCGTGGGCGGCCACCCGGACCTGATGCAGGCCGATGGGATTCACCCGGGGCCCGCTGGTCAGGACAAGTTGCTCAATAACGTCTGGCCGACCCTGAAACCGCTGCTTTGAGCTTTTTTACCGGCGGTTTTTCGGCTAAGGTGGCGCCCCCCTGTCAGGAGCCCCCGATGCAGCGTCCCGCCTGGTCCCTATTTGCCTACCAACTGATCGAGCCCGACGAGCAGCTGGATCTGTTCGCCTGCCAGGAAGTGCGGGTGCATCTGGTCACGCGTCAGTTGGAACTGGGTGGCTCCGCCGATCGCACGCTGTGCGGCAGCCTGCTGCCGGCACAACCGCGCTGGTCGGGAGTGGACAAGTCGATTTTTCGCGACCAGCGTCTGTGCCCGTTCTGCCGAGCGATTCTCGAGTCCCAGAAGCGTGGCACGCCACCGATCTGGCCGGAATTGCGTTTCGAACTGTAAAACCTGCCTGTCTGCCAGCTGAAGCGCCGCCAATGTCCTGCCGGGTGGCCGGCAGCAGGTGTACAATCGCGTTTTATTTCTCCGTTGATCATGCGAAGGATTTCCCGGATGTTGTCGCGCTTTCCTGCCGTCACCCGTTGCCTGTCCATTGCCGCCCTGTGTGCGGCAGGTCCCGTTTCTGCACTGGAATTGCCGCTGCCACCGCCGGGCGAGGATATCGTCGGCCAGGTCCAGGTGATCAAGGCCAAGTACGAAGATACCTTTGCCGATCTCGGTACCACCTACGACCTGGGCTACTCGGAGATGGTCGCGGCCAACCCGGGTGTCGACGCCTGGTTGCCGGGTGCGGGTACCGATGTCGTCCTGCCGACCCGCTTCATCCTGCCGCCGGGGCCGCGCGAAGGCATCGTGATCAACCTGGCCGAGTATCGCCTGTACTATTTCCCCAAGGGCCGCAACGTGGTCTACACCTTCCCGTTGGGTATCGGACGTGAAGGCTGGGGCTCGCCGATCGCGCACACCACCATCACCGCCAAGACGCCGAACCCGACCTGGACGCCGCCGGCCTCGATCAAGGCCGAGCACGCCGCCAACGGCGACCCGCTGCCCAATGTGGTGCCGGCCGGTCCGGACAACCCGCTGGGGCCGTTCAAGTTCACCCTGGGCACGCCGGGCTACCTGATCCATGGTTCGAACATGAAGTTCGGTATCGGTACCCGGACCAGTCATGGCTGCTTCCGCATGTTCAACAACAATGTGCTGGAAATGGCCAGCATGGTGCCGGTCGGTACCTCGGTGCGGATCATCAACGAGGCCTACAAGTTCGGTATCAGTGGCGGCAAGGTCTACCTGGAGGCGCACACGCCGCTGGACGACAACGGCAACCCGTCGGTGGTCGACAAGCACACCGCGGTGATCAACGCCCTGCTCAAGCGTGACGACCTGGCGAAGAACCTGCGGGTGAACTGGGACGAGGTGCGTGACGTGGTGGCGGCCGAAGATGGCCTGCCGACCGAAATCGCCGTGCCGGGTACGGCGCCGGTGGTATCGAGCGCACCGATCGACCTGCAGCAGTAAGCGCTTCGAACGACCCGCCTGGGGCCTTGCGCGCCAGGCGGGTTTTTCATGCCTGGCCGCCAGGCGACAGGCATAAAAAAAGCCGACCCAAGAATGGATCGGCTTGATAACAGCCCCGAGGGACTATTACTTGCGGCTGGCTTTTTCCAGCATGCGCAGAGCGCGCTCGTTAGCTTCGTCAGCAGTCTGTTGTGCTTTTTGAGCAGCAGCCAGAGCTTCATCAGCTTTGCGGTAGGCTTCGTCAGCACGAGCCTGAGCACGAGCAGCTGCGTCTTCAGTAGCAGTCAGACGAGCTTCGGTTTCTTTCGATGCACTGCTGCAACCGGTAGCCAGAACAGCGGCCAGGGCCAGAGCCGAGAATTTCAGAACGTTGTTCATCGTGTTCCCCTTCAAGGACTTTCTATTAATGACCATAACCCCAGAGTGAGGAAATAGCCGGCATACATACTACCCATTACTTGTAGTAAGTAAACTGACGTAACGCAAGAAGCAAAAAAAATTCTTGGCACAGAATGTTTTTCAGCTAACTTTTCATGAAGCTGTATAAAAAATATGCAGCTGCAACACCCGTTCCGAGCGCTTTTTGGAATCTTGAACCGGTCTGTATGTCAATGGTGGCAATTGTCCGGCTCGTATCCAGGAATCGTTCTAATTGTCACGGGTGACTCTTGCTCTCTACCGCTTGCCGAGCGGCGAGTGTCTTTTGCTAGTTGAAAAGTGACTTTAACCACAGCCGTGCGTCATACAACATGACATTCCGGCAATTTTCAGCCTGCATTCAGGTTTTCGTCCGCAGGGGCGTGTTTGCCCGCGCTATGATCCGAACGGTGCCAGGCAACGTGACGAGCGTATCTTGAGCATTTGCGCCAAGGGTGCCTACTATTTGATACGTGCTCGTGTTTTCAGGGAGCGGTCGGCTTTTCTCGTTGTCCAAACAGGCACGGGGTGGCGTAGAGGTTCCTTCGCCGGAAAAACATCGGTAAGGTAGGGTCGAATACCAAGACCCGCGAGGAGTAGTGATGAGCGAGGCGTTGTCCATCCACCATGACCAGGCTGGTCATCAGTTCGAGACCAATGTGGACGGTCATCGTGCCTACCTGACCTATATGGACCTGGGTAAGCAGACCCTGGATATCTACCGCACCTTCGTGCCCAACGCGTTGCGTGGCCGAGGCATTGCGGCGGCGCTGACCGAACAGGCACTGGAGTACGCCGAACGGATGGGGTACACGGTCATCCCTTCCTGCTCCTATGTGGAGCGCTACATGGAGCGGCACCAGCGGCACGCTGCCAAGACCTGATCCAATCGAACAGACATGAAAACGCCGGGCATTGCCCGGCGTTTTCGTTTGTGCGCAATCGTTTCGCGATCAGCCACGGCCACGCTTGGGCAGCACGTCCTTGAGCTTGGCGTGCATGCTGCGCAGGGTTTTCTCGGTGCTGTCCCAGTCGATGCAGGCGTCGGTAATCGAGACACCGTACTGCAGGTCGGCGAGGTCTTTCGGAATTGCCTGGCAGCCCCAGTTCAGGTGGCTCTCGACCATCAGGCCGATGATCGACTGGTTGCCTTCGAGGATCTGGTT
This sequence comes from Pseudomonas vanderleydeniana, assembly GCF_014268755.2. Taxonomy (NCBI): domain Bacteria; kingdom Pseudomonadati; phylum Pseudomonadota; class Gammaproteobacteria; order Pseudomonadales; family Pseudomonadaceae; genus Pseudomonas; species Pseudomonas vanderleydeniana. Next base: position 5,583,396 of record NZ_CP077093.1, on the reverse strand, counting down.
GGCGACGTTCTCCATCACCAGCGGTTGCAGGGCCGGGTCCTTGTTGGAGTTGGCGTGGCTGCAATCGACCATGATGTTGTTCTGGATCCCGGCCTTGGTCAGCGCCTGCTCGCAGAGCGCAACGCTCACCGAGTCATAGTTGGGCTTGCCGTTGCCGCCGCGCAGTACCACGTGACCGTAGGCGTTGCCCTTGGTGGTGACGATCGACACGCCGCCTTCCTGGTTGATCCCGAGGAAGCGGTGCGGCTTGGAGACCGACTGCAGGGCGTTGATCGCCACGGTCAGGCCGCCGTCGGTGCCATTCTTGAAACCGACTGCCGAGGACAGGCCGGAAGCCATTTCGCGGTGGGTCTGGGATTCGGTGGTGCGGGCACCGATGGCCGACCAGCTGATCAGGTCCTGCAGGTACTGCGGCGAGATCGGGTCCAGCGCTTCGGTCGCGGTCGGCAGGCCCATTTCGGCCAGGTCCAGCAGCAATTGGCGGCCGATGTGCAGGCCGTCCTGGATCTTGAACGAGTCATCCAGGTATGGATCGTTGATCAGGCCCTTCCAGCCGACCGTGGTCCGCGGCTTCTCGAAGTACACGCGCATCACCAGGTACAGGCTGTCGGAGACTTCGGCAGCAAGCACCTTGAGACGTTCGGCATATTCGTGGGCCGCCTTGATGTCGTGGATCGAGCAGGGCCCGATGACGACGAACAGGCGATGGTCCTTGCCATCGAGAATATTGCGAATCACTTCGCGGCCCCGGGTCACGGTGCGCAGGGCAGCCTCGCTCAGGGGAATGTCACGCTTGAGCTGATCAGGCGTGATCAGCGTCTCGTTGGAGGCGACGTTAAGGTCGTTGATCGGTAAATCAGCCATCGTGTTACTCGTCAGGTCACGGGTGCCGGTCGCCAGCCCCGCGCGGCGGAGCACAGCGATATGAGCGTGTCGGGGAGCCGAACCTTAGCGCGTTAGGCCGTGGCCGGGCAATGGGCAAAGGCCGGATTAATCCAGCAACGTGCGGGTAAAGGGCTGCCCGAGGCTGGCGTGGGAAAAATCGCTGGCATTTTGCAGCACCCATTCGCGGGCGATGGCCTCGATGCTTTGCGGCCCGGCATCCAGTTGCTGGCGGGCGCGCTGGTAGCGTTCTATCTGGCAGATCTGCTCGCCCATGCGGGCGCCGAACAGGGTCTGCTCGTCGACGAAGGCGATGCCGACCAGAAATACATGCTTGCGTTTCAGGCACCAGGCCACGTAGCCGGAGTAACATGCGCTTTCGCCCAGGCTCGGAATGCGCATTTCCAGCGCCGAACCATGTCGCCAGGCGCGTGGCGAGTGGCAGGCGATGCCACCGAGGCTGAGGCTGTGCAGCCTGTGCCTGGAAATGCAAGAGTGCTCGAGCAAGGTCAGTTTCACTGGAACGTCTACGGGATGAGGTAGAAAACGCACCATGACAAACGACTCCGTGTGCCGGTCACCGGAAAAACCTTTCCCCAGTATAGTGAAGGGGGTCGAGTTGTCCGATTTCGATGCGGATCGCCAGTTGCTCGACCTGCCGGGTGTTTCGTTGCTGATCTTCACCAGTCCCGGTTGCGCTTCCTGCCGTTTTGCCCGGCAGGCGTTGCCGGCACTGGGCTTGCCGGTCGATCGCCTGTGCTGGATCGACGCCGGTGACAATGGCGGGCTGGTCCAGCGCTACGAGGTTTTCCACCTGCCCGCCCTGTTCGTGGTGCGCGACGGCGAGTTTCAGGGCGCCCTGCGTTCCACGCTGGCCCGGCGCGAGTTGACCGAGGCCCTGCAGCAGGCGCTGGAGCGGGTGCCCGAGGAGTTGCCATGAACGAGACGGTGGTGTCCCCGCGCATCGGTATCATCGGAACGGGGGCCATTGGCGGTTTCTACGGGGTCATGCTGGCGCGGGCCGGGTTCGACGTGCACTTTCTGCTGCGCAGCGATTTCCAGCAGGTGACCGATCATGGCCTGGTGCTGGACAGCCTGATCCATGGCCGGCTGCACCTGCATCCGGTCCAGGGCTACGCCGCCGCGCAGGACCTGCCGGTCTGCGACTACCTGCTGATCTGCACCAAGGCGCTGGATGACCCGCAACTGCTGGCCTCGGTGGTCGGCATTGCCGCCCCGGGCGCGAGCCTGCTGCTGATGCAGAATGGCCTGCGGGTCGAGGAGCGATTGCGCCGGACACTGCCCGATGAGCTGCACCTGCTGGGCGGCCTGTGCCTGAGTTGCGTGCATCGCCAGTCGCCCGGGGTGGTGGCCCACCAGGCCATGGGCGGAGTGAACATCGCCTATCACAGTGGGCCGGCGCAGGGGCTGGAGCAGCAGCGGGCAGTGGTCGAGTCGGCGGCCCGGCTGTTCCGCCAGGCAGGGTTGGAGTCGAACGCCATCGGCGATCTGCAGCAGGCCCGCTGGCAGAAACTGGTGTTGAATATCGCGACCAACGGTTTGTCGGTCCTGCTCGATTGCGGCACCGAACGCATGCTGGCCGATGCCGACAGTTGTGCCCTGGTGCGTGCCTTGATGGAGGAGGTGGGCCAGGCGGCCGGCGCCTGCGGTTATCCGTTGCCGCCAGGTTTCATCGAACAGCTGATGTACATGGCGGCCCGGGTCCCGGATTATTACCCCAGCATGTATCACGATTATCGGCACCGACGGCCGATGGAACTGGAGGCGATCTATGAACGCCCCCTGGCCATGGCGCGACGGGCCGGCTGCGAAATGCCCAGGACGCAGACACTGCTCCAGGCCCTGCGGTTTCTCGAGTCACGACAGCTTTGCGCGAAGGAGCAACCATGACAGTTTCAGCGACCAGGCCGCGTGTCGGCATCATCGGCACCGGTGCGATCGGCGGGTTCTACGGGGTGATGCTGGCGCGGGCCGGTTTCGACGTGCATTTCCTGCTGCGCAGCGAATTTTCCGCGGTGGCCGAAAACGGGCTGCGGATCGACAGCGCCGTCCACGGTCCGTTGCACCTGGAGCCGGTCCAGGCCTACGCCTCGGCCGAGGACCTGCCGCCTTGCGACTGGCTGCTGGTGGGCGCCAAGGCCACCGCCAACGCCGAGTTGGCACCGTTGATCACCCAGGTCGCGGCGCCCGGCGCCAAGGTCCTGCTGTTGCAGAATGGCCTGGGGGTCGAGGAACAGTTGCGGCCGCTGCTGCCTGACTCGCTGCACCTGCTCGGCGGGTTGTGTTTCATCTGCGTGCATCGCACCGGCCCCGGAGCGGTGGTGCACCAGGCACTGGGTTCGGTGAACATCGGTTACCACAGTGGCCCGCTGGCCGATGACCCGGGCGCCCGCCAGGCGCTGGTCGAGGAGGGCGCCGGCCTGTTCCGCCAGGCCGGCATCGAATCCCAGGCCATGGCCAACCTGGAGCAGGCGCGCTGGCAGAAGCTGGTGTGGAACGTGCCCTACAACGGCCTGTCGGTGCTGCTGCGGGCCAGTACCACGCCACTGATGTGCGATGCCAGCAGTCGCGAGCTGGTCCAGGCGCTGATGGCGGAAGTGGTCCAGGGCGCTCAGGCCTGTGGCTACGTGTTGCCAGCCGGGTACGCCGAGCATCTGTTCAAGGTCACGGAGAAGATGCCGGACTACTGGCCGAGCATGTACCACGACTTCAGCCACAAGCGGGCGCTCGAACTGGAGGCGATCTACGCCCGTCCCCTGGCCGCCGCTCTCGAGGCCGGTTGCGAATTGCCGAAGATCCGCGCCCTGTACCAGGCCCTGGATTTCATCGACGCGCACAATCGCTGATATGATTGGGAGAACATCATGGCAAACAGCCTTGGCGGTAAGCTGGTGCTGGCGATTTCCTCGCGGGCGTTGTTCGACCTGAGTGAAAGCCACCAGGTCTACCTGACCCAGGGGGTCGAGGCCTATCGCAAGTACCAGATCGAGCACGAGGAGGAGATCCTCGAGCCGGGAGAGGCCTTTCCCCTGGTGCAGAAACTCTTGAGTCTCAACACCAGCCTGGGCCGCTCACGGGTCGAGGTGGTGCTGGTGTCGCGCAACAGTGCCGACACCGGCCTGCGGGTGTTCAACTCGATCCAGCATTACGGCCTGGATATCTCCCGTGCGGCGTTCGCTGGCGGGCGTACTCCCTATCCCTACCTGTCGGCGTTCGGCTGTCACCTGTTTCTCTCGACTCACGCCGACGATGTGCGCAGCGCCCTCGATGCCGGTTTTGCCGCCGCGACGATCCTGGCCGGCGGCGCGCGCCGTGCGACCAGCGCCGAGTTGCGGATCGCCTTCGACGGCGATGCGGTGCTGTTTTCCGATGAGTCGGAGCGCATCTACCAGCTCGGCGGGTTGGAGGCCTTCCAGGCCAACGAGCGCCAGTCGGCCCGCGAGCCGTTGCCGGGTGGCCCGTTCAAGGGGTTCCTGGCGGCGCTCAACCTGCTGCAGCGCGAGTTCGCCGACGAGGCCTGTCCGATCCGCACGGCGCTGGTCACCGCCCGTTCCGCGCCGTCTCACGAACGGGTGATCCGCACCCTGCGCGAATGGGATATCCGCCTGGACGAGTCGCTGTTTCTGGGTGGCCTGGACAAGTCGGCATTCCTCGAGGCGTTTGCCGCCGACGTGTTTTTCGACGACCAGAGCGGACATTGCGAGAGAGCCCGCGAAGTGGTCGCCACCGGTCACGTTCCCCATGGCATCAGCAACGAACCCCAGGCGACGGATTAGCCCGACCAGCAGGGCGCCGAACTGTTCGGCGCGCTGCTAAGCTCAATCCATCTCCGCCATCCTGGCAATCGAGGAGGCCCCATGATCCGTTCGATGCTGTATGCCACCGACCTTGGCCTGTATGCGCCTTACGTCATGCAGCATGCACTGGGGCTGGCTCGAACGTTCAAGGCCGACCTGCATGTGGTGCACGCGGTCGAGCCCATGGGGCTGTTTGCGGAGTCGGTGTTGCAGAGCTACCTGGACGAGCAGGCATTGAACGAATTGCACAGCCAGGGTCTTAACACCGTGATGGCCAATATCGAGCAGCGGGTATTGGACAGTTTTCGCGAGGAGTTGGGGGAAGGGCAGCAGGACCTGGCGATGATCCAGTCGGTCCAGGTGATCCAGGGCGATCCGTCACAGGTGATTCTCGCCCACGCGCAACGGCTGGCCGTCGATCTGTTGATTGTCGGGAGTCACAGCCATGGTACCGGTGCGGAGGCACACTTGGGGCGTACCGCCGCACGGGTCCTGCAGTTGTCGCGCGTACCGGTGTACCTCGTGCCCTTGTTGCAACGTCGCCGGCACGGCGACAGCTGAAGCGAAATTCAGCGAATTGATAAAAAGTTCTAGATTTATTATTCGTACCTTTCATATAGTTATATATCGCCGCTGCTGCCTGTGGCGTCTACCTGCTTTGAGGGATACATATGAAGCTTCAACAACTGCGCTACATCTGGGAGGTGGCGCACCACGACCTCAACGTTTCCGCGACGGCGCAAAGCCTCTACACCTCACAGCCGGGTATCAGCAAGCAGATCCGTCTGCTCGAAGACGAGCTGGGCGTCGAAGTCTTTGCACGCAGTGGCAAGCACCTGACTCGTGTCACACCGGCCGGTGAGCGCATCATCAACACCGCTGGCGAGATCCTGCGCAAGGTCGAGAGCATCAAGCAGATCGCCCAGGAATTCTCCAACGAAAAGAAAGGCACCCTGTCGATCGCCACCACCCATACCCAGGCGCGTTATGCCCTGCCACCGGTGATCAGCAGCTTCATCAAACAGTACCCGGACGTGGCGTTGCACATGCACCAGGGCTCGCCGATGCAGATCGCCGAAATGGCCGCCGACGGTACCGTCGACTTCGCCATCGCCACCGAGGCGCTGGAGCTGTTCGGTGACCTGGTGATGATGCCGTGCTACCGCTGGAACCGTTGCGTGGTGGTACCGCAGGGGCACCCCCTGACCAAGTTGCCGAAGTTGACCCTGGAAACGCTGGCCGAGTACCCGATCGTCACCTACGTCTTCGGCTTCACTGGACGTTCCAAGCTGGACGAAGCCTTCAGCCATCGTGGCCTGACGCCGAAGGTGGTGTTCACCGCCGCTGACGCCGACGTGATCAAGACCTACGTCCGCCTGGGTCTGGGGGTGGGGATCGTGGCGAAGATGGCGGTCGATCCGGTGCTCGACAAGGACCTGGTGGTGCTCGATGCCAGCGAACTGTTCGAGTCCAGCATCACCAAGATCGGCTTCCGTCGCGGCACCTTCCTGCGTGGTTTCATGTGCGACTTCATCGAGAAGTTCGCGCCGCACCTGACCCGCGAAGTGATGGCCAAGGCCATCCAGTGCCACAACAAGCAGGAGCTGGAAGAGCTGTTTGACGGTGTCGAACTGCCGGTCCACTGATTCCGGTCGCCATGTGAGCGGACGCGGAGCGTCCTTGGCGGCATTCCCACGCGGAGCGTGGGAACGATCAGCAAGTATTCGGAGCCGGTACCGATCGTTCCCACGCTCTGCGTGGGAACGCCGCCCGTGAAGCTCCGCGTCACACCGGGATCAGCCCTTGCTGATCAGGTTGCCGGCGTGCAGGCCGCACTCTTTCTGCGTGGCTTCCTCCCACCACCAGCGGCCTTCGCGCTCGTGCTGGTTCGGCAGGACCGGACGGGTGCAGGGCTCGCAGCCGATGCTGATGAAGCCGCGTTCGTGCAGGCTGTTGTAGGGCAGTTCCAGCATGCGGATGTAGCCCCAGACTTCTTCGCTGGTCATCTGCGCCAGCGGATTGAACTTGTACAGGGTACGTTCCGGGGTCGAGAAGGCGCTGTCGATTTCCAGTACGGCCACCTGGCTGCGGGTGCCAGGGCTCTGGTCGCGACGCTGGCCGGTGGCCCAGGCGGTCACGCCGGACAGCTTGCGCCGCAACGGCTCGATCTTGCGCACGCCGCAGCATTCGCCATGGCCGTCCTTGTAGAAACTGAACAGGCCCTTTTCCTTGACGAACGGCTCGAGCCGGGTGTGATCCGGGGAGACCAGCTCGATGTCGATCTTGTAGAACTCGCGAACCTGGTCGATGAAGCGGTAGGTCTCCGGGTGCAGGCGACCGGTGTCGAGGCTGAACACCTTGACGTTCTTGTTCAGCTTCCAGGCCATGTCCACCAGGACCACGTCCTCGGCACCGCTGAAAGATATCCACAGGTCGTCGCCAAACTGGGAGAAGGCCAGCTTGAGGATGTCCTGCGGTGATTTTGTGGCGTATGTCGCAGCGAGTTCGGCGACGTCGAACGGTTGACTCATCAGGCGGTTCCTACAGTCGTTGGCGCTTTGCGCTCATATAGGCGGCAATAGTAACAAAATCTTGCTGGTGCGAGCCGGTTCAGAGTGCCTGCAAGGTATCGAGCAGCACCTTCACCTTGGTAATCGACTCCTGGTATTCGGCCTGCCACTCGGAGTCGGCGACGATGCCGCCACCGCCCCAGCAACTGACCTGGCCATCCTTGACCAGCAGGCTGCGGATGGCGATCGAGCTGTCCATCTCGCCGCGTACGTCCAGGTAAAGCAGCGAACCGCAGTACAGGGCACGGCGTGTCGGTTCGAGTTCGTCGATGATCTGCATGGCGCGGATCTTCGGGGCGCCGGTGATCGAACCACCGGGGAAGCTGCCGGCGATCAGGTCCAGGGCGTCGCGACCGGCGGCCAGTTCTCCGGTCACGCTGCTGACCAGATGGTGCACGTTCGGGTAGCTCTCCAGGCTGAACAGCTCCGGTACCCGCACGCTGCCGATCTTGCAGGTCCGGCCGAGGTCGTTGCGCAGCAGGTCGACGATCATCAGGTTTTCCGCGCGGTCCTTGGTACTGCCCCGCAACTGGGCAGCGTTGGCCGCATCTTCGGCAGCGTCCCGGCCCCTTGGCCGGGTGCCCTTGATCGGCCGGGTTTCCACCTGGCCGTTGCTGACCCGGACGAAGCGTTCCGGCGACAGGCTCAGTACCGCGCCATTGTCCGGCAGGCTCTGGAAGCCGGAGAACGGTGTCGGGCAGGCGGCACGCAAGGCCAGGTAGGCGACCCATGGGTCCCCCTGGCAGCTCGCACGAAAACGCTGGGCGAAGTTGACCTGATAGCAGTCACCCGCCTGGATGTACTGTTGGATGCGCTCGAAGGCCTGGCGGTACGACTCGGCGTCCAGGTCGGCGGCCATCGGCGTGTCGAGTTGGAAACTGCCGGTTTCAGTGGCTGGCTCCTGGCTGAACAGTTGGACCAGGCGCTCACGTTCGGCCTGCTCGACCGTCGGATGGAATACCAGTTGGCTGGTAGCCTGCTGGTGGTCGCTGACCAGCGCCCAGGCGTACAGGCCGAAGCGCGCATCGGGTAGCTGCAGATCGTCCCGGGCCTGGCTGGGCAGGGCTTCCAGATGGCGACCGAAATCGTAGCTCAGGTAACCGATCAGGCCGCCGGCGAATGGCAGTTCGACCGCTGCGGGCAATTCGGCCCGGCCCAGGCGCGCCAGGGTGCCACGCAGGCGCACGAGGAAATCTTCGCCCGCCTCGTTCGGCAGGACGGTCAGTTGCTCCAGTGGCCAGGCGCTGAGCAGATCGTAGCGCCCACGTTCAGCCACCGGCCGACCGCTGTCGAGCAGCACCGCGCCGGGGGCGTGACGAATGGCCGCGAAATAGGCAGCGGGATCGGGGCGGTAGGGCAGCGGGTGTACGGAGCAGGTCGACATGCGGGGTGGATCAGCCTTGGGCGCAGGGGAGGGCGATTGTAGTCTCCTGTAGGAAATGCTCCTAGAGGGGTGTCGGTACTGGCTATATTCATGGCCTGGAGTTCAGGCAGACACCGCAAACCGTGGGAGCCGGATTTATCCGCGAAGAACGATAACACGGTAATCCTGTACCGCCGCGTCGTCTGGTTCGCGGATAAATCCGGCTCCCACAGGTGGGTTGGTTCCCTCCGTTATCAGGCATTCCGTGGAGCTACATGGCCGAACAGACCTTGGACGAAACGCACCCGCTCCTCCGCGGTTTCGCTGAGGCCGGCCGCTGCCAGCTCTTCCAGGTGCGCTTCCACCGCCTGGGCCCGGGTGGTCAGGCCGCAATCATTGGCGATCTGGATGTTCAGTCCGGGGCGGGCGTTGAGCTCGAGGATCAATGGGCCCTTGTCCTGGTCCAGCACCATGTCCACGCCGATGTAGCCCAGGCCACACAGCTCGTAGCAGCCGGCGGCGAGCTTCATGAAGCCGTCCCAGTTTGGCAGTTGCACACCGTCCACCGCGTTGGTGGTGTCAGGGTGCTTGCTGATGATGTTGTTCAGCCAGGTACCGCGCAGGGTCAGGCCAGTCGCCAGGTCGACACCGACGCCGATGGCGCCCTGGTGCAGGTTGGCCTTGCCGTTGGACTGGCGGGTCGGCAGGCGCAGCATGGCCATGACCGGGTAGCCCATCAGCACGATGATGCGGATGTCCGGCACGCCCTCATAGCTGATGCTCCTGAAGATCTGGTCGGGGGTCACCCGGTATTCGATCAGCGCGCGGTCGCGATGGCCGCCCAGGGAATAGAGCCCGGTGAGGATGCTGGACACCTGGTGCTCGATTTCCTCATGGCTGATGATCCGTCCGGAAACGGTCCGGTAGCGCCCTTCGAAACGGTCGGCGATCACCAGGATGCCGTCGCCACCGGCACCCTGGGCCGGCTTGATGACGAAGTCGCTGCGCCCGCCGATGATTTCGTCGAGCTTGTCGATGTCCTTTTCGGTGGAGATCACGCCATACATTTCCGGCACGTGGATGCCGGCGGCGATTGCCCGTTCCTTGGTGATGATCTTGTCATCGACGATCGGGTACAGGCTGCGCTTGTTGTACTTGAGCACATAGTCGGCGTTACGCCGGTTGATGCCCATGATGCCCTTGGCCTCCAGGGCCTTCCAGGTTTTCCACAGGCCGAACATCAGGCGTCTTCCTTGAGAAAGGCCTTGAAACGCACCAGTTCGGTCAGGCGGTAGCCGCGATAGCGTCCCATGGCCAGCATGAAGCCCACCAGGATCAGCAGGATCGCCGGGAAGGTGAAGACGAAGTACACCAGTTCCGGCACGCTCATGATCAGATGTGCCAGCGAGGCGGCGAACAGGGTGCCGATCGCGACTTTCATCGCATGGCCGCCGCCGCGTTCCTCCCAGGTGATGGACAGGCGCTCGATGGTCATGGTCAGGATCACCATCGGGAACAACGCGACCGAGAGGCCGCGCTCCAGGCCGAGCTTGTGGCTGAACAGGCTGATGGCGGCGATCAGCACCACAACGAAGGTCAGCACCACCGACAATCGCGGCAGCATCTGCAGCTTCAGGTGTTCCAGGTAGGAGCGTAGCGACAGGCCGAGCGCGGTGATGATGGTGAACAGCACGATGCCGAAGCCCAGCTGGGTCTCGCGAAAGGCCAGGGCGATCAGGACCGGGGTGAAGGTGCCGAGGGTCTGCAGGCCGATCAGGTTGCGCAGGATCAGGATCACCAGCACGCCGATCGGGATCATCACCATGATCATGAAGGTCTGCTGGGTCTGCAGCGGCAGGCCGTAGAGCGAGTATTCGAGGAAGTTGGCGTCGGAGTTCTCGTCGGTCAGCTTGGCCAGGCGGATGGCGTTCATCTCGCTGTTGTTCAGGCTGAAGTTGACGCTGGCCTTCTTGCCGCCCTCGACGGTGATCAGGTTGTCGTCGCCGGTCCACCAGACCAGGCGGTCTTCAGGCAGGCCCTGTTCGCCGGTGTCCGGGTTGAAGTACAGCCAGTCGTTGCCGTTGAAACTGCGCAGCCAGAGTTCCGGGGTTTGCGGCTGGTCGGCGACCAGGCGGATGGTGTGGACCTTTTCCAGCGGTACGTGGGCAATCGACAGCAGCAGTTCGATGATCTGTGCCTTGTGCGGGGTCGATGGATCGCCGGCCAGCAGCAGCTTGACGTTGTCGTCGCCCAGGTTGTTGACGCGCTTGATGGTTTCGCTGATGAAGGTCTCGACGTCGGCCGAGTGCTGGCGGATGGGCGCCATCAGTGCTTCGGCAGCGATTTTTTCCGGGCCTTCGATGGCCATGCTGTCACGGAAGGTCGGGCCCTTGACCTTGGGTTTTTCGCCGGTATAGCGCTTGGTCAGCACCAGGCGATAGTAGAGCGTCTGCTTGCCGCTGACCCGCCGGGCCGACCAGGTGACCTTGCGATTGCCATCGGCACGGTTGACGCTGACCCCGTAGTTGTTGGAGATGAAGCTCTCGTTGAGGCTCACGTAGTCACGGCTCAGCGGCGGCACGAACATCTGGATCTTCACCGGGTCCTTGCTGGCGGCGACGAACTCGACCTTGGCGTCGATGTTCCACAGGTCGTCGGTGGCATCTTCGGTGACCGGAATCCCCAGGACGAAAATCTGATAGGCCGTGACCGAAATACCGAGCACCACCAGGATGGCGATCAGGACTTTCAGATGGAGGGTAAGAGAACGCATGCGAATTACTCGGCGGTTTGAGCGTCGGCGATGCAGGCGGGCTTGCCGGCAGCGTATTTAAGGCTGGGGTCTACCAGCGCATCGAAGCGCTTGAGCGCCTCGGAGCCAATCAGGAGCGGGTATTGGAAAGCACTTCGGTCGGTCAAGTTCACTTCGATGGTGCGCAGGGCGCTGCCCATGCAGACATTCAGGGTGATCACCGGGCGGGCGGTGTAAGCCTTGTCCTCGTCCGGGTCGTAGTCGCCGGAGCGGCGCTTGATCTTGCTGACCCGTGCCAACGGCAGTTCGATGGGGTGTGAATGCGCCGTATCGATGGCCAGGTAGAAACGTACCCAGCTTTCACCGTTACGCTTGAAACGCTTGATGTCACGGGCACTCAGGGAGGCCGTCTTGGCACCGGTGTCGAGCTTGGCCGCGACTTCCAGGTCGATACCGTCCAGGGTCGCGTACTCGTTCAGGCCGTACACGGTCTTTCCCGCCGCGCTGGCGAGGCCTGGCAGGCAGAAAAGAAGCAAGAGCAGTAGAGGGAAGGGCTTGAGTCTCATAAGTCCTGGCGCGTATTCAAGGTGACTGGCAATACCGCGCAAGCTTCCTCGTGCGTCTGTCAGATGAAGATGACAGGCATGGCATCGTCAGATGCGCGCGGCATTCTAACATGCTGGTTTTATGGCGCCAGCGCCGGGGTGGTTGTCTCCATCATGATCCGCTGTTTTCTCGCGCTCTTAGACTATTGTCGACAATATCGATTAATTCTTTGACTGTGCTGGTCTGATTGGCTAGTTTTACCGTCATTGATTTTGAAGGTGTCGACAATATGCTGGAAAATCTGGAGTCGCTGGCCGCTCCCCAGGAAGATTCGGAAACGCTTTCCGAGAACGTCTTCCGGCGCATCCAGGCTGCCATCGTGAAGGGCGAGATCGCTCCGGGCAGCAAGATTTCCGAGCCGGAACTGGCACGCACCTACGGTATCAGCCGTGGCCCGCTGCGCGAGGCCATCCACCGCCTGGAAGGGCAGCGCCTGTTGGTGCGGGTGCCTCATGTCGGGGCGCGGGTGGTTTCGCTCAGCCATGCCGAACTGATCGAACTCTATGAGATCCGCGAGTCCCTGGAGGGCATGGCCTGCCGTCTTGCCGCCGAGCGCATGACCCGCGAAGAGATCGAGGAACTGCGCCAGGTGCTGCATACCCACGAACGCGATGCGGCGTTCCAGGCGGGTGTCGGCTACTACCAGCAGGAAGGCGATTTCGACTTCCACTACCGGATTATCCAGGGGGCCGGCAACCGCACCCTGACCCAGATGCTCTGCGGCGAGCTCTACCAGCTCGTGCGCATGTACCGCATCCAGTTTTCCGCGACCCCCAACCGGCCACGCCAGGCCTTTGCCGAGCACCATCGGATTCTCGATGCGATTGCCGATCGTGATGGTGAACTGGCCGAACTGCTGATGCGCCGTCACATCGGCGCCTCGAAACGCAATATTGCGCGTCACTACCAGGACGGCGCCAAACCGACAGCCACTCCACGAGGTGAGTCATGAGTCAGGGTTCCAACAAAAACACGCCCGGTCAGCGTTTCCGCGATGCGGTCGCCAGCGAGCATCCACTGCAGGTGGTCGGCACGATCAACGCCAACCACGCCCTGCTGGCCAAGCGCGCCGGTTTCAAGGCGATCTACCTGTCGGGTGGCGGGGTCGCGGCCGGCTCCCTCGGCCTGCCTGACCTGGGCATCTCCGGCCTGGATGACGTGCTGACCGACGTGCGACGCATCACCGATGTCTGCGACCTGCCGCTGTTGGTGGATGTCGACACCGGTTTCGGTTCCTCGGCCTTCAACGTCGCGCGTACCGTGCGCTCGATGAGCAAGTTCGGCGCGGCGGCGATCCATATCGAGGACCAGGTCGGGGCCAAGCGCTGCGGCCACCGGCCGAACAAGGAAATCGTTTCCCAGCAGGAAATGGTCGATCGCATCAAGGCGGCCGTTGACGCGCGCCTCGACGACAGCTTCGTGATCATGGCGCGCACCGACGCGCTGGCGGTCGAAGGCCTGGAAGCCGCGCTGGACCGCGCAGCGGCCTGCATCGAGGCCGGTGCCGACATGATTTTCCCGGAAGCCATCACCGAACTGGAGATGTACAAGCTGTTCGCCAACCGGGTGAAGGCGCCGATCCTGGCCAATATCACCGAGTTCGGCGCGACGCCGCTGTACACCACCGAACAGCTGGCATCCGTCGACGTATCGCTGGTGCTGTACCCGCTGTCGGCGTTCCGCGCCATGAACAAGGCGGCGGAAAACGTCTACACCGCGATTCGTCGCGATGGCACCCAGCAGAACGTGATCGACACCATGCAGACCCGCATGGAGCTCTACGATCGCATCGACTACCACGCCTTCGAGCAGAAGCTCGATGCGTTGTTCGCCCAGAAGAAGGGCTGAAGCCAGGCGCCGGCTTGCTGGCGATCCAGGCGACGCGGTGGATCATGGGCATCGCGTCGATATCATCGCCAGCAAGCCGGCTCCCACAGAAAAATTGAATAGCCTGAGTGATCGAATTGCCGATCCCCGACAACCTACAAGAATTTGGAGAGAGCAATGGCTGAAGCAAAAGTACTGAGCGGTGCCGGCCTGCGTGGCCAGGTCGCCGGACAAACCGCCCTGTCCACCGTGGGCCAGGCTGGTGCCGGTCTGACCTATCGTGGTTATGACGTGCGTGAGCTGGCGGCCGAGGCGCGCTTCGAGGAGGTCGCCTACCTGCTGCTGTACGGCGAGCTGCCCAACGCCACCGAGCTGGCGGCCTACATGGGCAAGCTGCGCACCCTGCGCGACCTGCCCCAGGCGCTGAAAGAGGTGCTCGAGCGCATACCGGCCGATGCCCACCCGATGGACGTGATGCGCACCGGCTGCTCGTTCCTGGGCAACATCGAGCCGGAGGGCGACTTCTCCCGCCAGCACGAAGCCACCGACCGCCTGCTGGCCGCCTTCCCGGCGATCATGTGCTACTGGTATCGCTTCAGCCATGAAGGCAAGCGTATCGACTGCGTGACCGACGAGGCGTCCCTTGGCGGGCATTTCCTGCACCTGCTGCACGGCAAGGCGCCGAGCGAGCTGCATCGCAAGGTGATGGACGTGTCGCTGATCCTCTATGCGGAGCACGAGTTCAACGCCTCGACCTTTACCGCACGGGTCTGTGCCTCGACCCTGTCCGACCTGTTCTCCTGCGTCACCGCAGCCATCGGTTCGCTGCGCGGCCCGCTGCACGGCGGTGCCAACGAGGCGGCGATGGAGATGATCGAGCGCTATGGTTCGGCCCAGGAGGCCATCGAGGGCACCCTCGGCATGCTGGCGCGCAAGGACAAGATCATGGGCTTCGGCCATGCGATCTACAAGGACAGCGACCCGCGCAACGAGGTGATCAAGGGTTGGTCGAAGCAGCTCGCCGATGAAGTCGGTGACAGCGTGCTGTTCCCGGTGTCCGAGGCGATCGACAAGACCATGTGGGAACAGAAGAAACTGTTCCCCAACGCCGACTTCTACCATGCCTCGGCGTACCACTTCATGGGTATCCCGACCAAGCTGTTCACGCCGATCTTCGTCTGCTCGCGCCTGACCGGCTGGGCGGCGCATGTGTTCGAGCAGCGTGCCAACAACCGCATCATCCGTCCGAGCGCCGAGTACACCGGCGTCGAGCAGCGCAAGTTCGTGCCAATCGAGCGTCGCTGAGGCCTTGGCCGTGGGAGTCGGGCGCGGGCCCTGTTCGCGGATAAATCCGGCTCCCACAGGTTTGAGGCAGGCCTGAAATCTGTGTTCGACGCATGCGCCCTGTGGGAGCCGGATTTATCCGCGAAAGGGGCCTCAAGCTCACCCGATAACTCCCTGCCGGCCCGTGTTTGCTTCTGACTTAACCGTGATCGAGTCCCAGACCATGAATACCCAATACCGTAAACCGTTGCCCGGCAGTCACCTGGACTTCTTCGATGCCCGTGCGGCGGTCGATGCGATCCAGCCCGGGGCCTACGCCACGCTGCCCTACACCTCCCGCGTCCTGGCTGAGAACCTGGTGCGGCGCTGCGAGCCGGCGACGCTGACCGACTCCCTCAAGCAACTGATCGAACGCAAGCGCGACCTGGATTTTCCCTGGTTCCCGGCCCGCGTGGTCTGCCACGACATCCTCGGCCAGACCGCGCTGGTCGACCTGGCCGGCCTGCGGGATGCCATTGCCTCCCAGGGCGGTGATCCGGCCCAGGTCAACCCGGTGGTACCGACCCAACTGATCGTCGACCACTCGCTGGCGGTGGAATGCGGTGGTTTCGATCCGGATGCGTTCGCCAAGAACCGCGCCATCGAGGACCGTCGCAACGAGGATCGTTTCCACTTCATCGACTGGACCAAGAAGGCGTTCAAGAACGTCGACGTGATCCCGCCGGGCAACGGCATCATGCACCAGATCAACCTGGAGAAGATGTCCCCGGTGATCCAGGCGCGTGACGGCGTGGCCTTCCCCGATACCTGCGTCGGTACCGACAGCCACACCCCGCACGTCGATGCGCTGGGCGTGATCGCCATCGGTGTCGGCGGCCTGGAAGCCGAGAGCGTGATGCTGGGTCGTGCTTCCTGGATGCGCCTGCCGGAGATCGTTGGCGTCGAGCTGACCGGCAAGTTGCAACCGGGTATCACCGCTACCGACATGGTGCTGGCGCTGACCGAGTTCCTGCGCAAGCAGAAGGTGGTCGGGGCCTACCTGGAGTTCTTCGGCGAAGGCGCCAGTGCGCTGACCCTGGGCGACCGTGCGACTATCTCCAACATGGCCCCGGAGTACGGCGCCACGGCGGCGATGTTCTACATCGACCAGCAGACCATCGACTACCTGAAGCTCACCGGTCGTGAGGATGCGCAGGTGCAACTGGTCGAAACCTACGCCCGCGAGAGTGGCCTGTGGGCCGACAGCCTCCAGGGCGTGCAGTACGAGCGCGGCCTGCAGTTCGACCTGTCTTCGGTGGTGCGCAACATGGCCGGCCCCAGCAACCCGCATGCCCGCGTCGCCACCAGCGACCTGGCGGCCAAGGGCATCGCCGGGCAGTGGAGCGAAGTGCCGGGGCAGATGCCCGACGGCGCGGTGATCATCGCCGCCATCACCAGTTGCACCAACACCAGCAACCCGCGCAACGTCATCGCCGCCGGCCTGCTGGCGCGCAACGCCAACAGGCTGGGCCTGACCCGCAAGCCGTGGGTCAAGTCGTCGCTGGCGCCGGGCTCCCGGGCGGTTGCGCTGTACCTGGATGAAGCCGGCTTGACCCAGGAACTGGAGCAACTGGGCTTTGGCGTGGTGGCCTTCGCCTGCACCACCTGCAACGGCATGTCCGGCGCGCTGGACCCGGTGATCCAGCAGGAAATCATCGATCGTGACCTCTACGCCACGGCGGTGCTCTCCGGTAACCGCAACTTCGACGGGCGTATCCATCCGTACGCCAAGCAGGCATTCCTGGCGTCACCGCCGCTGGTGGTGGCCTACGCGATTGCCGGGACCATCCGTTTCGATATCGAGAAGGACGTGCTGGGGCGCGATGCCGACGGCCAGGAAATCCGCCTCAAGGACATCTGGCCGAGCGACGAGGAAATCGATGCAATGGTCAAGGCTTCGGTCAAGCCGGAGCAGTTCCGCAAGGTCTATACGCCGATGTTCGCCATTCACGAGGACAACGGTCCGAAGGTCGAGCCGCTCTATGACTGGCGGCCGATGAGCACCTATATCCGTCGTCCGCCGTACTGGGAAGGCGCCCTGGCCGGGGCCCGACCGCTCAAGGGCATGCGCCCGCTGGCGGTGCTGCCGGACAACATCACCACCGATCACCTGTCGCCGTCCAACGCTATCCTGCTGGACAGTGCGGCCGGTGAGTACCTGGCGAAAATGGGCCTGCCGGAGGAGGACTTCAACTCCTACGCCACCCACCGCGGCGACCACCTCACTGCCCAGCGCGCGACGTTCGCCAACCCGAAACTGTTCAACGAAATGGTTCAGGAGAACGGCAAGGTCAAGCAGGGCTCCCTGGCGCGGGTCGAGCCGGAAGGCCAGGTCATGCGCATGTGGGAAGCCATCGAGACCTACATGGACCGCAAGCAGTCCTTGATCATCATCGCCGGCGCCGACTACGGCCAGGGTTCGTCCCGTGACTGGGCGGCCAAGGGCGTCCGGCTGGCGGGGGTCGAGGCGATCGTCGCCGAAGGCTTCGAGCGCATCCACCGGACCAACCTGGTCGGCATGGGCGTGTTGCCGCTGGAGTTCAAGCCGGGCACCGATCGCAAGACCCTTGGCATCGACGGCACCGAGACGTTCGACGTGATCGGCGAGCGTACGCCGCGGGCGACCCTGACCCTGGTCATCCGGCGCAGGGACGGCGAGCGTGTCGAGGTGCCAGTGACCTGCAGGCTGGATACCGCCGAAGAGGTCTCGATCTACGAGGCGGGCGGTGTGCTGCAGCGTTTTGCGCAGGACTTCCTCCAGTCGGCGAGCGCACGCTGACAGAAGAAAACGGCAACTGCTCCGCCCTGTGGGAGCCGGATTCATCCGCGAACCAGGCAACGCGGTCATACCGGATGGCTGCGTTATCGTTCTTCGCGGATGAATCCGGCTCCCACGGGGCGGGGTGGCGGCCATGGCAATGCGAACCCATTCCGGTCCTGCCGCGCAACCCAGGCGCGCAGGCCCCGCAGGAGGCTTCATGACCCACGCCGCACAAATCAGAATCCCCGCCACCTACATGCGTGGTGGTACCAGCAAGGGGGTGTTCTTCAACCTCAGCGACCTGCCCGAGGCCGCGCAGTTGCCCGGCGCGGCACGCGACGCGCTGCTGCTGCGGGTGATCGGCAGCCCCGATCCCTATGAAAAGCAGATCGATGGCATGGGGGGGGCGACCTCCAGCACCAGCAAGACGGTGATCCTGTCGCGCAGCATCAAGGCCGGTCACGATGTCGACTACCTGTTCGGCCAGGTGTCGATCGACAAGCCGTTCATCGACTGGAGCGGCAACTGCGGCAACCTGTCGGCCGCAGTGGGCTCGTTCGCCATCAGTGCCGGCCTGGTCGATGCCGCGCGGGTTCCGCGCAATGGCGTGGCGGTGGTGCGGATCTGGCAGGTGAACATCGGCAAGACCATCATCGCCCATGTGCCGATCACTGACGGCCAGGTCCAGGAAACCGGCGACTTCGAACTCGATGGCGTGACGTTTCCCGCCGCCGAGGTGCAACTCGAGTTCATGGACCCGGCGGCCGAGGAGGAGGGCGCTGGCGGTTCGATGTTCCCCACCGGCAACCTGGTGGATGACCTGGAGGTTCCGGGTGTCGGTACCTTCAAGGCGACCCTGATCAATGCCGGGATTCCGACGATCTTCGTCAATGCCGCGGACATCGGCTACACCGGCACCGAGTTGCAGGGCGATATCAACAGTGATCCCAAGGCCCTGGCACGCTTCGAGACCATTCGTGCCTACGGGGCGCTGCGCATGGGGTTGATCGACCGTATCGACGAAGCGGCCAAGCGCCAGCACACGCCGAAGGTCGCCTTCGTCGCACCGCCAGCCAGCTACACCGCATCAAGTGGCAAGGCGGTGGCGGCCGGTGACCTGGACCTGCTGGTACGGGCGCTGTCGATGGGCAAGCTGCACCACGCCATGATGGGCACCGCGGCGGTGGCCATCGGCACGGCGGCGGCGATTCCCGGGACGTTGGTGAACCTGGCGGCGGGCGGCGGCGAGCGCAGTTCGGTGCGTTTCGGCCACCCGTCGGGAACCCTGCGGGTCGGTGCCGAGGCCACCCAGGCCGACGGTGAATGGACCGTGGTCAAGGCCATCATGAGCCGCAGCGCGCGGGTGCTGATGGAAGGCTGGGTGCGGGTGCCGGGCGACGCCTTCTAGATCGGGGGTATCAGGTCAACCGCATTCGCGGCGGTTCGGCGCCCGACAAGCCCGGCGCCTGCAAGGATCGCTCGCCCCTGTGGGAGCCGGGCTTGCCCGCGAATAGGCCGTCCCTGCTCCCACACCTTTCGGATCCTTACTTGAACCGGCGCTCCACGCCTTTTTCCACGAGAATCTTCGCCGAAATCTCTTCCACGGAGAAATGCGTGGAGTTGATGTGCGGGAT
The DNA here is from genome assembly GCF_014268755.2 of Pseudomonas vanderleydeniana. NCBI lineage: Bacteria > Pseudomonadati > Pseudomonadota > Gammaproteobacteria > Pseudomonadales > Pseudomonadaceae > Pseudomonas > Pseudomonas vanderleydeniana. The sequence goes on along the minus strand of NZ_CP077093.1, from coordinate 5,563,860 downwards.
GTTTTCCCGGCGGAACAGGTTTTCCACCTCGCGTACCTCGAATTCGCACTGAGCATAGCTCGAGTAGCGGCTGTTGGGCTTGCGCTCGTTGCGGATCGCGGTCAGGCGGTCCGGGTCGATGGTCAGGCCGAACAGCTTGTGCTGGTGGGCGCGCAGGGCCGTCGGCAGTTGCAGGCGCTCCATGTCTTCCTCGGTCAACGGGTAGTTGGCGGCCCGGATACCGAACTGCATCGCCATGTACAGGCACGTCGGCGTCTTGCCGCAGCGCGACACGCCGACCAGGATCAGGTCGGCCTTGTCGTAGTAGTGGGTGCGGGCGCCGTCGTCGTTATCGAGGGCGAAGTTCACCGCCTCGATCCGTTCCATGTAGTTGGAGTTGCCGCCGATCGAGTGGGATTTGCCCACGGAGTAGGAGGAATGCTCGCTCAGTTCCTGTTCCAGCGGGGCGAGGAAGGTGGAAAAAATGTCGATCATGAAACCATTGGACGTCGCGAGAATCTCACGAATGTCCTGATTGACGATGGTGTCGAAGATGATCGGGCGGTAACCGTCCCGTTCTGCGGCGCTGTTGATCTTCTGGACCATGGCCCGGGCCTTATCCACGCTGTCGATGTACGGTTGCGTGGATTTGGCGAAGGTAATGCTTTCGAACTGCGCCAACAGGCTTTGACCCAGGGTTTCGGCGGTGATGCCGGTGCCATCGGAGATAAAGAAAGCAGATCGTTTCATTTGCACCTTGGGCCTTAAGCTGATGACGATTCTTGGATATGATAGGCAGGATTTGCCCGCCTGGAACGGCTGGCATTCTCACTTATTTTCCAGGTCCAGGCCACAGAGCGGATCGACCAGCCATTTGAACATGGCCCGCCCTGAGCTTCATCCAACACAGTCAGTGGAGAGATCACCTTGGTAGAGTACGTAGTTTCCCTCGATAAGCTCGGCGTCCATGATGTGGAGCACGTAGGGGGCAAGAACGCATCCCTTGGCGAGATGATCAGTAACCTCGCGGGCGCCGGCGTGTCGGTTCCCGGCGGCTTTGCCACTACGGCTCAGGCGTATCGCGATTTTCTCGAACAGAGTGGCCTGAACGACCGCATCCACGCCGCGCTCGACGCGCTGGACGTCGATGACGTCAACGCCCTGGCCAGGACCGGCGCCCAGATCCGCCAGTGGATCATGGAAGCCGAGTTCCCCGAGCGCCTCAACAGCGAAATCCGCACCGCCTTCGCCGCCCTGTCGGCCGGCAACCCGGACATGGCCGTGGCCGTACGTTCCTCGGCGACCGCCGAAGACCTGCCGGACGCCTCCTTCGCCGGCCAGCAGGAAACCTTCCTGAACATCCGCGGCGTGGACAACGTCATCCGCGCGGCCAAGGAAGTGTTCGCCTCGCTGTTCAACGACCGCGCCATTTCCTACCGCGTGCACCAGGGCTTCGACCACAAGCTGGTCGCCCTGTCGGCCGGCGTGCAGCGCATGGTCCGTTCGGAAACCGGCACCGCCGGCGTGATGTTCACCCTCGACACCGAGTCGGGCTTCCGTGACGTGGTGTTCATCACCGGCGCCTACGGCCTGGGTGAAACCGTCGTGCAGGGCGCGGTGAACCCGGACGAGTTCTACGTCCACAAGAGCACCCTGAGCGCCGGCCGCCCGGCGATCCTGCGCCGCAACCTGGGCAGCAAGGCGATCAAGATGATCTACGGCGACGAGGCCAAGGCCGGTCGTTCGGTCAAGACCGTCGAGGTCGACAAGGCCGATCGCGCGCGTTTCTGCCTGACCGACGCCGAAGTCAGCGAGCTGGCCAAGCAGGCGATGATCATCGAGAAGCACTACCAGTGCCCGATGGACATCGAGTGGGCCAAGGACGGTGACGACGGCAAGCTGTACATTGTGCAGGCTCGTCCTGAAACCGTGAAGAGCCGCGCCAGCGCCAACGTCATGGAACGCTACCTGCTCAAGGAAAAGGGCACCGTGCTGGTCGAAGGCCGGGCCATCGGCCAGCGCATCGGTGCCGGCAAGGTCCGCATCATTCGCGACGTGACCGAGATGGACAAGGTCCAGGTCGGCGACGTGCTGGTGTCCGACATGACCGACCCGGACTGGGAACCGGTGATGAAGCGCGCCAGCGCCATCGTCACCAACCGCGGCGGCCGTACCTGCCACGCGGCGATCATCGCCCGTGAACTGGGGATTCCGGCGGTCGTCGGTTGCGGCAACGCCACCGAACTGCTCAAGGACGGCCAGGGCGTGACCGTTTCCTGTGCCGAAGGCGACACCGGCTACATCTTCGAAGGCGAGCTGGGCTTCGACATCAAGAAGAACTCCGTCGACGCCATGCCGGAGCTGCCGTTCAAGATCATGATGAACGTCGGCAACCCGGACCGCGCGTTCGATTTCGCGCAGTTGCCGAACGCCGGCGTGGGCCTGGCCCGCCTGGAATTCATCATCAACCGCATGATCGGCGTGCACCCCAAGGCGCTGCTGAACTACGCCGGCCTGCCGCTGGACATCAAGGAAAGCGTCGACAAGCGCATCGCCGGCTACGACGATCCGGTCGGCTTCTATGTCGAGAAGCTGGTGGAGGGCATCAGCACCCTGGCCGCAGCGTTCTGGCCGAAGAAGGTCATCGTGCGCCTGTCGGACTTCAAGTCCAACGAATACGCCAACCTGATCGGCGGCAAGCTCTACGAGCCGGAAGAAGAAAACCCGATGCTGGGCTTCCGCGGCGCCTCGCGCTACATCAGCGAGTCGTTCCGTGACTGCTTCGAGCTCGAGTGCCGTGCGCTCAAGCGCGTGCGCAACGAGATGGGCCTGACCAACGTCGAGATCATGGTGCCGTTCGTGCGCACCCTGGGCGAAGCCAGCCAGGTGGTCGAGCTGCTGGCGGCCAACGGCCTGGCCCGCGGCCAGGACGGCCTGCGCGTGATCATGATGTGCGAACTGCCGTCCAACGCGATCCTGGCCGACGAGTTCCTCGAGCACTTCGACGGTTTCTCCATCGGCTCCAACGACCTGACCCAGCTGACCCTGGGCCTGGACCGCGACTCGGGGATCATCGCGCACCTGTTCGACGAGCGTAACCCGGCGGTGAAGAAGCTGTTGTCCAACGCGATCCAGGCCTGCAACAAGGCCGGCAAGTACATCGGCATCTGTGGCCAGGGCCCATCCGACCACCCGGACCTGGCCCGCTGGCTGATGGAACAGGGCATCGAAAGTGTGTCGCTGAACCCGGATACCGTGCTGGAAACCTGGTTCTTCCTGGCTGAAGGCCAGGCGTAGGTCCGAGAGAGGGTACCGGCGCCCAGGCGCCACCTGAGCCTTTGTGGGGCGGGTGGCGGGGCGCTTGGTGCCTTGTGTCATATGGGGCGAAGCCGCACAGGCATCGCCCTTTTTTGTGCAAGAGCCTTATGCAAAGCAGCAGTGATCTTTTTCCGGTGGCTTTGCTCAGCGCCGAGCGTCGTGGCGACCTGAGCGAAGACGTCTATCGTTTGAAACCGGGCAACAGCCCCGATGCCTCCGTCGAGCTGGCCGTGACCCGCCTGGGCATGGCCGACGAACCGCAGGCCCGTGGCGTGCCGGTGATTCTCCTGCATGGCAGTTTTTCCAACCGGCGGTTCTGGTTCTCGCCCAAGGGCGTTGGCCTGGGCGCCTACCTGGCGCGTGCCGGCTTCGATGTCTGGGTGCCGGAAATGCGTGGCCACGGGCTGTCCGTGCGCAACCAGGACTATCGCAAGAACCGTGTGGCCGACTACGCCCGCTACGACCTGCCGGCGATCGCCGCGTTCGTCCGTGAGCAGAGTGGTCAGGTTCCCCATTGGATCGGCCATTCCCTGGGCGGTACGACCCTGGCGGCAGCCCTGGGCGGCCAGTACCTGGGGGCACCCGCCGTGGCCTCGGCGGCGCTGTTCGGCAGCCAGGTCAGCCGCACCTACTGGCCGCTGAAGATTCCCGCGGTGGAGTGGAGCGGACGTTTCCTGCTCAAGCGTTTTCCTCACCTGTCCGGCTCGCGTCTCAAGCGTGGGCCGGAGGACGAGCCGATCGGACTGGCGCTGGAAAGCATGCGCTGGTACGGCCTGTTCGGCCGCTTCGGCGACAAGGAGCGCAACTGGTGGGATGGCCTGGCGGAGGTCGAGGTGCCGCTGCTGGCGGTGAGCGCCGAAGGCGACCAACAGGATCCGGCGTGGGCCTGCCGCAAGTTGTTCGAGCAGATCGGCTCGCCGCTCAAGCGTTTCATCTGCCTGGGGCGAGCGGCCGGTTTCAGCTCGGCGTTCGGGCATGTCGAGATGCTGGTGAGCAAGCCGGCACAAACCGAGGTGTGGCCGCTGGTGGCGGACTGGTTGCGCGATCAGCAGGCTTTTGTGGCGCCTCAGTCAGGCGAGGTTCAGCAAGCGTCCTGATAAGGGCATTCCGCTTCAGGGGCGTTGCGGCTAACATATGACGCATTGAGCCGTTCTGGTCATTGTCTAAACAAACGACCGGTCAGCGCGTTTCTTCAAGAGGTGCCGGGGAGGATTGGCACCTCGGATTGCGGTCTCTCACCTACAGGAGTTTGTCCATGAACCATTACGTCACTCCCGACCTGTGCGACGCCTACCCGGAGCTGGTGCAGGTGCTTGAGCCGATGTTCAGCAACTTCGGCGGTCGCGATTCCTTCGGGGGCCAGATCGTGACCATCAAGTGCTTCGAGGATAACTCCCTGGTCAAGGAGCAGGTCGAGCTCCCGGGCGCTGGCAAGGTCCTGGTCGTCGATGGCGGTGGCTCGTTGCGCCGTGCGCTGCTCGGCGACATGCTGGCCGAGAAGGCCGCACGGAACGGTTGGGAAGGCCTGGTGGTCTATGGCTGCATTCGTGACGTCGATGTGATCGCCCAGACCGACCTGGGTGTGCAGGCCCTGGCCAGCCATCCGATGAAGACCGACAAGCGCGGTATCGGTGACCTGAACGTGAAGGTCACCTTCGCCGGCGTCACCTTCGTACCGGGTGAATACGTGTATGCGGACAACAACGGGATCATCGTCTCGCCCAGTCCGCTTGAGATGCCTGAGTAATTTGTCGAAGTAGACCAACAGGGGTGGGGATGTTCGAGGAAGACAACGCGCAATGGGGGCTGGTCCATGCCCTGGTTCTCGATGGTAAGGGTGGTGCGCGCTCGATTGCTCGGACCGAGCTGGATGACCTGCAGTTGCAGCCGCAGGAGAGCCTCTGGCTGCACTGGGATCGCAGCCATCCCCAAACCCAGACCTGGCTGCGCACTTCCAGCGGCCTGAGCGAGTTCAGTTGCAACCTGCTGCTGGAAGAGAACACCCGCCCGCGCCTGTTGCCGCTGCCGGACAGCGAGTTTCTGTTGTTCCTGCGCGGGGTCAACCTCAACCCGGGCGCCGAACCCGAGGACATGGTTTCGGTGCGCATCTTCGCTTCAGCCCAGCGGGTGATTTCCCTGCGCCTGCGTCCGTTGCGGGCCACCGACGAGTTGCTGGCACAACTGGAGGACGGGCGGGGACCGAAAACCGCCTCCGAGCTCATCCTCTACATCGGCCAGCACCTGACGATGAAGGTCCAGGATCTGATCGGCGACCTCTCCGAAGCGGTCGATGACGAGGAAGAAAAGGGAGATTCCGACGAACGGTATTGTCCCGACCACAGCGTGGTTGTGCAGATCCGTCGCCGGGCGGCCGGACTGAAGCGTTTTCTGGCCCCGCAGCGGGACATTTTCGGCCAGTTGACGAGGACCAGGCTGCCCTGGTTCGCCAGTGACGATGCCGACTACTGGAACGAATTGAACAACAGCCTGACCCGCTACCTCGAAGAGCTCGAACTGACCCGGGAGCGCGTGGGGCTGCTGCTTGACGCCGAGGACCGGCGCCTGAACCAGCACATGAACAAGATCATGTACCGCTTCGGGATCATCACCGGGATCTTCCTGCCGATGAGTTTTCTCACCGGCCTTCTGGGGATCAACGTCGGTGGCATTCCGGGGTCCCAGGACCCCTACGGCTTCATCATTGCCTGCCTGCTGATCGTCGGTGTTGCGCTCGGGCAGTGGTGGTTGTTCCGTCGTTTGCGCTGGCTCTGAAGAATGTTGCATGTGACCCGGAAAATCCCGATCGCGTCTTTTCAAGACATTCCGAGAGGTGCGTATGCACGATCCTTTTGAACAGTCTCTGCGTGACATGCTCAAGGCTTCGCCGTCCACTGCGCGTGACGACGATGCGTGCCTGGGGCGTGTCCTGAAAACTGCCAACCGCCAGGTTGGCGCGGGTGATCTCTTCAGTCTGCTCGGGCGCTGGCTGCAAGCGCTGATGATCGCCCTGAACAATGGATCGGCCCATGTGATGCCGGTTTCTCGTCGTACCCCTACAAGTCGCAGTGCGGATAAGGCTGATTGAATATGGAACTTGATCTCTGGACTCGGAGTCTGGTGACGGCGATGACAGCGTTGTGGACGAAGGTCGCGAACTTCATCCCGAACCTGTTTGGCGCCCTGGTCGTGGTACTGCTGGGCTTCGTCGTGGCCAAGCTGCTCGACACCCTGCTGTCCAAGCTGCTGGCCAAGCTCGGGCTCGATCGCCTGATGGCGGGCACTGGCTTGACCAAGCTGCTCAGCCGGGCCGGCATCCAGGTGCCGATCTCGACGCTGATCGGCAAGATCGTCTACTGGTTCATCCTGCTGATTTTCCTGGTTTCCGCCGCGGAATCGCTGGGCCTGGAGCGGGTTTCGGCGACGCTGGACATGCTTGCCCTGTACCTGCCGAAGGTATTCGGCGCGGCACTGGTGCTGCTGGTCGGCATGCTGCTGGCCCAGTTGGTCAACGGCCTGGTGCGCGGTGCCGCGGAGGGCGTGGGCCTGGATTACGCCAGCGGCCTGGGGCGTGTTGCCCAGGGCCTGGTGGTGATCATCAGCATTTCGGTGGCGATCAGCCAGCTGGAGGTCAAGACCGACCTGCTGAACCATGTGATCGTGATCGTCCTGATTACCGTTGGTCTGGCCGTTGCGTTGGCCATGGGCCTGGGGAGCCGGGAAATTGCCGGGCAGATCCTGGCGGGAATTTATGTGCGTGAGTTGTACCAGGTTGGGCAACAAGTGCGAGTTGGCGAGGTCGAAGGGCAGATCGAAGAGATCGGCACGGTCAAGACCACATTGCTGACCGACGAGGGTGAGCTAGTCTCTCTCTCCAATCGGATCCTGCTGGAACAGCATGTGAGTAGCCGCTAATCCGGCAAACCCTGCTAATGTATGCCGCCGCAAAAAGCCCCCCGCCTGGGGCCGCGGCGGACATTGACCTGACTGTCGGCAAGACTCGTTTTGAATAAAACCCAATCGCTATCGATGCGTTACGACCCCCGCGAGCTTACCGATGAGGAGCTGGTGGCGCGTTCGCATGCGGAGCTGTTTCACGTGACACGCGCCTACGAAGAGTTGATGCGGCGCTATCAACGAACTTTGTTCAGCGTTTGTTCAAGGTATTTAGGGAACGATCGTGACGCGGATGATGTCTGTCAGGAAGTGATGTTGAAGGTGCTGTATGGCCTTAAGAACTTTGAGGGTAAATCGAAGTTCAAGACATGGCTTTATAGCATCACGTACAACGAATGTATCACCCAGTACCGTAAAGAACGGCGCAAGCGTCGTCTCATGGATGCCCTGAGCCTCGATCCGCTCGAGGAGGCTTCCGAGGAGAAGACGCCGGCGCCGGAAGAAAAAGGCGGTCTTGACCGCTGGCTGGTGCATGTGAATCCGATCGATCGGGAAATTCTGGTGCTACGTTTTGTCGCAGAGCTGGAATTCCAGGAGATCGCCGACATCATGCACATGGGCTTGAGTGCTACGAAAATGCGCTACAAGAGGGCGCTTGATAAATTGCGTGAGAAATTTGCGGGCATTGCTGAAACTTAGTTCGACGCAAATATCTCTTACGTTCAGGCAAGTTCTGCTAGACTTGTCGCCGAGTTGTCCCCCGGTTTGGGGACTGATTCACAATCACCAGATGGGGATTTAACGGATGAAACTGAAAAACACCTTGGGCATTGCCGTTGGTACACTTGTAGCCGCAACTTCGTTCGGCGCTCTGGCACAAGGCCAAGGCGCAGTCGAGGGTGAGCTGTTCTACAAAAAGCAGTACAACGACAGCGTCAACCACGTTGAAGATGGCTACAACCCAGGCGCTTCGCTGGGCTACTTCATCACTGACGACGTATCGGTCAACCTGACCTACGACAAGAGCAACCACACTCGTTCGAACGACGGCACCGGCAGCCAGAAGCTGGGCGGTGACAAGTTCGGCCTGAAAGGTCAGTACCACTTCGGTACCGTTGGCGATGCAATCCGTCCATACGTTGAAGGCGGCGTTGCTCACGGCAGCCTGACCAACGTTGCTGCTGACGGCCACACCGGTCGTGACCAGTCGACTTTCCTGACCACCGGCGCTGGCGCCAAGTGGTACATCACCGACAACTTCTACGCTCGTGGCGGTGTTGAAGCCGACTACAAGCTGGACAACGGTCGTTGGGACTACGCAGCTGTCGTAGGTCTGGGCGTGAACTTCGGTGGCAACGGCGGCAAGGTTGCTCCAGCACCTGCTCCAGCTCCAGTTGCTCAAGAGCCAGCTCCAGCTCCTGAAGCTCCAGTAGCTGAAGTGGTCAAGGTTGAGCTGGACGTGAAGTTCGACTTCAACAAGTCCGTGGTCAAGCCTAACAGCTACGGCGACGTGAAGAACCTGGCTGACTTCATGAAGCAGTACCCACAAACCACCACCGTGGTTGCTGGTCACACCGACAGCATCGGTACCGACGCCTACAACCAGAAGCTGTCCCAGCGTCGTGCTGACGCTGTGAAGCAAATCCTGGTCAAAGACGGTATCGCTCCTAACCGCGTTGAGTCGGTTGGCTACGGCAAGACCCGTCCAGTGGCTGACAACGCCACTGAAGCTGGCCGCGCGATCAACCGTCGCGTAGAAGCTTCCGTTGAAGCCCAAGCTAAGTAATTAGCCTGGTGTTGCGAAAAGCCCGGCCCCGGCCGGGCTTTTCTTTGCCTGCGATTTGCCCGGGGCCACTCACTCAGGCTTTCAGGGCCCACAGCAGCAGGGCCAGGTTGACCAGCAGCGAGACCAGCGCCACGGTGCGCCAGACTTTCAGCGGCTCACGCTCCAGCAACGGCCGGGGACGCACGCTCAATTCATTCCGTTCAGCCTTTTCCAGTACCAGTAGCCATTGCTCGGCCGTCTCGTAGCGTTGCGCGGGGTCGACCGCGATGGCGCGATCGAGGCTGTGCGCCAGCCAGGCGGGCAGGTCCGGGCGATAACGCTGGGCATTGACCGGTGTCCCGAAGCGCGGGCGCTGGAACGCCTCGATTTCGCCGTGGGGGTAGTGCCCGGTCAGCAGATGGAACAGGCTGACGCCGACGCTGTAGAGGTCCTGGCGGACATCCGGGGGATACCCTTCGAAGGCCTCCGGGGCGATGTAGCCAGGGGTGCCCGGCAGTTCATGACCGGGCTTTTCGCTCAGGCCCGGACAATAGGCCAGGCCGAAATCCAGTAGCCGCAATTCGCCATCGGTGCCCAGGTGCAGGTTCTCCGGCTTGATATCGCGGTGCAGGATGTTGCGCCGGTGGAGCATGCCGACCGCCTGTAGGGTGCGTCTGGCCAATTCCTGCCATTGCACCAGTGGCAATGGACCGGCCTGCCGGAACAGGTCGGCGAGAGTCTGTCCCGGGTACTCGCGCATCACGTAGTACAGGTGCTGGCGTTGCCCGGCGGGATGGACCTCGGGGAAGCAACGCCCGGCCACCCGACGCAGGAACCACTCTTCCAGCAACAGGCCCTGGCCGGCCTCGGCCTCCGCGTGTCGGCTCTCGGGCAGGGTCTTGAGCAGCCAGGGTTGCTGGTGGGCATCCCGAACCCGGTAGAGCAGCGATTGGCGGGTTTGCCCGAGAAGGCTGTCGACCTGCCAGCCTTCGAAGCACTGGCCGGGCTTGAGCAGAGGCGGCAACGACCATTGCTGCAACTGGATCAGCGTGTCGCCGAGACTGTCGGTTCCCGGCTGTTCGACCCTGACCAGCAGGGCGCTGGCGTTGTCCTGGCTACCGGCCAGGTGGGCGGCATTGACCAGCGTGGTCACTGCCTCGTCGGGCTGTGGCTGTTCACGCAGGATGTTGGCGATCGCTGCATCACCGAGCGTGGCCCAGACGCCATCGCTGAGCAGCAGGAAGCTTTCGCCCTGGCGCAGCTCGCCGTCGAGGTAGTCGACCACCAGGTGCTGGTCCAGGCCCAGCGCCCGCTTGAGTACGTGCTGCATGTCCGGTTGGTCCCAGACATGGTCCTGGCTGATCCGGTGCAGTTGGTCGTCGTGCCAGCGATAGACCCGGCAATCGCCCACATGGGCCAGGGTAAAGCGTCGTCCGCGCAGGACCACGGCACTCAGGGTGGTGAGCAGCGGTTGTCCGCCGCCATTGGCCCGCAACCAGCGATTCTGTGCCAGCAGCAGCCGGTCCAGCGCCTGCGCCACGCCCCAGGTGGGCGGCGTGGCGTAATAATCGAGCGCCAGGGCCTGCAGGGTGGCCTGCGCCGCCAGTGCGCCGTCGGCACACTGGCTGACCCCGTCAGCGAGGGCGAACAGGTAGCCCTTGCTGGCGGCCAGCTCCGGCGCCGGCGTGACCAGGCGCATGGCGTCCTGGTTCTCCGCGCGCGGGCCAGTGGCACTGGCCTGGGCGAAACTCAGTTGCAGGGCCACCGCCAGGTCAGACCCGGGCCGCGGTCACGGCCGCCGAGCCCCAGGTGGTCCGCCAGCGGCGCTTGACCCCGTGCAGGCCGAACCAGGCGAGCACGCCGAGGCTGGCGAACAACCACAGGGCCAGTTGATAGCTGCCGGTGCTCTGCTTGATTGCACCCATGCCGGCTGCCAGGGCGAAACCGCCGATACCGCCGGCCATGCCGATCAGGCCGGTCATCACACCGATTTCCAGGCGGAAACGTTGCGGCACCAACTGGAACACCGCGCCGTTGCCGGCCCCGAGGCCGAGCATTGCCAGCACGAACAGCGCCAGGGCGGCATAGGAGCTGGGCAGGTTGAAGCCGACGGCGGCGATGCAGGTCGCGGCCACGGCATACATGCCGAGCAGGGTGCGGATGCCGCCGAAACGGTCGGCCAGGGCGCCACCGAGCGGACGCATCAGGCTGCCGCCGAACACGCAGGCCGCGGTGTAGTAGCCGGCGGTCACCGGACTCAGCGCGTACTGGTCGTTGAAGTAGCCGGGCAGCGCACTGGCCAGGCCGATGAAGCCGCCGAAAGTCACGCTGTAGAAAAACATGAACCACCAGCTGTCGCGGTCGCCCAGGGCCTTCATGTAGTCACCCATGGACTTGGCCTTGGGGCGTTGTGGCGCGTTGCGCGCCAGCAGGACGAACACCAGCAGGGTGGCGAGCAGCGGGATCAGGGCGAAACCGAAGACGTTGCTCCAGCCGAACGAGGCCGCCAGCAGGGGCGCGATCAGGGCGGCGAACACGGTGCCCGAGTTGCCGGCGCCGGCGATGCCCATGGCCTTGCCCTGGTGCTGCGGTGGGTACCACTGGGAGGCGAGGGGCAGGGCCACGGCGAACGAGGCTCCGGCCATGCCGAGGAACAGGCCCAGCAGCAGTGCCTGTTCATAACTGTGGATACCCAGTTGCCAGGCGCCCAGCAGCGCGCTGATCACGCAGACCTGGCCGATGATTCCCGCTGTCTTCGGGGACAGCCGGTCCGCCAGCATGCCCATCAGGAAGCGCAGCACCGCGCCGGCGAGGATCGGCGTGGCCACCACCAGGCCGCGTTGCTGGGTGCTCAGGTGCAGGTCGGCGGCGATCTGCACCGCCAGGGGGCCGAGCAGGTACCAGACCATGAAACTCAGGTCGAAATACAGAAAGGCCGAAAACAGGGTCGGGGTATGGCCGGACTTCCAGAAGCTTGCATTCATCACGCACCTCAGCGGTAAGAGTCTCAAGGGGAGCTATCGCAAGGGGGACTACCGGCGGGTGCACCGATACGGCTGCACCACCGGCCCGTCTTGCGGGGCCAGAACGCAAAAGACGTCGCCACCCGCTGCGCTGGCGCGAAGGGGGTGGGCGACGTCTTTGTCGTAAAGTGGGGCAACCGCCGTTGGTTACCTGCAGGCTCGAATAAGCAAGAGGCGGGCCAGGTCGGCGAGTGTCTCAGCCGAGCAGTTCGCTCATGGCGATGATCTGTTCGGCAACCTGGATCAGCTTCTGCTGGCGGCTCATGGCCTGGCGCCGCATCAGCGTGTAGGCCTCCTCTTCCTTGCAGTCCTTCATCTTCATCAGCAGGCCCTTGGCCTGTTCGATGCGCTTGCGTTCGGCCAGTTGCTGGTCGCGTGCCTGCAACTGTGCACGCAACGCCTGGTCGCTCTCGAAACGGGCCATGGCGACGTCGAGGATCGGCTGCAGGCGCTGGGCCTGGATGCCTTCGACGATGTAGGCACTGACGCCGGACTTGATGGCCTGGCGCATCACGCCCGGATCGTGTTCGTCGGTGAACATGACGATGGGGCGGGGCTGGTCACGGCTGACCAGCACCACCTGTTCCATCACGTCGCGGCTGGGGGATTCGGTGTCGATCAGGATCACGTCGGGACGCACGCTCTCCACGCGCGCCGGCAGGTCGATGGTCAGCCCCGACTCGTCGATGACGTCGAAGCCGGCCTCGACCAGCGCCGCCCGCAGGCGCCCGACCTTTTTCGCGGTGTCGTTGATCAGCAGGATACGCAGCATGTTCGGGCCTCCGATCAGTGACGGACGAGCGCGGCGGGCTCGTCACTCATGGCATGCAGCCGGAAGCCGCGGGCATAGCCGGCCGGATCGCTGCCGTCCCAGACCAGGCCGTCGACCAGCCGGCTGCTGCGCATCACCTCGGCCCCGTGCTCGATGCCCAGTGCAGTGGCCGCCTGGCGATACAGTTCCAGTTGTTGCACCTGGCGGGCGACACCGAGGTAGTCGGGGTCCTCGCGCAGCAGGCCCCAGCGGCGGAATTGGGTCATGAACCACATGCCGTCCGACAGGTAGGGCAGGTTCACCGCGCCGGCCGCGTGGAAGCGCACGGGGTGGGAGTCCTGCCAGCGCTGGCCGAGGCCGTTGTCGTAGTCGCCGAGCAGACGTGGCTGGATGTGTTCCAGGGGTGCATCGAGATAGTCGCTGCCGCTGAGCAATTGCGCGGTACTGCGGCGGTTTTCCTGGCTTTGTTCGATGAACCGGCTGGCTTCGAGCACCGCCATCACCAGGGCTCGGGCGGTATTGGGGTACTGCTCGACGAACGCACGGGTACAGCCCAGTACCTTCTCCGGATGGTCGGGCCAGATCGACTGGCTGGTGGCGAGGGTGCAGCCCAGGCCCTGGCGCACCGCGCTGTCGCTCCACGGTTCGCCGACGCAGAAACCGTCGATCCGTCCGGCCCGCAGGTGCGCGATCATCTGCGGCGGGGGCACCACCACGCTGTTGACGTCGTGCAAGGGGTGGATGCCCTGGCTGGCCAGCCAGTAATACAGCCACATGGCGTGGGTCCCGGTGGGGAAGGTCTGGGCAAACGTCAGCCTTGCGCCGTTCTGGTGCGCGTGCCGGCCCAGTGCTTCAGGGTTGGTCACGCCGGCCGCCTGCAACGCCGGGGACAGGTTGATGCTCTGGCCGTTCTGGTTCAGCCCCATCAACACCGCCATGTCGGTAGCCGCGCTGCCGCCGATGCCCAGGTGCACGGCATAGACCAGCCCGTACAGGCTGTGGGCGGCATCCAGCTCGCCGCTGACCAGCTTGTCGCGCAGGCTGGCCCAGGACGGCTGGCGCTTGAGGTTCAGAGTCAGGCCGTACGGTTGGGCAAAGCCCTGGGTGGCGGCGACCACCAGTGAAGCGCAGTCGCTCAAGGGCATGAAGCCGAGGTCCAGGCTGGGTTTCTCCGGCGCATCGCTGCCGTTGACCCAGGCGAGGGGGGAGACGGGAAGTTCGTTCATCGGCTTTTCACTCTTCATAAAAAACGTCGTACCCGGCCGACCCCTGGGGGCTGGCGGGTTACGACGTCTTTGTCCTGGCTGCCCGGCCGCCGTTGGCCAGGGTCTACCGGGAGGTAGCAAGGCATATGCCACTGTCGCGGGCGCAGCCGCTGGCCATCAGCTTCTCATCATGATCTGGGCGAGGGATCGGACCATCATGCTCCGAGACTGATCGACGACAGGTGGAATGCACGGTGCAGGCTGATGAACGCTTCGCGATGACGTGTCCCGGGGGGCTCTCCGCGCAACGGGTGGCGCTCGTGCGGGCCGGCGACACCGGTGTCTGTCTGATTCCCGATGAGGTGATGGTGGGCGGCTGCCTGCCACCCGGCTGGCAAGGCCTGGTGGTCGGACGCAATGCGTTGCGGGTCACCTCCGGTGACTGGAGCAGTGCGGGCTTGTCCGGAACCTGCCTGATGAAGCTGCAGGTGTTCATCGACATGGGGGTGACGGTCGAGCGCGACCGTCCGTGCGTACAGCCCTGGGCGGCCTTGTCGATGCCGCTGGCGGTGAGCCGCAGCCGGGCTTGCCTGGAACGTTGGTACATCGAGCAGGCCCTGCGTGATGATTCCGACTACCGGCGGTTCGCCAGCGTGCTGCGCCAGAGCGCGAGCTATTGGCTGGTGCGTTTTCTGCTGGAGCAGGGCACCGCCAGCGAAAAGCTGATCGGCCTGGCCCGTCGCTATGGGGTTTCGGTCTCGCATTTTCGGCGCTTGTGCCACCAGGCACTGGGGGGCGCGGCCAAGCCGGAACTGCGCGATTGGCGCGCGGCCAAGGCGCTGCTGCGGATGATCCGTGGCGGCGGCTCGCTGACCGACGTGGCGCTGGAGTATGGCTATGCGTCCTCGTCGCATTTTTCCAAGGAAGTGCGCGAATTGCTTGGCGTCGCGCCGAGCCGGCTGCTCGATCTGGTGGAGCAGCCGGATTGAGCCGGCTGGCGCCGCGGTCGATGCGGCACCGGCTTGGCGCATGGCTGCTCTGCGCGCTGTGTTGGAGCGCGAATGCCTCGCCCGGGCCGAGCGGTGACTACGTCGCGCGCGAGGAAGGCCTGCGCAGCTTCTTTTCCGCCTTGTCGGCGCCGCTGGGCAAACCGATCATCGTCAGCAAGGCGGCCGCCGGCAAACGTATCAGCGGTGAGTTTCCACTGCATTCGGCACGCCAGACCTTCGACCGCATCGTCGTCCAACTGGGGCTGATCTGGTACAGCGATGGCCAGGCCATCTACCTGTATGACGCGTCCGAGGTGAAAAGCTCGGTGGTCGCGCTGCGGGTGATCAGTGTCGATACCCTCAAGCAGTTCCTGCGCCAGTCGGGGCTCGAGGATGCGCGTTACCCGCTGCGCAACGACGGTCGCCGGACCTTCTATGTGTCCGGCCCGCCGATCTACGTCGACCTGGTCATGCAGGCGGCGCAACTGATGGACAACCGGCCTTCGGAGCTGCTGCTCGGCCAGCAGCGGATCGGTGTGATCCACCTGCTCAATACCTTCGTCGCTGACCGCGAGTACGAACAGCGCGACCGCAAGGTGTCGATTCCCGGCATGGCCACGGTGATCGACAGCCTGCTCAAGGGGGAGCCGGGCGGTGTCGAGCCCCAGGTCGAGGTCCGCACGGTGAGCGGCAGCCCGTTGCGCATGCCGCAGTTTCCCCTGGAAGGGCTGGCGACGCCGGTTTCACCGGATGACCCCACCGCCCCTCGGGTGCTGGCGCGGGAGGCCGCCGCCGGCAACATTCGCGTGGTTGCCTACCCGGATACCAACAGCCTGCTGGTCAAGGGCCTGCCTGAGCAGGTGCGCTTCATCGAGAACCTGGTGGCGGCGCTGGACGTGCCCAAGCGCCATGTCGAGCTGTCGCTGTGGATCATCGACCTGAACCAGGACGAACTGAACCAGCTCGGGGTGAACTGGCAGGGTGCGGTCAAGCTCGGCTCGCAGTTGCAGGCGTCGCTCAACGCCGGTTCGGTGACCACCCTCGACGGTGTTTCCTTCATGGCCAGGGTCCTGGCCCTGGCCCGGAAGAATCGCGCCAACGTGGTCGCGCGACCGGTGATCCTGACCCAGGAGAACGTCCCGGCGCTGTTCGACAACAACCGGACCTTCTACACCCAGTTGCTGGGAGAACGCAGTGTCGACCTGCAGAGCGTGACCTACGGGACCCTGGTCAGCGTGCTGCCGCGCTTTGCCATCGCCGATGAAATCGAGATGTCGCTGAACATCGAGGACGGCAGCGAGGTCAAGCGTGACGAGGTGGCAGTGGGCGTGTTGCCGTTGGTCGGGCGCACCCGGATCAACACGGTCGCCCGCGTTCCGCAGGGCAAGAGCCTGCTGATCGGCGGTTTTACCCGGGACGACTACAGCGAACAGGTCGCGCGGATTCCGCTGCTCGGCTCGATCCCGCTGATTGGCGGGTTGTTCCGTTATCGGGTCAACAGTTCGGCGAACACCGCCCGGGTTTTTCTGATCCAGCCGCGGGAAATTCTCGGTGCCTTGCAGGCCAGTACCCAGGAACTGGGCAAGGGCCTGATGAGCGCGGAGCAACAGGAAATGGTGCGTCGGGCGTTCATGCGGGCGGTGGATGGCTGATGACATCGATCGGTTCCCTTTCGAACCGGGCCTTCCTGGCTCGCCTCGACGCCGCCCGGCAGGAGGCCCAGGCCCAGCCCGATGCCGAGTCGAACGACCCGGACGCGAATCCGGTGACGCTGTTGCAGCGCTTCATCCAGAACAGTGATGACATGGCGGCGGCCCTGGCCGGTTTTCGCCAGCGCCGGCATTTCGAGCTCAAGGCCGAAAACCGGCCGGAGAGTTTCGAGGCGGTGCTCGACGAGGATGTGCAACCCAAGGCCCGGCAGGTGCTGGCGTTGGCCAAGGCCACGGACAAACCGGTCGAATGGCTGTTGCAGGCCGCCCGTGGATTGTTTCCCGACGACAGCGACCTGGTGCTGGTCCTGCGCGAACTGCTGCGCCGCAGCAAGCTTCAGTCCGCTACTTTCCAGCGCCTGGAGCAGTTGCTGGAAACGGTGGTGGCACAGGCCTCGCCCCGGCGATTGAAGGCCGGCATCAACAGCGCCCTGAAAGCCCGCCTGTTCGGTCGGGCGATGGAGCTGCGCGCCGGACTGCTGCGTGAGGCTTATCGGGATTACCTGGAAAGCGAAGCCGGTGCGGTTGCCTGCTACGAGGACTGGGTAGCGTTGTTCGGCGCCGGGCGGCGAGCCGTGGTGCTGGCCTTTATCGAGGCGGCGCTGCTCACCGATATCGCCGCGCAGGACCCCAGTTGTTCACGCCAGGAGTTCGGTCCCCTGCTGGCCCGGCTCACCGACCTGAAGCGCCTGCGTTCGGCCGATGCGCTGTTTGTCGAGGGGCTGCTGGGTGATGCGCTGGTGCGCCAGTTCAATGACGAGGAGGGTGACTGGCTGGTGTTCTTCCTCGGCGTACTCAGGTATCCCGGCGAACTCGACCCGTTGCTGTCCGGGGTGCTCGGCGAGCGAGTGTTGCTGGCCCTGTACCGCGAGCGCTCGGCATTGATGCAGACGCTGCGGCGAGCGTGCCTGCGACTGCCCCATGAGCTGTTCGCCGACGATGACGCCCTGGCGCAACTGGCGGAGCAGTTCCTCGCGCTGGCCGATGTGACCCTGGCCCATGAGCAGATCGAGCGGCGGCGTGGCGTTCGGTCTTTCGATGAATCGGCAGGTTGAGCGGCCATGCCCGATCGATTCCTGCGTGCACTGGCGGCCCGTCCCGAGCTGCTGATCCTGTCGTTGATGGTGATGATCATCGCGATGCTGATCATTCCCTTGCCGACACCCCTGGTGGATTTCCTGATCGGCCTGAACATCATCATCTCGCTGCTGATCTTCATGGGCTCGTTCTACATCGAGCGCATCCTCGGTTTCTCCACCTTCCCGGCACTGCTGCTGCTGACCACGCTGTTCCGCCTGGCACTGTCGATCAGCACCAGCCGCCTGATCCTGACGCAGGCCGACGCTGGCGAGATCATCGCCTCGTTCGGCGAATTCGTGATCGGCGAGAACCTGGTGGTCGGCTTTGTGATCTTCGTCATCGTCACCGTCGTGCAGTTCATCGTCATTACCAAGGGCTCGGAGCGGGTCGCCGAGGTGGCGGCGCGTTTCTCCCTGGACGGCATGCCGGGCAAGCAGATGAGCATCGACGGCGACCTCAAGGCCGGCGCCATCGACGCCGAGCAGGCCCGCGACAAGCGCAATGTACTGGAGCGCGAGAGCCAGCTCTACGGCTCTTTCGACGGCGCGATGAAGTTCATCAAGGGCGACGCGATCGCCGGGATCATCATCATCTTCGTCAACTTCCTCGGTGGTATCGCCATCGGTGTCGGCCAATTGGGCATGGACTTCGGCACGGCACTGTCGATCTATACCCTGCTGACCATCGGCGATGGCCTGGTGGCGCAGATCCCGGCGCTGCTGATCGCCATTGGTGCCGGTTTCATCGTCACCCGGGTCAACGGTGACGAGGCCAACCTGGGGCGCAACATGCTCACGCAGATGTTCGCCAACCCGTTCGTGGTCGCAGTCACCGCGTTGCTGGCGGTGGCGGTCGGAACCTTGCCGGGCTTTCCGCTGATGACCTTCGTGGTAATTGCCGCCGTGCTGGCGCTGGTGGTGTTCCTGCGTTGGCGCAAGCCGCGTGCTGCTGCGGGCGAAGCCCGGCAGGGCGAGCCGGTGGCCGCTGACGAAACCCTGGTCGAGGGCGAGTTGGGGTGGTTGGAGAGCGTCAACGAAATCGCCACCGAGACCGTCGCGCTGATCCTCCTGGTGCCCTCGACGAGGGTGGCCGAGTTGCGTGCGGCCCGGCTCGACGAGCGCTTTCGCAGCCAGTTCTTCGTCGACTACGGCCTGAAGATCCCGCTCCCGCAGTTGCGCGCCTCCGAGGCATTGCCCGGGCATCAGGTCGCGGTGCTGATCAACGAGGTGCGCGCCGACCAGTTCGATATCCATTTCGACCACTGGCGGGTCCTCGACTATTCGCCGGAGCTGGCCGCCATGGGCCTGCCGCTGGTGCGCGGGCGCGACAGCAACGACCTGGAAAGCATCTGGATCGCCGCCGAGGGCAAGGGCACCGCGACGGAACTGGGCTACCGACTGCGTGCCGCCCATGAGGAGTGCTACCGCTGCCTGGTGACCCTGCTGGCGCGCAACATCAACGAGTTCTTCGGTGTGCAGGAAACCAAGGCGCTGCTCGACGAAATGGAGGGACGCTATCCGGACCTGCTCAAGGAAGTCTATCGCCACGTGACCGTGCAGAAGATCGCCGAAATCCTCCAGCGCCTGGTTGGCGAGCGGATCTCCGTGCGCAACATGAAGCTGATTCTCGAGTCCCTGGCCCACTGGGCGTCCCGGGAGAAGGACAGCATCGCCCTGGTCGAGCACGTGCGGGGTGGCCTGGGGCGCTACATCAGCAACAAGTTCGCCCATGGCAACGACCTGCGCGTGCTGCTGTTGTCACCAGAGTTCGAGGACGTGGTTCGCCACGGTATCCGCCAGACCTCCAGCGGCAGCTTCCTCAACCTGGAGCCGGCGCAGTCCGAGGACCTGATCGATCGGCTGAGCCTGGGCCTGGACGGCCTGCACGTGCCGCACAAAGACCTGGTGCTGCTGTGCTCGGTGGATGTGCGGCGCTACATCAAAAAGCTGGTCGAAGGGCGGTTTCGCGAGCTGGACGTCATGTCCTTCGGCGAGATCAGCGAGACCATTTCCGTAACTGTCATCAAGACCCTTTGAAGGAAAAGTACCCATGTCGAATATGGACATCGCCGAGCGCCTGCGTGGTGCGTTGTTGTACAGCGGTTGCACCGACGCGCAACTGGGCCACTTCGACGGCCACAGCACGATCGAACTGGAGATGAAGGAGCAGCCCAACATCCGCGTCGACGTCATCGAGGGCGACGTCTGGCTGTGGAGCGAGCTGAAGCAGATGACCCCTGCCGTCCTGGCCTACAGTGCCGAAGCGTTGCTGCGTTACCTGCTCAAGGGCAATGCCGACGCCCGTACCGGTCAATTGCAGTTGTTCGAGGCCGAGGGCCAGTTCGAGGTGCGCTTGATGCTCGCTGAGGTGGCGTTGGCCAGCGACCAGTCCTTTGCCGAGGCGATCGATGGGTTCATGCAGGACACCGAGGAACTATGCCGCCTCATTCGCCAATGAGCGCACTTCGACTCGAGCGCCGTGGGGCGCATCCACGGCGCTTGAACGGGCCGCTGGTCGAGGCGGCGCTGCGCGGGGTTTCCATCGGCGAGGTCTGCGAGGTCCGCCGGCACTGGGCCTCGACCGAACTGCTGGCCCGGGCCCAGGTGATCGGCTTCAAGCCCGAGGTGGTGGTGCTCAGCCTGCTCGGTGAGGCGCGCGGATTGTCCCGTGAGTCGATGATCGTGCCGACCGGATCGACGCTGCGCCTGTATTGCAGCGCCGCCATGCTTGGCAGCGTACTCGACGCCCGCGGTACCATCGTCGAGCGCCTGGCCCCGGCGGCCGGATTCGCCGGCGTGGATTACCCGGTGGATGCCGACCCGCCGGGCTACCGGCAACGACGCCCGGTGAGCGAACCGCTGATCACCGGTATCCGTGCGATCGATGGCCTGCTGACCTGTGGGGTCGGCCAGCGCATGGGTATCTTCGCCGCGGCGGGTTCCGGCAAGACCTCTCTGATCAACATGCTGATCAGCCATGCCGAGGCCGATGTATTCGTCATCGGCCTGATTGGCGAACGTGGGCGCGAGGTCACCGAGTTCATCGAGCACCTGCGCCACAGTCACAAGCGGGCACGCTGCGTGGTGGTCTACGCCACCTCCGACCTGTCCTCGGTGGACCGCTGCAACGCGGCCCTGCAGGCGACCGCGGTCGCCGAGTACTTTCGCGACCAGGGGCATTGCGTGGTGCTGCTGCTCGACTCGCTGACCCGTTACGCCCGCGCCCGGCGTGACCTGGCCCTGGCCGCCGGCGAGCTGCCGGCGCGACGCGGTTATCCGGCCTCGGTGTTCGATGCCTTGCCACGCCTGCTCGAGCGGCCCGGGCATACGGTGCAAGGCAGCATCACCGCGTACTACACAGTGCTGCTGGAAAGCGACGACGAGCCGGACCCCATCGCCGAGGAGATCCGTTCGATTCTCGACGGGCATATCTACCTGAGCCGCAGCCTGGCCGCCAAGGGCCATTTCCCGGCGATCGACGTGTTGCGCAGTGCCAGCCGGGTGGCACGGCAGGTGACCGATGAGCGGACCCGACAGCTGGCAATCGCCACTCGCGAGGTGCTGGCGCGGCTGGAAGCGTTGCAGGTGTTTCTCGACCTCGGTGAGTACAGCCCCGGAGTCGACGCGGCCAATGACCAGGCCATGGCCTGCCGGGATGAGCTGCACGCCTGGTTGCGCCAGGCCGTCGATGAGCCGAGCCAGCCGGACGAAACCCTTCGGAGCCTGCATGAACTCCTTGGCTGATATCGAGCGCCTGCTGCGTTTCGGCAACTGGCGTCTGCGCAGAGTGGAGACGACGTTGCTGTGCCTGCGTCAGCGTCGGGTGCAGTTGCTGCATGAGTTGTCGGCGCTGGATGAGCAGGAGGCGTCGTTGCGGGCCCTGCTCGACAGCCACCGTGCCGAGGACCGGGTGTTCGATCACGGGCAGTTGCTGGGGATGCTGCGACGCCAGGCGGTGATTCGCCGGCAGATCCAGCAGATGGCGCTGGAGCGCCAGCCCCTGACGGAGCAGCGTGCAGAGCTGGACCAGCAGGTACGGCAACGACAGCAGGAGTTGGAGCGACTGCAGCGCAAGCAGTCGAAGTACACCGCCGTGCGCCAACGTCTGGGTCGCGAGCTGCGATTGCAGCGTTTGCGCCGTGATGAAGGCGAAGTCGATGAACGCATGGGAGTGACACGATGAACAGCATTTCGCCGGTTTTGCCCGTCGTCGAGATCCTTCCGGGTGAAGAGATCGAAGGGTGGCGGCAGGGTGAGCCGAATACGCATATTCCCGAGGAGGGGTCGCTGCCTGATGGTGTGGCGCTGTTGCTGGCGGTACTTGAGCCATCACTGCGGGGAGAGCGTCGTCCACTGGCGTCACCGATGGCCGCGGCAGGTCGGTCAGCGGTGCTTGGTGCGATCGCGCAGGCACCGGGAGCGGCAGAGGCCCTGTTGCTGCCTGAAGGTGCCATGCCGGGAGGGGAGGGGCTGCCCGCTGCCGGGAGGGGCACGCTCGGGGTCGAGGCGGTGTTTCGTGACGGGCTGGGCATGCAGGCGCAGGCCGCTGTTGAAGAGCCTGCGCCCAGTGTCGTCGAGGAAGGCCGGGGATCGGCCGAGACTGTGCCAGAGGTGTCTGTCTTGCGGGGGGCCGGCGAGTTCACCCTGGACTTTGTGCAGGCCAGGCTGGAGGCAGCGGCTGCGTTGGCCCCGCCATTTTTCAGCGGCATGGCCGAGGAATCGGCGGCGATGCCCGAGCCGCACGAGGAGGCGACCCCGGAACCCTCGGAGCCGGACGAGGAGCCCGCGGCGAGTGGCGATCTCCTCCAGGTGCCGTTCAACAACGACCGCGCCCGTGGGCAGGTACTGATCAGCCGGGAGGGCCCCGGGGCCGCCGGGCTGTTGATCCGCGCGACCGACCGGCAGGTGTTCGAGCAGCTCAAGGGGCACCTCGACCAGGCTCGGCAGCCGCACTGGCGGCTGGACGAAATGCTCGCCAGTGACAGCGGGCGCTCGACATGACGAGCGTGTTGCCGAGGTTGCGCCAGGTCGATCCGTTGCAACAAGCGTATCGGCAGACAGTGCAGCGTTGGCGGCAGGCGGGCCATCAGGCCGATCTGCACAGGCCGGCGTTTGGTACCGACTACCTGGCGTTCTGCGTTGAGGGCCCTGGTGGTGGCTGGCAGGGGCTGGTCGAGGCCCGCGAATGGCTCGCCGGCCTGCTGCCAGCACTGCCGGTGTTGTTGAAGGTTCCGTGCAGCCTCGAGCGGATCGTCGAGCTGTTCCAGGCCTTGGCGTGTCCGTTGGAGAGCGGCCTGGACGAACTGGCATACGAGCGGCTCTCGACGGTCGAGGTGAGCACCGCGCAAGGGCTGGAACGCTCCCTACCCCGTGTGGCGACCGCCTGGGGTTTCCTGTGGCTGTCGCGTTTGCCCGAGCCGTCGCGCCAGCCGCGACCGATGGCGTACAGCCCGTGGTTGCGAGACCTGCCACATTGCCTGCGGGCAACACTCGGCTACAGCCAACTGGCACCTGCCGTGCTGCCGACGCTCGCCAGCGGCGATCTCCTGCGAATCAGCCGGTTGACCTGGCACTGGCAGCTCGCGGGCCAGCCGGTTGGCGAATTCACTCTTATCGAACGAGGCCTGCAGATGACCCTGTCCCCCCAGACACCACCCACCGAGCTCTCTGACGCACTGGGTGGCATACCCGTGCGCCTGGAGTTCGTGCTCCACGAGCAGTGCATCAGCCTGGCCGAACTGGCGGCGCTGATCGAGGGTCAGGTGCTGGCGCTCGCGCCTTCGGTGCTGGGCCATATCGAGGTTCGTGCCAATGGCCGGATGCTTGCCCGCGGTGAACTGGTGCAGTTGGGCGAGAGCCTGGGCGTGGAGTTGCAGCAGATTCGCCGGGAGCACGCCGATGAATAATGACGTGTCGCTGATCGCGCTGCTGGCATTCGCCTCGCTGTTGCCATTCCTGGTGGCGGCGGGGACCTGCTATCTGAAGTTCTCCATCGTCTTCGTGATCGTGCGCAATGCCCTGGGCTTGCAGCAGGTACCGTCGAACATCAGTCTCAATGCGATCGCGCTGCTGTTGGCGCTGTTCGTCATGAGCCCGGTGGTGCAGCAGGGGTATGACTATTATCGCGACCAGCAGGTGCGTTTCGACAGTGTCGAGGCGCTGGTCGAGTTCAGCGAAAACGGCCTGGGCAGCTACAAGGACTATCTGCGCCGCTACACCGATCCGCAGCTGGCATTTTTCTTCGAGCGGGCCCAGCAGGCGGGAGAGACGGATACCGTGTCGCTGCGCGATGAGGACCTCGAGCCTTCGCTGTTCGCCCTGCTGCCAGCCTATGCGCTGAGTGAAATCAAGAGCGCGTTCAAGATCGGCTTCTATCTCTACCTGCCTTTCGTCATCGTCGATCTGGTGATCTCCAGCATCCTGCTGGCGCTGGGCATGATGATGATGAGCCCGATGATCATCTCGGTACCGATCAAGCTGGTGCTGTTCGTTGCACTCGACGGTTGGGCCCTGTTGTCCACCGGGCTGGTCGGGCAGTACCTGGCGTTGCGGGTGTGAGCGCGGGCGAATGAGCGACCTGGTCTATGCCGGCAACAAGACCCTGTACCTGATCCTGCTGCTGGTTGCCTGGCCGATCATCGTCGCTACCGTGGTCGGCCTGGTGGTCGGCCTGATCCAGACCGTCACCCAACTGCAGGAGCAGACCCTGCCGTTCGCCCTCAAGCTGCTGGCGGTCTCGGCCTGCCTGTTCCTGCTGGCGGGCTGGTATGGCGAGACGCTGCTGGCGTTCAGTTGGGAAATCATGCGCCTGGCGCTGGGTTGAGCGCTTCGTGTCGGTGGCGCTGTTCTTCGACCTGCAGGCCTGGCTGGCGGCCGCGCTGCTGGCCTCGGCCAGACTGGCCCCGATCTTTTTCATGCTGCCGTTTCTCAACGGCGCAGTGCTGACCGGAGCTTCGCGACAGGCGGTGCTGGTGCTGGTCGCGCTGGGGTTCTGGCCGAATGCGGGTATCGCCTTGCCCGCGCTGGACAGCCTGGCGTTCGTGGGCCTGCTGATCGGTGAGGCCGGCATCGGCATTCTGCTCGGCTGCCTGTTGTGCTGGCCGTTCTGGGTGCTGCATGGCATGGGCAACCTGATCGACAACCAGCGCGGGGCGATGCTCAGCAGTACGGTTGACCCGGCCAACGGGGTGGACACCTCGGAACTGTCGAACTTCCTCCAGCTGTTTGCCGTGGTGATCTACCTCGAAGGCGGTGGCCTGCAACTGATGGTCGAGACCGTGGCCCGCAGCTACCAGCTGTGCGCGCCGGTGGCGGACTGCCCGCTGAGCCTGTCGCACTTGGTGACGCTGCTCGATGGCCTGCTCGGCAAGATCCTGGTCATCAGTGCCCCGGTGGTCGCGGCCCTGCTGATCAGCGAGGTGCTGCTGGGGCTGCTGTCGCGCTATGCACCGCAGATGAATGCCTTTTCCGTCTCGTTGACGATCAAGAGCCTGGTGGCGCTGGCGGTGTTGCTGTTGTACTTCGGCAGCCATCTGCCGGATGAGGTGTTGCGCATGGGGCGGTCCTTGGACGGGCTGGAGACGCACCTGGCCGTCCCGAGGCCGCAGTGACATGTCCGAGAGCGCCTCGAAGACCGAAAAACCCACGATCAAGCGCCTGCGGGACTCGGCGCGCAAGGGCCAGACCTTCAAGGCCAAGGACCTGGTCGTCAGCTGCATGATGCTGTGCGCGATCCTGTTCCTGGTGTTCGGTGTCTCGCTGCTGGAGGTCATGGAGGTCTACCGGCGGATCATCGCCTCCGGCCTGGCCGACGATACCCGGGGCTACACCGCGCAACTGCTTGAGCTGGGGTTGCTGTGCATCCTGCCGCTGTCCCTGGTGTGCGTGTTGAGCAGTGCACTGCCGGCACTGCTGCAGAGTGGCTTCGTCCTGGCTTTCGAGGCGTTGAAGCCGAACCTCGGGGCGCTCAACCCGATCAACGGATTCAAGAAGCTGTTCAGCCTGCGCACGCTCAAGGACACCGTCAAGGCCTTGCTCTACCTGGGCAGCTTCGGCGTGGCCCTGTGGGCGGTCTGGCAGGCGGAGCGGCAGTTGCTGTTCGCCCAGCTGTTCGCCCAGCCGGCCGATCTGTTCCCGGCCTGGGGGCGGATGCTGCTGAGCCTGCTGCTGAGGTTCATGGCCTGTGCGCTGCTGATCGTGCTGCTCGATGCCTTGTGCGAATACTGGCTGCACATCAAGGACCTGAAGATGGACCTGCACTCGGTCAAGCGCGAACACAAGGAGCAGGAAGGCGACCCGCAGATCAAGCAAAAGCGCCGCGACCTGCACCTTGAACTGCTTTCCGAACAGGTCCGCTCGGACATCCGCGGTTCGCGGCTCATCGTCGCCAACCCGACCCACATCGCCATCGGTATCTACTTCCGGCCGGATATCAGCTTCATCCCCCTGGTCAGCGTGATCGAGACCAACCAGCGGGCCCTGGCGGTACGCGCCTACGCCCGGGAGGTCGGGGTCCCGGTGGTCAGCGATATCCGCCTGGCCCGGCGGATCTACCGTACCCACCAGCGCTACAGCTTCATCAAGCTGCAGGAAATCGAGGAAGTCCTGCGCCTGCTGATCTGGCTCGAACAGGTCGAGCAGGCTTGATCGGATCCTGTCCGGCAGCAGGTTCGCATGAGCGCATTTTGGCGGTGGGGCGGCGGGGATTTTGGCTCAATGCAGGCGTCAATCAGGCAGGCGCCATCTTCAGGAGTGTGGTCGATGAGTCGCAAAGACAGGCAAGAGGACGAACAGATGGCTTTCGAGGCGGTGCAGGCCGTCCTGGAAGGCATGCCGCTCAAGGATGTGCGCGGGATCAGCGATGAGCAGATGGACAGTCTTTATGCCTATGCCTACGAGTTCTACGAACAGGGGCGACTGGACGATGCGGAGAAGTTCTTCCACTTCCTGTGCATCTACGACTTCTACAACAGCCAGTACTGGATGGGGCTGGCGGCGGTACACCAGTTGCGCAACAACCACCAGAAGGCGATCGAGCTGTATGCGGTGGCCTTTGCCCAGGGTCGGGACGACTACCGCCCGATGTTCTACACCGGCCAGTGCCAGCTTGCCCTCGGGCAGGGCGGCAAGGCCAAGCTGTGTTTCGAGTATGTGGTGGAACGGGTCACCCACGACGACTTGCGTCGGCAGGCCCAGGTCTACCTCGATGCCTTGGGTCATATCGATAGTCGAGCAACGGAGGATCAGCAATGACAGAAATCCATGGGATCCCCGGTTCGGGGCCCCGGCTTGTTCCTGATGCGGGCCCCTATGCCGAGGCGGCCCGCAAGGCAGCCCGGACCGACGAGTTCCAGCGGCTCAACCATGAACTGCTGGCTGGGCTGGAATCGGTGGACTACCAGGCTGCGGGTGGCAGCAGGAGCGAAATCCGGCCGCGACTGCAACCACCGCCACCCCGCGCAGGCGAAGATCATCTGAGCGCCGAGGGCGAGTTCGTCCGGTTGATCGCTTCACTGGTCGAGCTGTTGGGCAACAGCAACCTGGAGAGCCTGAAGAACCGGCTGTCGATGCTGCGTTCCATGGCACATGCATCCCAGCAGGCGTTGCAGCGGCTGTCCGCCGATTATGCCGAGGCACTGGCCGAGCTGGTGGCGGCCCAGGGGGAGGTCGACACCAGCCAGGAGCGTCTGGAGGCGTTGAAGGCCCGGCTCGACCAGGCCCATGGTGAGCTTGAGAAGGCCGAGTCGCATCTGGCATCCCTGAGCCCCTCCTCACCGGAGTATGCCGCGGCCAAGGCCAGGCGTGACCAGGCCAAGGCCGCTGTCGATAGCCTTCAACAAGGTTTCCGGCAGGCTGCGGATACCCATGTGCAACTGCTGGGCAGTGCCAAGCTGGCTGCCCTCAGGGCCGAGGGGTTGGCCCGGCAGATCCAGGACAAGGCGGCTGGTCGTCCTGTCGGCGATGCGCTGGAACAACAGCACCTGAACGCCGCAGGGGCTCTCGCGTTGGCGATGGCGAGGCTGATCGAGCTGCTGGGTGATGCGGCCGATCGGCAGTTGCAGGCCGATCAGGAACTGTTCCTCACCATGCAGGCGGCCCGTCAGGAGTTCATGCGGATCAAGTCCGAGGAATATCAGGAAGAGGTGCGCAAGGCCGAGGCGGCCCAGAAGGCCATGGGTTGTATCGGCAAGATCCTCGGCTGGCTGGTCATGGCAATCAGCGCGGTGGTGGCGGTGGTCAGTACCGTCGCCACCCTCGGGGCGGCAGCTCCCGCCGCCGGAGCCCTGGTCGCCGCAGCGATTGGCATCGTCGGCGTGCTGGCCTCGCTGTCGGACATGATCGTCAAGGAAGCGACTGGCAACTCGTTCATGGAAAAGGCCATCAAGCCGGTGATGGAGGTCTTTCAGAAACTGGTCAAGCTGATGGCGGACATGTACAGCGAGGTCCTCATGGCAATGGGGGTTCCCGAGGACAAGGCGAAAATCATTGGCGCGATCATGGGGGCCATTGCCGCCGTGGTCATGGTCATCGCCGCCGCAGTGGTGGGGATCCAGGCGGCGGGACCGGTGCTTGGCTCGGTGATGAACAAGGTCGTCGAGAAACTGGGCGATGCGTTCTCCAGGCTGGTACCCGAGTTGCTCAAGCAGGGCTTGAACAGCGTGGGCAAGAGTCTGGCCAGCCTGGCGGAGCAACTGCGTGGGCTATTGGCATCATCCACCGACGAGGTGGCGATCAGTCAATTGAAAAACCGCCTCGAACTGCTGCTCGCGGTGGTCCAGACGGCCGGTACCGCCACCCAGTCGGGATTGCAGATCAAGAACGGCATTCACCAGAAACAGGGCGCCGAGCATCTGGCCGATATCCGCGTCAGCATGGCCATCGTCGATGCGCTGGGAGGTTACCTGGAGGAGGCGCTGGAGACCTTCGCCAGGTCGATCCAGAACAATGACGAGCAGATGAAGCGCTTCATGGCCAGGGTGCAGCAGGATCATGGTGCGGCGCTGCAGGTCGCTCGCAATATCAGTCTTGAACGGAGGTAGTTCCCATGTACGGTATTTCCCATCTATCGTTGATGCAACCCGTGCCCAGTGGGGGCGTTTCCCCCGAGTCGGCCACAGGGCTGCCGCCATCTCCCGCGAAGTCTCTGCTCGACAGCACCCCGTTGCAGCACCAGCTCGACAGGCAGGTCTGTGCCGCGCATTCGAACAGCGTCGAGGTGTTGAAAGGGCCACTGGCTGTCCTGGGTTTCACCGACGTCGAATCGACGACGCTGCTGGGTCCGCTGGATGACCGGCAACTCAGGAAGTTGCGCGAACTGGGCTCGTTCGACCTTGCCGGTCTTGCCAGGCTGATCGGCCAGCTTGGCGACGAGGAGTTCACACGGCTGACCGATATCAGCGGGTTGCCCGACCACGAGCTGGACGCGGTGGTAAACGCGGTCGTCCGGCCTGCCGGCGACGAAACCCCTGGGTTGTCGGGTTTCGACCCCAGCGTCTGGGAGAAGCGTATCGGTGTGCTGCTGACAGCGATCATCGCCTTCAATATCGCCCGGCTGGCCAATGCCCAGTTGCGTGGACACTTCAGTGTGATGTCCGCCAATGCTGCGGTGGAGCAGGGCAAGGCGATTCGTGAGGGTGGCAATGCCAGTCTGTATTCCAGCCTCGGGATGGCGATGGCCGCCGGTGCCTTGTCGGGGGGCGGCCTGTTCCTGTCGATCAAGAGCTTCCAGGCCAAACAGGCTGATATCACCACCAACAGGAGCGATGCCCTGGAGGCCGGGCGCCTGCAGGCCGACTTGCGCAAGGATCTCTACGATCCCGACCATTTGAACGTCCTCAAGCCTGAAGAACAGGAGGTTTATCGCCATTCGCTGAATACGCTGATCAGTGATGCCGGGCTGCGTCGGGAGACCTCCGAGTGGATGAGCCAGTTGGCCTCACGCCAGCCGGATCAGTTGGCCGCGATCGGCAACAGCATGAGCTCGATGTCCTCGGTCGTCAGCAATGTGGTGAATGCGTCCATCCGGCTTGAGGAGGTCGTCCAGAACGAGCGGGGCGTACTCCAGCAGAGTAACCAGAATGTGCAGAAAAACCTCGCGGAAGAGCAGGGGCAGGTCGATACCAGGGATGCGGCGTTGTTGCAGAAGCTGATGGAGATCCTCGATCAGATCAATCACTCGCAAAGCAGCATGATCGATGCTCTGGTGCGTGCCTGATGGATATCTCGAACATCCGGCTCACCTCGAACTGGGACTTGGTCCGGCGTCCGGCCACGCCAGAGGAGCCGGTTCCTGAAACCGTCGCCTTGCCCCGTGGGTCCAAGGCTCCATTGGATGTCGCGCTGAAGGCCGTCCAGAGTCAGCTGCAGCGGCTGCTGGAGGCCCACGGGGAGCGGCGCGACTACACGCAGAAGGTGCTGGAGCAGCGCCTGAAATTACTCGATGAACTCTCCGTCGGCATCGTCGAGGGCAACGACGAGATCGTGATCGGGCAACGGTCGATCATCAATGAAGTCAACGGCGCTCTTCCAGGCGAGGTCCGCACGCAGGCCGAAGACCAGGCGGGGCAGACACCGGAGTTTTTCGACAAGCTGATCGAGCTGATCAACCTGATCGGCGGCAGCTATCTGGAGGTCTACAAGAATATCGTCCAGCAGTACTCGGCCTTTTTCGATGCGTTCAACCGCGAGATCACCTCGAAGATCAAGGACTGGATGGAAGCGACCAACGAAGGCAAGGAAATCACGCTGAATGTGAAGCAATTGAAAGCTGCCCTGGAAAAGCTGATCGATGCGTTCAGCAAGGTCGAACCCTTTGACCCGCAGAATCCTGACAAGCCAAGCGGCGTGTTGTTTCCCAAACCTCCGGAAAGGTCCACCACGGACAAGGAGGCGGCGCAGCAGTGGTGCAGGACGCTGGGCCTGGACCCTACCAATCCGGACATCCTGAAAGACGATGGCGACGGGAATTTTTCCGTCATGCTCGACACCGGCCCGCTGAAACAGATGCTGCGGGACCTGCCAGCCGGTGATTCGGTGACGTGGGACAGCGCGCTCTTCCAGTCCTGGCAGACCGGCTTCAATGCCCAGGGTGAACGGCTGAAGAACAAGCTCCAGGAGTACACGCAGAAATACTCCGGCGCCAACTCGACCCACGACAACTTCATCAAGGTCCTCTCCAACCATATCAACCAGTTCGCGGACATGCTCAAGAGCATGAGCCACACCTGACCCACCAGCCCCCTTCACCCTTTCTCGAAGATGCAACCTGCGGGACGCGCCGCCGGCGGTGTCCTGTGCTGGAGAAACAACCGATGAGCTATCTGAAACCAGGCCACTGCGAGCACTTCATCGAACAGCAGGTCATGGTCCTGCTGGCTGGCCACTTCCAGCTGGAGCGACGCCAGGTCCTGCTCGATTCACGGCTGATCGAGGACCTGTACCTGGACTCGATGGGCATCATCGAAATGGTGATGCTGCTCAACGAGGCCTTCCGGATCGACTTGCCCGAGGACGGCGTGGCCAGCTGGCGCACCATTGCGGACGTGTGCCGCCTCGTAGGAAATACCCGTCAGTGCAGTAGAGTTGCGGAAGCTGCTGACGTCCTTTAGGGATACTTCTGCTGCTACCTATCTGCCGTTGCGTGAAGTTTTTTGAATCCTCAAAACATGTGGTGTTTTTCTTGTTTTTATGGAGAAACGTCCTACGGATTGTTGTCGGCCAAGTTTCTATAGTCGCCTGGTTCCTCGTGACGAACCCCGCAGTGTCTGGGGCTCGTTCTTGAATGTCAGTCCATCTGCATAGAGGTTTCAAGCACGATATGGGCCTTGCCACTGATAACTTCCTGAAACAATCGTTCGCGTTCGGCGAGTGGCTACTGCAAGGCGATGGTGTGCTGTTGCGCAATGGAAAGGTCGTTCACCTGCCGCCCAAGGAGTTGCAGGTCCTGCGCCTGCTGCTCGACTGCGCCGGACGACTGGTCACCAAGGACCATCTGCTCGATCGCGTCTGGGCCGGCAGTGATGCCGCGGAGGAGTCGTTGACGCGTTGTATCTATGCCTTGCGCAAGTTGCTCGGCGCCGAGCGCGGCTATATCGCGACCGTGTACGGCAAGGGCTACCGTTTTACCGGTGTGGTGGCTGCACTGGTGTCCCCCCCCGTTGAGGCCCCGACGGGGCCTTCGCTGGCGGTGATGCCGTTTCGCCAGGCGGATGAGCGGTTGTCGTCGAGCCTTCAGGAGGCGACGATTCGCCAACTGAAGACGGCATTCGACGGCACACTGAGGATCCTGCCCGCGGCGCTGACGATGGCGGGAGCCGGCGCGATCGATACCCGGCAACTGATGGAGCGGCTGGCGCCGGATTACTACCTGAGTGGACGCCTTCAGGCCTGCGGCGATCAGC
Organism: Pseudomonas vanderleydeniana; assembly: GCF_014268755.2. Classification (NCBI taxonomy): domain Bacteria; kingdom Pseudomonadati; phylum Pseudomonadota; class Gammaproteobacteria; order Pseudomonadales; family Pseudomonadaceae; genus Pseudomonas; species Pseudomonas vanderleydeniana. The sequence continues at coordinate 5,531,728 of NZ_CP077093.1, read as the reverse complement.
TGGAACTGTCAGTGGAACTGATTCGCGGCCACGGCCACCATCTGGTGTATGGTCCCATGACCGTCAAGGGTACGAGCGAGGAGGTGCTCGGGTCGATGGTGTCGATGGTGGCCCGTCATCTGCCCCAGGTGCGTCCTGCCGCCGACGGTTGTTCGTCCTACCCCGTGGCGTTGGCCTTTCTCCAGGGCATGCACGGTTTACAGCGGCATACCGTGCAAAGCGTGCGCGAGGCCTTGTTGTATTTTCGCCAGTGCCTGCAGATGGATGCGAGCTATGTGCCGCCCTGGTGGGGGGTGGCCGACGCCTATCTGGCGCTGTCCCTGCTGGGGGCGATCGATCAGCAGTCGGCGATCGGCAATGCCCGCGATGCGTTGGCCCGGGCGCTGGAGCTGGAACCGGGCAACCGAGAGGCGCTGGCGCGGCTCGCCCTGGTCACCAGCCTGCAAGGCTGTGACGATGCCGCCCAGGTGCTGTTCCAGCGTTGTCTGGCGGGCAGTGAACGGGCCGATATCCACTATCTGCAGGGCTGGCATTACTGGGCCGGGGGGCACGATGAACGGGCTCTGGCGTGCCTGGAGGCGGCGCTGCGGCAAGACCCCGGCGCGATCGCGGCCCAACTGATGCGCATCCGCATCGTCTTTGCCCGCGATCCCTGGGCAGCCCTGGCCATGACGCGTGACGTGCTGGAGGCTCAGGCGGACGAGCATCCGCTGCTCGGTGACCAGTATGCCGTTATCCAGGCGCATTGTGCGCAGCTGGTCTCGCCCCCGGGGATATCGGCAGGGCGGCAGCCGGACTGAACATGAGCAGGAGCAACCCGTGGCTTGCCTGGTGGCTGCTGATGTGGGCGGGGGCGGCACCAGCCTTCTGCTGGGAGAGTGCCGGGCGCGCCCATGGCATCGAGCCGGAACTGCTGTATGCCATTGCCCATGTGGAGAGCGGCCTGCGACCGCAGGCGATGAATCACAACCCTGATGGCAGTCGCGACATCGGTCTCATGCAAATCAACAGTCTGCATCTGCCCCGATTATCCGGGCAGGGGATTACCGAGCAGCGATTGCTTGAGGAGCCTTGCCTGAGTGTGTGGGTCGGGGCGTCGATCCTGGCGCAGTTCATTGCCCGGCACGGTTATGGCTGGACGGCGGTGGGTGCCTACAACGCCGGTGGCGCCGGAGATCGCCAGGCGGCTCGGCAGCGTTATGCACGCAAGGTCTGGCGTTTCTATCGGGTTCTGGTGCCCTGAACGGGGCGTTTCTGATCGGAATATTCCGATGTCGACGGCGGGCGATCAGGATCGGCCTGCCGGACGTGGCTAGCATCTGCCCGACGCTTTCCCATCGAAGAGGGTGGAGATGTCGGATAACCCCTTTTTACCCTGCGTGCTGAGAGTGGGCAGTGGCCTGTTGCAAGGGTGCGAGTTCAGGCTCTGCAACAGCCGTACGCTATTCATCGTCGGAGCCGCTGATGTGCTCGACGACGAAGGCCTGGTGGCCGCGGTGCCCGATGAGGCGATCTTCGTTCCCGTCGAGCGGCGCAGTTGCAATTTCGAGGTACTGCTCGGCCCGGAGGGCGCGCGCCTGCGCATCCTGGGCGAGCAGGTCGAACTGCGCGACGTGGTGTTCCAGCGCCGTGAGCGGATCGGCGAACTGCTCGTCGCCCTGCGGCCCGAGGGGGAGCCCTGGGCGCCGGATCTGTTCGAGGTGGCGTTGTCGAGCGAACCGCTGAAGAGCGCCCGTGGCCTGCGCCCACGGCTCCGGAAGCTAGTCGTCAGCCTCCTGCTGTTCATCCTGCTGGCGGTGTGTGCGGCGGTTTCGTCGTTGCCGATGGACAGTGCCCGGGCGGACATTGCCGCGCTGCTCGTCGGCACCCGCGGCGCGATCAAGGTCCTGCAGGGGCGGGACGAGCGGGTCCATGTGTTCGTGACCTCGGATCACGATGCGAGTTGGAGTCGCCAGGTACTGATGCGGCAGGGCATCGCCAGCTCGGTGCTGGATGTACAGGCGGAGAGCCGGCGCCTGGAGTCGTTGCTGGCCGAGCGGATTCCGGCATCGCAGGTGGTACGGATTGACCTGTCGCAGCCTGATCGTGTGCGGGTGCTGCGGGGGGCGCCAGGCCTGGTTGACGCCGAGCTCAGGCAGCAGGTCCGGCGACTGTTGCTCGACGAGGCCGCTTATGTGCGGCAGGTGGACTTCGCGCTCATCGATGAGCAGCTGCCCGCGATGCTGGCGGCTCAGGGCCTGGAGCGCCTGGGGCTGTCGTATGAGCGGGTCGGGCAGGGCGAGCCCGTGCTATTGCGGATCGTCGGCGACCTGCACGATGCCGAGCGTGAAGAGGCCCGGCGCTTCATCGAGGACTTCCAGCGCCGCTGGGGCAACCATGGCGTGCGCTTCGACATCGAGCTTCGCGACGACCCATTCAAGGGGCGCTCGTTTCAGGCGGGGCCCGGGGGCTACATCAAGACGAGCCATTCGTCCTGGTATTTTCCAACGACGCAGCAAGTGAGGTGATGGATGAGTATCCCAAGACCGATCGAGTTCCACGATGACTTCCTGGGCAAGCAGGCAGAGGCTTTCGAGACCGGCGCCAAGGCGCTCAAGGACATATTGGACAATGCGCTGAAGGCGCTCAAGGATGACCCGTCGGACCCTGGCCTGCTGGCGGCCTACCAGTCGGCCTTTTCTTCCTACACCGTGTTCCGCAATGTCCAGACCAACACGATCAAGGGCTTCAAGGACATCGACATGTCGACCATCCAGGCGGCACGCTGATCTTCCGTCACCGATCCGGCTGGCGTCGAGCGCCGGCCTTTGCGAGGGATACGATGTCCTATTCAATTCCGACCGTTGGCCTGCGCGACGAGGTGGCGATGGCCGAGCTGCGCATTGCCGCGGAAAGCCCGGCGGTTTCCCTGGAGGCTCGCCTGGTCGAGGCCTTTGCCGGTGCTGCGGTAGGCTCGGCCGGTAGGGTGGGCGGGATCCAGCAGATACTGGCCAGCCCCGATGTCACCCACCCGGAGCGGCTGGCGCAGCTGCAGGAGCAACTGGCGCAGCACACCGTCGATATCAACTTGCTCAATGTCCTGGTGCGCAAGGCCGTGGGCACGGCAGAAACCCTCCTGCGTTCGTCATGAAGCCAGGTACCTGGCTGGTGTTGCTGTGCCTGATCCTGGCGGGCTGCCGCCAGCCCGACCTGCTCGACGGCCTTGACCAGCAACAGGCCAATGAGGTCGTGGCGGTGTTGCAGCGCAACAACATCGGGGTGGACAAGCGCGACAACGGCAAGGCGGGCTACAGCGTCAGGGTGGCGCGGGTGGATTTTCCGGCAGCGGTGGACCTGCTCAGCCTCTACTCGTTGCCCTCCAGGCCACGCCTGGAAGTGGCCGAGCTGTTTCCCGCCGACTCGCTGGTCGCCTCGCCCCGGGCGGAAAAGGCACGCCTGTATTCGGCTCTGGAGCAACGCTTGGAGCAGTCACTCAACCTGCTCGAAGGGGTGGTCTCGGCGCGGGTACATGTCAGTTACGACCTTGAGGCCGGGGAGGGTGGACGCAAGGCCGCGCCCGTGCACCTGTCGGCGCTGGCGGTGCATGAGCGCGATGTCGAGCCGGGATTGCTGGTTGGCGATATCAAGCGCCTGCTGAAGAACAGCTTCGCGGGGCTGGAGTACGAACACATTTCGGTGGTGCTCAGTCGTCGGGGGCCGATCCAGCATGTGGCACCGGTGGCTGCCGAACCGCAGGGCAGCGCCTGGTGGCTGGCCGCGGTGGTCATGCTCACCCTGCTGGGGGCCGGTGGGTTCTACCAGCTACGCATGAGGCCCGGGCGTTCATGAGCGAACTGGACGATTGCCTGCGGCAGATTCTCTGGCAGCCGCTGGACTATCTCGAACCGGGCCGACTTCAACTGTCCGGGGCGTTCGCCGACGAGCCGACACGACAGGTACTCAACCATATTCTGCTGGAAGGCCTGCAACTGCCGATGTCCTTGTCACGCCCCGATACGTTCGTTGCCGTCTGGATCCGCCACTGGCGACAGTTGCCGCAGGTCGCCCGGCTGATGGGGGCGCAACGCTTGTGGCCGGCCCTGGCACGCGGTGCGCGCATGGGGGCGTTGTCCGTGCAGGTGCGTGAGTTCGCCCGCTGTGCGATCGGCCCCCGTTCACCCCTGGCGCTCAGCGCCGAATATCCCGTGTTGCAGCAGGTGGATGGCATGGGGTTGGCTTACCTGCTGGGATTGGCGCTGCCGGCAGCACTGCGCGAGCGACTGGTGTTGCAGTTCCCGGCGACGGTGGTCGCCTGGCAGGCCTGCCTGCCGGTCTCGCAGTCCGATCCGGCGTTGTTCTTCCTGGCGGTACAGCATGCTCGACACTCTTCGTAGCCTGGACGAGTTGCCCGCTGATGGCCCCGACTGCGTGCATGTCACCCGCCAGGAGCTGGCGACGGCGCGTCGCTGCCGGGCACTGGAGCTCGAGGCCCGGCGGCGGGCCCGTGACCTGCTCGACGAGGCGCAGGGCCACGTTGAGGCCATCCGGGCCGCAGCCTTTGCCGAAGGTTATGGCGAGGGCGTCTTGCAGGCCGCGGTCGATCTGGCCCGCGGCCTGTGCGAGACGCAGCGCCTGGCCGGGCAGTTGCATCGACAAATGGCCGAATCGGTCCGGCAATTGCTCAAGCACCTGCTGGATGATCCTCGCTGGTTCGACGAGATGCTTGAGCATTGGTTGGCAGAACAGGCCGAGAGCGGGCGTTCGGCCTTGCAGATCCTGCTGCCCCGGCGTTATCGGGGGCGGGTGGCGAGGTTGCGTGAGCAACTGGAAGGCCTGGGGCTGGAGTCGGTCCAGTTCGAGTTCTGCGAACAGGAGCGGCATGTCGTCCGTCTGGGCGAGCAACTGTTCGAATTCGAGCCCGAATCGGCCCGCGAGCCACTGGCACCGCAGGTATTGAGTCAACTGGTGGGGCTGCCGGACGGTGTCCGCGAACTGGATGAGCAGGCCCGCCAGGCCCTGGCGCGGCTGGTTTCGGCGTTCACCGGAGCTGGCTCGCCAGCGCCGTTGCAAAGCCATGATGCGGATTGACGGTGGCTCTTGGGTGCCGGTCGCCGCAAGCGATTCGGTCACGCCCCTGGAGCAGCGGCTGAGCGCCGCCCCGTCTCCTGGGCCGGACTTTGAGACGTTCTACCAGCGGCTGCTGGAGCTGGCGGGGGCGGGGAGCCCGGCGATCCTGCGGTTCATCAGTGCTTACCGCAGCAACGGGGAAGGCCAGCCGGACTATCGCTCCCTCAATGAGCAACTGAAGGTGGTCGGGCAGATCCTGGCGCGATTCAAGGAAGAGGGCCTGGCAGGCTCGGCGCAGGAGCGCGAGATGCGCGAAGCGATGAACCGCCTGTTTGGCGCCGGCCTGTTCATCAACCGCTACTTGCACGAGGTGTTCCAGCCACTGGCTGACGATAGTTGGGAAAACGCGGACTGGTGACCTCGCTTGTCAGGGGGCGGCCCGGCTATAATCACCGGTTCAATTCGCCGCCATCCGAGTCATGTCCGCCCATGTATAACCTGGCCCGCCAGCTGTTGTTCAAACTTTCTCCGGAAACTTCCCATGATTTGTCCCTGGACCTGATCGGTGCGGGCGGACGCCTGGGACTCAACGGCCTGCTGTGCAAGGCACCGGCTGCAAATCCGGTGACGGTCATGGGACTGACCTTCCCCAACCCGGTGGGCCTGGCCGCGGGCCTGGACAAGAACGGGGCGGCCATCGACGGTTTCTCCCAGCTGGGTTTCGGCTTCGTCGAGATCGGCACGGTGACCCCGCGGCCACAGCCGGGCAACCCGAAGCCCAGGATCTTTCGCCTGCCCGAGGCCGAGGCGATCATCAATCGCATGGGCTTCAACAACCTGGGCGTGGACAACCTGTTGGCCCGGGTTCGTGCCTCGCGCTACAGCGGCATCCTCGGCATCAATATCGGCAAGAACTTCGACACGCCGGTAGAACGCGCAGTCGACGACTACCTGATCTGCCTGGACAAGGTCTACACCCACGCCAGCTACGTCACGGTCAACGTCAGCTCGCCGAACACCCCGGGCCTGCGCAGCCTGCAATTCGGTGACTCGCTCAAGCAATTGCTCGAGGCCCTGCACAAGCGCCAACAGGAGTTGGCCGCGCAACATGGCAAGCACGTGCCGCTGGCGATCAAGATCGCCCCGGACATGACCGACGAGGAAACCGTACTGGTGGCCCAGGCGCTGCTGGAGTCGGGCATGGATGCGGTGATCGCCACCAACACCACCCTGAGCCGGGTCGGCGTCGAGGGCCTGGCCCATGGCGACGAGGCCGGTGGCCTGTCCGGTGCGCCGGTACGCGAGAAGAGCACGCACACGGTCAAGGTGCTTGCGGCGGAACTGGCGGGGCGCCTACCGATCATCGCCGCTGGCGGGATCACCGAGGGTGAGCACGCGGCCGAGAAGATCGCCGCCGGCGCGAGCCTGGTGCAGTTGTACTCGGGCTTCATCTACAAGGGCCCGGCATTGATTCGCGAGTCGGTGGATGCCATTGCGGCCTACCGTCGCTGAAACGGACGGCGAATCGCAGGCATTAAAAAGGGCTCCACCTGGAGCCCCTGGGCCGAAGCCCGCCGCCCGGATGGGGCGCGCTTGGTTTGATCATCATGCTCGAATTGTGGTGTCGGAATGTGCCCTGATCAGCCGACAGCGTGAAGTTCGTTGAGTCTGTGGATGCCCGCGGTGCCGGTCATACCGTCCCAGTTGTCGCCACGTCCCTCGCGCCAGCCGTTGATCCAGGCTTGGCGTACCGACGGTAGAGTAAAGGGGCAAAGCTCGCGGGATTTGCCGTTAACGCCGTATTGATATCCGCGTAAAAACGCTCTTTCCAACGGATCACGCTTGAGTCTTCTCATAGGGTGTTGCCCTCACTGGTTGACTGTTATATGTCCCGTCGACCTCTGTCGAGGCCGCGCAGATTGCATTGCTCTGCATCTGCTTGGTGCCCGCTGCCGGCGTGGCGGGCTCCGCTCCGCACGAAACAACCCGCACGCGTTGGTCGGCGAGTTTCGGCAGGGAGCGGGTTGTTGACGCCATTGCGACGTCAACCTGAGTTGATTTCTAACCAATGCGCGGAGGCGTGTGAATGATCGTTTTGTCATAAGGACGTAACGATATGAGTGTTAGGGCCATAAGATCAGCTGGCCATTTGCTCGGCCTGTGGCAGAAAATCCAGCTATGATCAGCCCTTGCATGAACAATGAGTTTAATTCGCCACTGCGAATACCGACCCGTTGTGCTCAGGTATTATTCGACGAAGGGTCACGATGTGACTTTTTGTTACGGAAAGATTGAACTGCTCCGGCGTCCAATTTCATTTGTCCTCCTGTTTTTCAGGTAGTGGGACAATGAAATCAGCCGGGGTGGAATGGCGTAATGGTGCGCCACACGAGCACTCTTCGAGAAAAGTGCTCGATCGAAACCGAACGGCGATGCGTCGTCCGTTCATTGACTGCTCAAGGCCCTGGAATTCCCATGTCGGATCGTTACGAACTCTTCCTCACTTGCCCCAAAGGTCTCGAAGGCCTGCTCCTTGAGGAAGCCGTCGGGCTTGGCCTTGAGGAGGCGCGCGAGCACACCTCGGCCATTCGCGGCCAGGCCACCATGGAGACGGCCTACCGGCTGTGCCTCTGGTCACGCCTGGCCAACCGCGTACTGCTGGTACTCAAGCGTTTCCCGATGAAAAATGCCGACGACCTGTACCAGGGCGTGCTGGATGTCGACTGGCAGGACCACATGCTCGCCGATGGCAGCCTGGCGGTGGAGTTCAGTGGCCACGGCTCGGGTATCGACAACAGCCACTTTGGTGCGCTCAAGGTCAAGGATGCGATCGTCGACAAGCTGCGCACGCCAGCCGGCGCGCGGCCGAGCATCGACAAGGTCAGCCCGGACCTGCGCATCCACCTGCGCCTGGACCGGGGCGAGGCGATCCTGTCTCTCGACCTGTCCGGGCACAGCCTGCACCAGCGCGGCTATCGCCTGCAGCAGGGCGCGGCTCCGCTCAAGGAAAACCTCGCGGCGGCGGTGCTGATTCGCGCCGGTTGGCCGCGCATCGCCGCCGAAGGTGGCGCGCTGGCCGACCCGATGTGTGGCGTGGGTACCTTCCTGGTGGAAGCGGCGATGATCGCCGCCGATATCGCGCCGAACCTCAATCGGGTCCATTGGGGCTTCGATGCCTGGCTGGGGCATGTCCCGGCCGTGTGGAAAAAGGTCCAGGCCGAGGCCGAAGCCCGTGCCGAAGCCGGCCTGGCCAAGCCGCCGCTGTGGATTCGTGGTTATGAAGCCGACCCGCGGCTGATTCAGCCGGGGCGCAATAACGTCGAGCGGGCCGGCTTGAGCAACTGGATCAAGATCTACCAGGGCGAAGTCGGCACCTTCGAGCCGCGCCCGGACCAGAACCAGAAAGGCCTGGTGATCTGCAACCCGCCGTACGGCGAGCGCCTGGGCGACGAGGCGAGCCTGCTCTATCTCTACCAGAACCTCGGCGAACGCCTGCGCCAGGCCTGCCTGAACTGGGAGGCGGCGGTGTTCACCGGGGCGCCGGACCTGGGCAAACGCATGGGCATCCGCAGCCACAAGCAGTACGCGTTCTGGAACGGTGCCTTGCCGTGCAAGCTGCTGTTGATCAAGGTGCGTCCGGATCAGTTCGTCACCGGCGAGCGCCGTACTGCCGAGCAACGCCAGGTCGAGCGTGAACTGGCCGAAGCCGGTGACGAAGCCGGCATCGCGGCGCCGGCCACCGAGCCGGCACGCCTGAGCGAAGGCGGGCAGATGTTCGCCAATCGCCTGCAGAAGAACCTCAAGCAACTGGGCAAGTGGGCCAAGCGTGAAGGCGTGGACTGCTACCGGGTCTATGATGCCGACATGCCGGAGTACTCCCTGGCGATCGACCTGTACCACGACTGGGTTCACGTGCAGGAGTATGCCGCGCCCAAGTCGGTCGACCCGGAAAAGGCCCAGGCTCGCCTGTTCGATGCCCTGGCGGCGATTCCCCAGGCGCTCAACGTCGACAAGAGCCGGGTGATCATCAAGCGTCGTGAGCGCCAGAGCGGGACCCGTCAGTACGAGCGCCAGGGCGCCCAGGGCAAGTTCCTCGAGGTCAACGAAGGCGGGGTGAAGCTGCTGGTCAACCTGACCGACTATCTCGACACCGGGCTGTTCCTCGACCACCGGCCGATGCGCCTGCGGATCCAGAAAGAGGCGGCCGGCAAGCGCTTCCTCAATTTGTTCTGCTACACCGCAACCGCCAGTGTGCACGCAGCCAAGGGCGGTGCGCGCACCACGACCAGTGTCGACCTGTCGAAAACCTACCTGGACTGGGCGCGACGCAACCTGTCGCTGAATGGTTTCTCCGACAAGAACCGCCTGGAGCAAGGCGATGTAATGGCCTGGCTCGAAGGCAACCGCGACGAGTTCGACCTGATCTTCATCGATCCGCCGACCTTCTCCAACTCCAAGCGCATGGAGGGCGTGTTCGACGTCCAGCGTGACCACGTGCAGTTGCTCGACCTGGCCATGGCCCGCCTGGCCCCGGGCGGCGTGCTGTACTTCTCGAACAACTTCCGCAAGTTCCAGCTGGAAGAGCACATCACCACGCGTTATGCCGTCGAGGAAATCAGCAGCCAGACCGTGGCCCCGGACTTTGCCCGCAACAGCAAGATCCATCGCGCCTGGAAAATCACCGCCCGCTGATCCGCCCGTCTTTGCGGAGCCCCGTTTTTTGTGGGCTCCGCAGCCTCCGGGACTGGCTAAACTACTGGCGAATAGCTATAACTCAGTCGAAGCCAAAGTGATGTAAACACGCCGGCGTGATGAGTTGTCGCCTATGTCGTCGCATGCCGTACGCCCCAAGATTCTTGGCTTTATCAGCGAAGATGCCTCAGCGTGGCTGGTCGCCGTGCTGGTCCTGCTGGCGGGCGGGCTGCTGACGCTGTTGCTGGCCGTGGGTAGCCACGACCTCTACCAGCGACAGCTGCAGCAGCGTTTCGATTTGCTGGCCAGCGAACGCTTCAGTCGGATCGAGGAGCGTTTCGACGATCAGATACAGCGGCTCGACAGCCTGCGGCGTTTCTTCGTCAATTCCGATTCGGTTTCCCGCCGTGAATTCACCGGTTATGCCCGGCCGTTGCTGCGGCGTACCCAGGCCTATGCGTGGGCGCCACGGGTGGGTGGCAGCGCACGGGCGCTCTTCGAGCGGCGGGTTCGCGCCGAGGGCATCGGCGATTTTTCCATCCGCGAACTCGATGCCCAGGGGCACCTGCAGTTGGCGGAGGTACGTGACGAGTACGTGCCGGTGCTTTATAGCGAGACGCAAAGCCCCCTGGGCTCGCCGCTGGGTTATGACCTGCTGGCGCAACCCTTGCGTCGGGCGACCCTGGAGCGGGCCCGTGAGTCGGGTCTCATGGCCATTTCGCAACCGTTGAACCTGGTGGGCGTCGAACCGGGCTATGACCGTGGTGCGCTGCTGGTCGCCCCCGTGGTGATGCCCACCGCCGTCGGGCAGCCGCAACCGGGGCCCCTCGGCTATGTACTGGCGGTGATCAGCCTGCGCCAGCTGGTGACTGACGGCTTGCCGGAACAGAGCCAGGACAACCTGTCGGTGCGCATTCTCGACCTGTCGACCGAGGGCGAGCATGAGGTGTTGTACCAGTCACCCAATCCACCCATGGAACATTCCCTGACTGCTGTTCGCCTGCTGCGGCTGGCCGATCGTGACTACCAGGTGACCATCGACTCCAGCGAGCCGTTCAAGCAGGCCAACCACTCCTCGGTGAGCAGCCTGGTGGTGCTGGGCGGGTTGTTGAGCGTGTTGCTCAGCGCCCTGCTGTACAGCCTGGTCAGCCAGCGCCAGCGTGCACTGCGCCTGGTGGAGCAGCGTACCGCGCAATTGCAGGTGCGCGACCGCCTGCTGGAAAAACTCAGTGCCAACGTGCCTGGCAGTCTCTACCAGTACAAGCTCAACCTCGATGGCAGTTCGCAGTTCGTCTACGCCAGTGCCGGCACCGGGGATACCTTCGAAGTCGATGTCCGGTTGCTGCAGGAGGATGCCGCGCCAGCGTTCGAGCGAGTGCATCCGGATGACCTGGCGGAGCTGAGGGCCTCGATCCAGGTCTCGGCCCTGCGGCTGAGCCCCTGGCGCGAGGAGTTTCGCGTGATCCTGCCGACGCGCGGGGTGCGCTGGTTGCGTGGCGAGGCGCTGCCCGAACGCCTGCCGGGGGGCGAGGTGCTCTGGCATGGCTATCTTTCGGATATCTCCGACCTCAAGCGGGTCGAGGACGAGCTGCGGGCCCTGTCGGTCACCGACTCCCTGACGGGTATCTACAACCGCCGCTATTTCCAGGAACGCCTGAGTGCCGAGATGGCGCTGGCCCAGCGTGGCCCTGGCAGGTTGTCGGTGATCATGCTCGACATCGATCATTTCAAGCGGATCAACGATCAGCACGGCCATGCCGAGGGCGATCGGGTGCTCAAGGAAGTGTGCCTGCGGGTTGGCCACCGGCTACGCCGTACCGATGTGTTCTGTCGCCTGGGGGGCGAGGAATTCATGGTGCTGTGCCCCAACACCGACGCCGGGCAAGCCAGCACCCTGGCGATGGAGTTATGGTTGGCGTTGCGCTGTGCCCCCTTCGGGCGTGTCGGGCAGGTGACGGCCAGCTTCGGTATCGCCAGTTGGCGAGTCGGCGAGGGGGCGGATGCGTTATTGCTGCGCGCGGACTCGGGTGTGTACCTGGCCAAGCAGAACGGCCGTGACCAGGTGACGGTGGAGCAGGACTGACGCCTGGTGGATCAGTCGTCGGCGCGGGCCGGTCGTGGCTGGCGATACAGGTCGAGCAGTACCTGGTCCAGTACCGCCGAGGCGCCCCAGGGCTTCGGATCGTTGAGAATCGCTACCACGGCCCAGGTCGTGCCGTTGCTGTCACGGCTGAAGCCGGCAATCGCCCGTACGGTGTTCAGGGTGCCGGTCTTGATATGCGCCTCGCCCGACATCGCCGTGTGCTTCAGGCGCTTGCGCATGGTGCCGTCCATGCCGGCGATCGGCAGTGAGCTGATGAACTCCGCGGCGTAGGGGCTTTTCCAGGCCGCCTGCAGCATGCTTGCCATTTCCCGCGCGCTGACCCGCTCGGCGCGGGACAGGCCGGAACCGTTTTCCATCACCAGGTGCGGGGCGGTGATGCCTTTCTGTGCCAGCCACTGGCGGATGACCCGTTGGGCGGCCTTGGCATCGTCGCCGTCGGCATCGTTGCGGAACTTCGCACCGAGGCTGAGGAACAGTTGCTGGGCCATGGTGTTGTTACTGTATTTGTTGATGTCGCGGATGATTTCCGCCAGGTCGGGCGAGAAGGCCCGGGCCAGGACCTTGGCGTCCTTGGGGACGGTGCCCTGGCGATCCTTGCCCTGGATGCTGCCACCCAGTTCCTGCCAGATGGCGCGTACGGCACCGGCGGTATAGGTCGGGTGATCGAGCAGCGACAGGTAGGTCTGCGAGCTGCAGCCCTCGGCCAACTGGCCGCTGACGGTGACAGTAGTCGTGCCGTCGGCCTGGGCTACCGGGTTGTAGCGCACGTCGCCACTGCACTGCTTGGCGTTGATCACCTTGACCTGGTTATCGATATGGATGCTGGCGATCGGCGGCTCGACCGATACCAGCACCTTGCCCGAGTCGTTGCGGGCGACGAAGCGCAACGCCTTGAGGTTGACCAGCAGGGCGTCGGGCTTGACCAGAAACGGCCGGTTTTCGTCATTGCCGTCGTCGTCGAACTCTGGTGTCTGCTGGGGCGGCACGAAGAAGCCGCGGTCGAGCACCAGGTCGCCGGTCACCTGGGTCACGCCGTTGGCGCGCAGGTCACGCATCAGCAGCCACAGCTTCTCCATGTTCAGCTTGGGGTCGCCGCCGCCCTTGAGGTACAGGTTGCCGTTGAGGATGCCGTCGCTCAGGGTGCCATCGGTGTAGAACTCGGTTTTCCACTGGTGGTTGGGGCCGAGCATCTCCAGGGCGGAGTAGGTGGTGATCAGCTTCATGGTCGAGGCCGGGTTCACCGACACGTCGGCATTGAAGACCGTCGGTGTGCCGGGGCCGTCGAGCGGCAGCATGACCAGCGACAGGGCTTCGTCCTGCAGCTTGTTGGCCTTGATCGCCTGTTGGACTTTGGGGGAGAGGCTGGTGTTGACGGGGGCGCCGTAGGTGGTGGCTGTATAGAGAGAGAGTGCGGCAGGGAGGAGCAGGCCGGCGAGTGCCAATGGGCGCAAAGATCTGATCATATGAAGTAAAGCCCTACAGCCGAGGGGAAAAATACGAGGGCATGGATGAAAAGGCCCTCAACGGTCATGAAAGTGACGGCATTATGCATCAGTAGGGTGTTCGTGGGGGCCAGCCGGCCCTGGCGACAACAGGATTTTTCCTGGCGTTTGGTCGGTGTCGTGCACGGATTCGGGCAATTGCGCCCTTAAACTGCTAAAGTGCCGCCCGTTATTACTTTTGAGGATTGTTTCATGGCGACCAACCGTTCCCGGCGTCTGCGCAAAAAACTGTGCGTTGATGAGTTTCAAGAGCTGGGTTTCGAGCTGAACCTGGATTTCAAAGAAGACCTGAGCGAACAGGCTATCGATGCTTTCCTCGACGCTTTCCTGAAGGAAGCCATGGAAGCCAACGGTCTGGGCTATGTCGGTGGCGATGACTTCGGTCTGGTCTGCCTGATCAAGCGTGGCTCGGTCTCCGAAGAGCAGCGCGCTGCCGTTGAAGCCTGGCTCAAGGGCCGCAGCGAACTGACCTCGGTCGAAGTCAGCCCGCTGTTGGACGTCTGGTACCCGGAAAAGCCGATCAATCCGGCTGCCTGATGCCATTCGGGCCTGTGCCCGGGTATAAAAAAGGACACGCCTGGCGTGTCCTTTTTTTTGTGCCTGCTTTCCATGAGCCAGGCCCTGCGCAGGAGCCGGCTCGCTGCGGCGGCGTCGCGACGATCCGCCGAAGGCGGGCTCAGTCGTAGATGGCCTTCTTCTTCCAGTCTGCCTCGACTTCCTTGAGGCCCTGGGTCAACTCGTTCACATCATCCTCAGCCGGTTGGGACGTCGCCAGTACCATCGCGTTGGCCCGCGCCAGCAGTTTTTCCATCAATTGCAGTTGTTCGGCATACATCGCCGGTTCCTGCTGCTTGCGCAGGTACTGCGCACCACGCTCGAAGGCCAGGCGGGCCTGCCCCGGCTGTTCCTGTTGCAATGCCTGTTGGCCGAGGTTGTTGAAGAACTCGATATGCAGCAGCACCAGGATATGGCGAACCTCGCGAATCCACTGCTTGGCCTCATTGGCCGGCAGGAAACCTTCCTGGGCGGCACGAGTGATCTGGGTGTGCATCGCTTCAAGCAGGAAACGCACGTCCTTGGCCTTGGCCTCGGTCTGGATGGGGGCCTGTGGATTGTTGATCGCGATCGACTCGCCCTGGGCGATCAGGCCATTGAGTTCCTGGATTCGCGTCTTGAGGCGATCGTTGCCCTTTTCCATATTAAGCAGGCGCTGGGTGACGTTGAGTTCCAGGCGCGTGAGCAGCAGCTTGAGGCCAGGGCTCATGAACTGGCCGGGGAAGGTTTCGGTGAGTTCGCCGCAGCGACGCAGGCGATCACTGAGCTCGACCTTGAGGCGTGCCTTTTCCAGCTTGCTGTTCTCAGCCATATGGTTGAGGAAGCCGATGCCGATCAGGAGAAAGATCCCGGCTGCGACCAGCAGGGTGATCATAAGTGGTGTCACCGTTAAGACCTCTTCAAGGTGTAGTGCAAATTCAGTGTAGTGGCTTGGCGTGGTTGCCGATAGCGCTGAATGACGTGCTGCACGGCTGCAGAGCGCTTCTTCTATAGATGTATTCCACATTGCCACTATTTAGGCTGGCGAACTATAGCGTCTTGTCGAGTGCCAGAATACAGGCGTCAAACCCGGGACGCGAGAGCGCCCTCGAAAGGCCTGCAAAGCGGGGCGAAGTCATTGATTTAAATAAATTTATCTTTGGGGGTTGACGACTCTGCGAACCATCCATAGAATGCGCGCCACTTGCAGCGTAAAGCACACAGCGAAACGCGGCAGGGAGTGAATGTTGTAGCGTGTCCCCTTCGTCTAGTGGCCTAGGACACCGCCCTTTCACGGCGGTAACAGGGGTTCGAGTCCCCTAGGGGACGCCAATGCGGGAATAGCTCAGTTGGTAGAGCACGACCTTGCCAAGGTCGGGGTCGCGAGTTCGAGTCTCGTTTCCCGCTCCAATTTTAAACGGTCTTGCCTTCGGGCAGAGTCGAGTGAAACCAGGAACAGGTCTTCGGACGTGGTTCTGGACACCGTAACACACACCATGTGTTCCGGGTAGCGTGTCCCCTTCGTCTAGTGGCCTAGGACACCGCCCTTTCACGGCGGTAACAGGGGTTCGAGTCCCCTAGGGGACGCCATTTGCGGGAATAGCTCAGTTGGTAGAGCACGACCTTGCCAAGGTCGGGGTCGCGAGTTCGAGTCTCGTTTCCCGCTCCAAATTAAACGAAAACGCCGCTCAGCAATGAGCGGCGTTTTTGTTCGTGCGTGTTGTTCATATCTTCGGCGGCGAGTGCATGCCTTTGGCCTTCCGGCGTCAGCGGGAAGCGGGTTGCTGACAGGCACTGGTTGGCTGATAGGCGTCGTATTCACCGATCAGGTCTTGAGTTCTCGGGTCTGTGCGGCACCGGACTGCATGAAGCCAGGACCCGCCGTTGCGGCGGGTCCGGAATACCATCAAAGCTTCGGCAATTGCCCGATGCGCCCCATCATCTCCGTGACGATCTGCAGGTCCAGCTGGAACTGCTCAACGGTCTTGAACTCGTTATCGGTGTGCCCGGTGTACTTGACCTCCGGTCGAGCCAGTCCGAATTGCACGCCGTTGGGTAGCTCGTGGACCGAAGTGGCGCCGGCGGAGGTGCCGAACTTGTGCGGCATGCCGAGGTTTTCGCTGGCGACCGCGAGCAGTGCCTTGACCCACTCACCCTCGGGGTTGCGGTACATCGGTTCGGCGATCTTGTAGTCGAAATTCACGGCGACATGGCTCTTCTTGCTCCAGGCATCGAGCTTGTCGGCGATTTCGGCCTTGAGCACCTCCGGGGTCTTGCCCTTCGGCACCCGCAGGTTCACCGCCAGCTTGAAGTCCTTGTCATCCTGGCCGACATAGGTCAGCGAGGTGGTCAGCGGGCCCATGAACTCATCGGCAAAACCGACCCCCAGCTTTTTGCCCAGGTAATCCAACCCCCAGTTGTCGGCGGCGTAGCGGGCTGCATCGGTGATGTGGTTGTGCTTGAGCGCGACCTGGCCGTCCAGGCTGTTGATGAAGTCGAGCATTCGCGCCACCGGGTTGACCCCTGACTCGGGTTCGGAGGAGTGGGCGGAAACACCGGTCACGGTCAGCGTGACGTCCTTGCCGGAGAACTTGGCGTTTACCTCGAAGTTGCCGCCATGCTGTTTGATGTAGTCGGCACCCGCTTTTTGCAGGCTGGCGGCCAGCTCGGCAGGTTTGTCGGTGACCAGGGTGGCGACCGACGCCGATGGAATCTGGTTGGTCGCCAGGCCGCCGGTGAGCGAGGTGATCTCGGCGCCCTGGCCCTCTGCCGTGCGCCGGGCAAAGCGGGCCATGATGGTGCCGTAGCCTTTTTCGGCGATCACCACCGGGTAGCCGCCATCCAGCGCCAGGTTGTACTCGGGGGTCGGGTTGCGTTCGAAGTAGTAGGGGATGGCATCGCCGGTGGTTTCTTCGGTGGTGTCCACCAGCAACTTGAAATTCCGCGCCAGTGGCAGTTTCTCTTCCTTGATGATCTTCATCGCATAGAGCGCCACCACGATACCGTTCTTGTCATCCTCGGTACCGCGACCGTACATGCGGTCGCCGATCAGGGTGACCTTGAAGGGATCGAGGTGGGTGCCGTCCTTGAGCACCCAGTTTTGCGGGGTCACCGGTACCACGTCGGCATGGGCATGGATGCCGACGACTTCCTTGCCGCTGCCGCCGAGGGAAATTTCGTAGACGCGGTTGTCGATGTTGCGGAAGTCCAGGTTGAAGGCCTGGGCCAGGCTCCGGATCTTGTCGGCGATCCGCACGAATTCCGGGTTCTCGTGCTGTTCCACGCCGTCGACACGGAAGGTCGGGATTTCCACCAGTTCTCGCAGGGTTTCGGTGGCAGCCTTGCCGTACTTCACTCGCGCGTACAGGCCGAGCAGGCGATGGATTTCGTTCTGCTGTGGTGTGGACAGTTGCCTGTTGCCCAGGAAGGCACTGATGGCCGGCTCCAGTTTGGCGCTCTTTGCCAGCTCGCTCTTGCCCAGGCTGCCGAGGAACTGTCGGAAGTCCTTGACCGAGGTGCCGCTGAAGGCCTTGAGGATCGCCTCGTTCTGCTGTGCGCTGATGTTGGCGAAGGCGGGGGCGGCGAGCGCCGAAAGGCTGGCCAGCAGGGTTGCGCAGGCCAGTTGCTTGAGTGCGAAGTTCATTGCGAGGGGCATTCCTTTGCAAACGGAGTGTGGGAAATATCTGATCGATAGGACAAAAACCTGTTCAAGCTAACATCTTGAACAGGTGGTACGGGAGTGCCGCTTCGTTGATTTTTCGCACAACGGTCGTGCAAATCTGTTGCCTGCCAAGGCGGGCGGGACTAGAGGGAAAGCACCAGTCGCCCGGCAAACAGGATCAGCACGACCCCCATGCTGCGCTCGAACCAGTGGCCCATCTTCAGGAAGGCCTGGCGCACCCGCTCGCTGGAAAACAGCAGGCTGACCAGGATGAACCACAACGCATTGACGGCACACATCCACAAGCCATAAAGCGCCTGGATTTGCAGGGGGGTGGAGGCACTGACCACCGTGGTGAAGATCGCCAGGAAGAACAGTGTGGCCTTGGGGTTGGTGGCGTTGGTCAGGAAGCCTGTCGAGAAGGCTTTCAGCAGACCCTGGCGCGGAGCCTCGTCTGCCGCTTGGGTGTCGAGAGCTGCCCGGGCTGCCTGTGGTTTGCTCCTGAGCAGGTTGATGCCCAGGTAGAGGATGTAGCCGGCGCCGATGACCTTGGCGACATGCAGCAGCCAGGGGGCGCTGTTCATCAGGGCGCCGACGCCGAGCAGGGTGTACAGCACATGCACCGAGATGCCCGCGCCAATGCCGAGCGCGGTGAGCAATCCGACCAGCCGGCCGAAGCGCACGCTCTGGCGGATGGTGACGGCGAAGTCCGGGCCCGGGGCGACCACGGCGAGAAAGTGGATGGTCGCCAGGGCGATGAATTCATGAAGGTATTGGGAATGCATGAGGGGTTCCAGGATATCGACAAAGGCTCAGATCACTCGGTAGGCGACCGACAGCACGCCTTTCTTCTCGGTTACCGAAAGCACCTCGACCAGCCCGATCACAGCGGTCGAAACGACATGGGTACCGCCGCAGGGATAGCTCGGCAGGTCACCGAAACCGACGCTGCGCTGTTCGCCCTCGAGTAGCAGGTGACGAGGCAGGTCGCCGGCGATCCAGCCGGCCAGCGCGGCCTCCACGTCCTGGGCGGTAAAGGCCTGCGCCGACTCGCCACGGCAGAAGGACACGCGGCTTTCACCCGGCCAGTGGTGGGCTTTCTGCGGTTTCCAGCCCTGGCTTTCGCCATAGTGGCCGATCAGGTGGCCAGCGGAATGCAGGCGCGCATGCAGCGCCCGTCGTTCGCTATCGACGCTGGCCTGGGCGGTTCCGACCGGCACGGCACTGTCCAGGTAATGCACGATTCGTCCCGGCTCCTGCAGCACGCGCAGCACCCGGGCGGTTCCGATGGTGCCGGTGTCGAACGGCTGACCGCCGCCCTGGGGGTGAAAGGGGGTGGCCTCGAGGATGACCGCGAACTGTTCGGCGCAGGCTTCGCAGCTCAGTACTTCGACCTCGGCGGTCAGCGCGTCATCATGGAAAAACAGGCGGTGCGTCATGGTTCGGATCTCGCTGGGTTTTGTCGGTGACCAGTATAAAAATGGCCACGGCGTGTGATAATCCGATCAAATCTCAATGGACCTGTGCGTCATGAGCATAAATCCACCCCTGGCCCTGTTGGGCGAAATGGCGATTTTCGTCAAGGTGGTCGAGACCGGCAGTTTCTCCGAGGCGGCCCGCCAGCTCGGGGCTTCGCCGTCGGCGGTCAGTCGCTCGATTTCCCGCCTGGAGAAGGCCCTGGCGACCCGCCTGCTGCAACGCACCACGCGCAAGCTGCGCCTGAGCGACAGCGGCGAAGAGGCCTTCAGGCGTTGCCGGGAGATGGTCAATGCGGCCCGTTCGGTGATGGAGATCAGCGGCCAGTACACCGATGAGGCGCAAGGCTTGGTGCGGGTCAGCGTGCCCAAGGCGGTAGGACGTTTCGTGGTGCACCCGCACATGCCGGCGTTCCTGCGGCGTTATCCACAGGTCGACGTGCAGATGATTCTCGAGGACCGTCCTGTCGATCTGATCGAGGACAATGTCGACCTGATCCTGCGCATCACCGACCACCCGCCCGTCGGCCTGGTGGGGCGCCAATTGATGCCGATCGAACATCTGCTGTGTGCGACCCCGCAGTACCTGGCCGAGCACGGGACACCCCAGCATCCCCATGACCTGCTGGAGCACAGTTGCATCTATCTGGGGGATACGCCCAATGACTCGCGCTGGAAGTTCAGGCGCGCTGGCAAGTCGGTGACGGTCGGGGTGCGCGGACGTTATGCGGCCAACCACACGGGGGTGCGGCTGGATGCGGTGTTGCAGCATATCGGGATTGGCAGCCTGCCGTACTTCACGGCGAAACATGCCTTGGAGCAGGGGCTGATCGTGCAGGTGCTGCCGGCCTGGACGTTCCTGGCCTCCTACCACGGTGGCCTTTGGTTGCTGTATCCGCCGACGCCTTATCTGTCGCCGAAGCTGCGGGTGTTTATCGACTACCTGGTGGAGTGCCTGGCGCGCGAGCCCACCCTCAAGTCAGCCCAGGCTTCGGTATCACCGTGATCCAGGGGACACCACGCGTCTTCTTGTAGGAGCCGGCGGTGCGGCGTCCAGCTACGGGGCGTAATTGGACGGCCTTGAGCGCCGGAAGGGAAAACCGGGAAATCAGTGCTTGCTGTCCTGGTCCGACAGGGCCAGCAGCTGCTTTTCCTGGTTCCAGTCGAACGGTTCGTCGTTCTGTTCGGCTTCGTAGCGACGCTCCTCCAGGGCCTGGTACAGGTCCAGTTCCTCGTCGGGCATGTAGTGCAGGCAGTCACCGCCAAAGAACCACAGCAGGTCGCGCGGGACCAGGTGGGCGATCTGCGGGTAGCGCTGGATCACCTGGCATAGCAGGTCCTGGCCCAGGTACTGGCTTTCGATCGGGTCGACCGGCAGTTGGGCGCGCAACTCGTCGAAGCGCTCCAGGAACAACGCATGGCTCTCCTCGGGCACCTGTTCGGCTTCGCCGACGGCGACCAGGATGCTGCGCAGGTGGTCGAGCAGGACCAGATGATCGGCAAGTACGTTGGACATGGCAGGGGCCTCAAGAATAAAACAGGCGCAGGAGTATAAAGCTCCGCGCGCCTGTTGTCCCGTCGGGCTCGGTCGGGCGACGGGCGGGACGTCGCCTGGCCCTTGCAATGCCGAGGCTAGCGGACCTTGCCGGCGGTCGGGTGCAGTTCCTCCTTGCTGAAATCATCCACGTCGATCACCTTGCGCCGCGCTGCCTCGGCCTGGCGCACGGTTTCGGCCTCGCGTGGCTGCAGGACCCCGGCCTCCAGGCCGGCGTCGATCAACGACTCTCCAGGGGCGGGGGCGAACTGGCCGTTCCTGAGCGCGATGTGCAGCTTTTTCCGCGGTTCATGGCTCGCCTCCAGCAGATCATGGGCATGCTGCAGCGCGCCGACCGGATCGTCCGCCGCTTGCGGGCGATAGCAGCCGGCAAGGATTGCCTCCAGGGCCGGGTCGCCCTTGGCTCGACCGAGTACGGCGGCGACTTCGGCATCGAGGGCGTCCGACGGTCCGGTATGCCTGCGACCGAACGGGAACACGATAACCCGCAACAGGCAGCCGAGCACCCGGCTGGGGAAGTTGCGCAGCAGTTCGTCCAGCGCCCGCTCGGCATGGCCCAGGCTTTCTTCCAGGGCCCAGGCGAGCAGCGGGTCGAGCGATTGCGGCGAGTCCAGGTCGTGATAACGCTTGAGCGCCGCCGAGCCCAGGTACAGGTGGCTGAGCACATCGCCCAGGCGTGCCGACAGCCGCTCGCGGCGTTTCAGTTCGCCGCCGAGCAGCATCATGCTCAGGTCGGCCAGCAGGGCGAAGGCCGCTGCCTGGCGGTTCAGTGCGCGGAAATATTTCTGGCTCAGGCGGTTGCCCGGCGCGGCCTCGAAATGTCCGAGCCCGAGGTTCAGCAGCAGGGTGCTGCCGGCATTGCCCACGGCAAAGCCGATATGCCGCAGCAACAGGCCGTCGAACTCCTTAAGTGCCTGGTCGTGGTCCTCGCGGGCGGCCAGGGCCATTTCCTTGAGCACGAACGGATGGCAGCGAATCGCGCCCTGGCCGAAGATCATCAGGTTGCGCGAGAGGATGTTCGCGCCCTCCACGGTGATGAAGATCGGTGCGCCTTGCCAGTTGCGCCCCAGGTAGTTGTTGGGGCCCATGATGATGCCCTTGCCGCCGTGCACGTCCATGGCGTGGCCGATGCATTCGCGGCCGCGTTCGGTCAGGTGGTACTTGAGGATCGCCGACAGCACCGAGGGCTTTTCGCCCAGGTCCACGGCATTGGCGGTGAGCATACGTGCGCTGTCCATCAGCCAGGCATTGCCGCCGATTCGTGCCAGCGCTTCCTGGATGCCCTCGAAGGCCGACAGCGGCACGTTGAACTGCTCGCGAACCTGCGCGTACTGGCCGGTCACCAGGCTGGTGAACTTGGCCGCGCCGGTACCGACGGCCGGCAGCGAGATCGAACGGCCGACCGACAGGCAGTTCATCAGCATCATCCAGCCCTTGCCGAGCATGTCCCGGCCGCCGATGAGGTAGTCCAGCGGGATGAATACGTCCTTGCCCGAGTTGGGGCCGTTCATGAAGGCGGCGCCCAATGGCAGGTGGCGGCGGCCGATCTCGACACCGGGAGTATCGGTGGGAATCAGTGCCAGGCTGATGCCCAGGTCTTCCTGGTCACCGAGCAGATGGTCCGGGTCGTGGGCCTTGAAGGCCAGGCCGAGCAGGGTCGCGACCGGGCCGAGGGTGATGTAGCGCTTTTCCCAGTTCAGGCGCAGGCCGAGAACTTCCTCACCGTTCCAGTCGCCCTTGCAGACGACCCCGGTGTCCGGCATCGCGCCGGCATCGGAACCCGCCAGGGGCCCGGTCAGGGCGAAGCAGGGGATGTCGTCGCCACGGGCCAGGCGTGGCAGGTAATGGTCGCGCTGGGCTTCGGTGCCGTAATGCAGTAGCAACTCGGCCGGGCCCAGGGAGTTGGGTACCATGACGGTAGAGGCCAGGTCGCCGCTGCGGGTCGCCAGCTTCATCGCCACCTGGGAGTGGGCGTAGGCCGAAAAGCCCTTGCCGCCGTATTCCTTGGGGATGATCAGGGCAAAGAAACCGTGTTCCTTGATGTGGGCCCAGGCGGCGGGCGGCAGGTCCAGGTCCTGGCCGATCTGCCAGTCGCTGACCATGGCGCAGAGTTCTTCGGTCGGGCCGTCGATGAAGGCCTGTTCCTCCTCGGTCAATTGCGCCTTGGGGTACGCCAGCAGCTTGTTCCAGTCCGGACGGCCGCTGAACAGTTCACCGTCCCACCAGACGGTGCCGGCGTCGATGGCATCGCGTTCGGTCGCGGACATCGGCGGCAGGACCTTGCGGAACCAGGCAAACAGCGGTGCAGTGAACAACCGGCGGCGCAGGTCCGGCAGCAACAGCGGCACGGCGATCGCCGCGAGGAGCAGCCAGAGCACCAGCATCAGGCCGCCAGGGGCATGGCCGAAGGCCCCCATCGCCAGGAGATACAGCGCCACGGCGCCAAGGGCGGGTAGGGCGGCGATGCGTCGGTGCGCCAGGTAGGCGACGCCGAGCAGCAGGACCAGTATCCACAACAGCAGCATATTCCATCCTCCGTGAGACAGGGCAAAAACACTTCAGAGCTTAGCCGGCATCTGGCAAGCCGGATGCCGAGGCGGTGTATCCAGGTCTGTGGGCGCGCGCGGCCGGGTGGCTATCGCCAGGGGCTGCCCGCAGGAAAGGCGTAGTTGGTCTGGCAGTTGGCCGAATCGTCGTGCCCGACGCAGGGGGCCCAAGGCTAGACTCGAGGCTTCCCAAGGAGACTGCTCTCATGCATGAGTATCTGAATCCAGGACGCTTCATCGATAGTGACCACCCGGCGGTGGTGGAGTTCGCCGAGAGTCGGCGCGGTGCCAGCCGCGATCCCAGGGAACAGGCCATCAGCCTGTATTACGCCGTGCGTGACGAGATCCGTTACAACATCTACGCCTTCAATCGCAATCCGCAGACCCTGTGCGGCAGCCACGCCCTGGCGCTGGGGCAGAGCTATTGCGTGCCCAAGGCGACGCTGCTCGCTGCCTGTGCTCGGCATTGCGCGATACCGGCGCGGATCGGCCTGGCGGATGTGCGCAATCACCTGTCGACCCCGCGAGTGCTGGAGTTGCTCAAGAGCGAAGTGTTCGCCATGCACGGTTATACCGAGCTGTATCTGGACGGGCGTTGGGTCAAGGCCACGCCGGCTTTCGATCGCGGCCTGTGCGAAGCCTTCGGGGTGATTGCGCTGGAGTTCGATGGGCAGGCCGACAGCGTGTTTCATCCCTATACCCGGGATGGCCAGCGGCACATGGAGTACCTGCGCGACCATGGGCAGTTCGCCGATGTGCCGGAATCGTTGTTCTTCGGACACCTTGCCGAGTGTTATCCGCACCTGTTCCTCCCCGACGTGCTGCCCCTGCGTGGTGACATGCGCAACGATTTGAGTCGTGGCTGATCGGGCGTAGACTGCGTCGGCATTTATCCTGAGAGAGGCCGTCATGCTGAAGATCTGGGGTCGCAAGAATTCGTCGAATGTCAGAAAGGCGCTGTGGATTGCCGAGGAACTGGGGCTCTCCTACGAGTCCATCGATGCCGGTGGTGCCTTCGGGGTCGTGAACACGCCGCAGTACCGAGAGAAGAATCCCAACGGCCTGGTCCCGATGATCGAGGATGGCGACTTCGTCCTGTGGGAATCCAACACCATCGTCCGCTATCTGGGGGGCAAGCATGCGCCGGGCTCCGCCTGGTCGCCGAGCGACCTGCAGGCCCGGGCCCGTGCCGAGAAATGGATGGACTGGACCACGTCGTCGTTCGCCGCACCGTTTCGCGTGGTGTTCTGGGGCGTGCTGCGCACACCGGCCGAGCAACAGGACTGGACGGCCATCCATGCCGGCTTGAAAACCTGTGGCGAGTTGCTGGGCATGGCCGAGCGGACGCTGGCTGAACAACCCTACCTGTCCGGTCAGGAAATCGGCATGGGCGACATTCCCCTGGGCAGCTTCATCTACGCCTGGTTCGAAATGCCCATCGAGCGACCAGCGCTGCCCCATCTGAGTGCCTGGTACGAGCGCCTGAAACAGCGGCCGGCCTACCAGCGTGCGGTGATGACCGCGTTGACCTGATAAATACTATTAACGCAGGTTGCTGTACTTGTGCGGCGTAGCCAAGCAACATAGTTGCAGGCGCGCCGCTATTGCCTTTGGCCCGGCGTGCCCCCATGTGGGGCTATGGAAGGCCGGCCATGTGCCTGGTTTTCGCGCAGTTTCCAGACCTTTTCCTTCCTTCTTGGTGCATCGTCCGATATGAGTTCCGCTCTGTCCATCCGGCAGCTAACCAAAACCTACGGCAACGGTTTCCAGGCCCTGAGTGGTATCGATCTGGATGTCGCCGAAGGTGACTTCTTCGCCTTGCTCGGCCCCAATGGGGCCGGCAAGTCCACCACCATCGGCATTCTCTCGACCCTGGTGAACAAGACCAGCGGCACGGTGAATGTCTTCGGCCACGACCTGGACCGGCAACCCGCCGCACTCAAGCGCAGCATCGGCGTGGTGCCGCAGGAGTTCAACTTCAACCAGTTCGAGAAGACCTTCGACATCGTCGTGACCCAGGCCGGCTATTACGGCATCCCGGCGAAAGTCGCCAAGGAGCGCGCCGAGCAGTACCTGACCCAGCTGGGCCTGTGGGACAAGCGCGACGTGCCGTCACGCTCGTTGTCCGGCGGCATGAAGCGTCGGTTGATGATCGCCCGGGCGCTGGTGCATGAGCCGCGCCTGCTGATCCTCGACGAGCCGACCGCCGGGGTGGACATCGAACTGCGTCGCTCGATGTGGACCTTTCTCACCGAGCTGAACGAGAAGGGCATCACCATCATCCTCACCACCCATTACCTGGAAGAGGCCGAGCAGCTGTGCCGCAACATCGGCATCATCGACCACGGCACCATCGTCCAGAACACCAGCATGCGGCAGTTGCTCAGCCAACTGCATGTCGAGACCTTCCTGCTCGACCTCAAGCATGCGCAAACGGTCGCGCCGAACCTGATCGGCTATCCGAGCAAGCTGCTCGACAGCAACACCCTGGAAGTGCAGGTGGACAAGTCCGTGGGCATCACGGCGCTGTTCGGCCAGTTGGCCACGCAGCAGATCGAAGTCCTCAGCCTGCGTAACAAAACCAATCGCCTCGAGGAGCTGTTCGTGTCCCTGGTGGAAAAGAATCTGTCGAAGGTGGCGGTATGAGTTCGGAGCTGCAAGCCAACCTGGTCGCCCTCAACA
Source organism: Pseudomonas vanderleydeniana (assembly GCF_014268755.2). NCBI lineage: Bacteria > Pseudomonadati > Pseudomonadota > Gammaproteobacteria > Pseudomonadales > Pseudomonadaceae > Pseudomonas > Pseudomonas vanderleydeniana. The sequence goes on along the minus strand of NZ_CP077093.1, from coordinate 5,505,931 downwards.
CCATCGTCTACCGGGAAATCCGGCGCTTCATGCGGATCTGGCCGCAGACCCTGCTGCCGCCAGCCATCACCATGGTCCTGTACTTCGTGATCTTCGGGAACCTGATCGGTCGGCAGATCGGTGACATGGGTGGTTTCACCTACATGGAGTACATCGTGCCGGGCCTGATCATGATGTCGGTGATCACCAACTCCTACGGCAACGTGGTCTCGAGCTTCTTCGGCAGCAAGTTCCAGCGTTCGATCGAGGAGCTGATGGTCTCGCCGGTGTCGCCGCATACCATCCTGGTTGGCTACACCCTGGGTGGCGTGCTGCGCGGCCTGATGGTGGGGATCATCGTGACCCTGCTGTCGCTGTTCTTCACCCACCTGCAGGTCCATCACCTGGGCGTGACCCTGCTGGTGGTGGTGCTGACGGCGACGATCTTCTCGCTGCTGGGGTTCATCAACGCCGTGTTCGCGCGCAACTTCGACGATATCTCGATCATCCCGACGTTCGTGCTGACGCCGCTGACCTACCTGGGCGGGGTGTTCTACTCGATCACGCTGCTGCCACCGTTCTGGCAGACCGTCTCGCTGGCCAACCCGGTGCTGCATATGGTCAACGCCTTCCGCTACGGCATTCTCGGCGTATCGGATATCCGTATCAGCGTGGCGATCGCCTTCATGCTGTTGGCGACCTTGGTGCTGTATTTCGGTTGTGCACGACTGCTGGTCAGCGGGCGCGGCATGCGCCAGTAAGCCCAGGCGACCCTGGCATGCCTGGCGGGCCGGGGCGCCCCGAATTCGTTGATACAGCGCAACCTTGTAGGAGCGTGGCTTGCCCGCGAAGCTCTTGGCGTCCTCAAGGAACTCTTCGCGGGCAAGCCACGCTCCTACAGGGGGCGGTATTCATTTGGTGTGGCGCTGTTCCCGGCGCCGCTGCCACTGCCGGGCCACCCACCAGCGCCAATAGCCCATGGTCAGGCAGTAACCCAGGGCCGCCATCACCAGTCCCAACAGCACCGAGCCCAGCAGGAACGGCTGCCACAGCGTGGACAGCTGGTCGCTGATCCAGGCCCAGGTCAGTTCGTCCGGCAGGCTGCGTGACGGCACGTTCATGACCCAGGCCCCCAGCTTGTAGGTGCAGTAGAAGATCGGCGGCATGGTCAGCGGATTGGTCAGCCATACCAGGCTGACGGCAATCGGCATGTTGCCGCGCAGCAGGATTGCCAGGCACGCCGCCAGCAGCATCTGCAACGGGATCGGCATCAGCGCGGCGAACAGGCCGATCGCCATGGCGCGTGATACCGAATGGCGATTGAGGTGCCAGAGGTTCGGATCGTGGAGCAGCCTGCCGAAAAATCGTAAGTGCTTGTGTTCCCGGATGCTCTGCGGATCGGGCATGTAGCGTTTGAATAGGCGACGCGGCATGGGGCTTCTCGGTCGGTTCAAGCAGGCAGTATGCCCGGATTTTACTGACGACCCATTCAGACATTGTGACAATTAATAAAGCACTCGCTGGCCAATCGGGCTATTCCGAGAACTGAACCCGTTCACGGAGAGTGAGATGCGCACAGGGATGTTGGCGCTGGCGGCGGGCCTGCTGTGCCTGCGCGCTCTGCCGCAGTTGCCGCCGCTGGGTTGGTTGCCGTTGCTGGCGCTGGCCGGCCTGGTGTTGTTGGCGTTTCGCCGTTATGCCGTCGCGCTGTTCCTGCTCGGTTTCAGCTGGGCCTGCCTGCAGGCTCACTGGGCCCTGGCGGATCGCCTGGCGCCGGAGCTGGATGGCCAGACGCTGTGGCTGGAGGGGCAGGTGGTGGGGCTGCCGGAGAACGGTGGTGCGGTGCAGCGCTTCCTGCTGGAAGAGGTGACCTCGCGTCGCGCCGTGCTGCCCCGGCGGATGCGTCTGGCCTGGTACGCCGGCCCGGTGGTCAGCAGCGGCGAGCGCTGGCGGCTGGCGGTCAAGCTCAAGTCGCCGAGTGGCCTGCTCAATCCCCATGGTTTCGACCGTGAAGCCTGGCTGCTCGCCCAGCGAATCGGCGCTACCGGCACCATCAAGGATGGTCAACGATTGGCTGCGGCTGCGGGGTCCTGGCGTGATGGCATTCGCCAACGCATGCTCCAGGTCGATGCCCGGGGACAATCGGCTACCCTGGTGGCGCTGGTGCTGGGCGATGGCTCGGGCTTGTCGACCGAGACCTGGCAGCTCCTGCAGGACACTGGCACCGTGCATTTGCTGGTGATTTCCGGGCAGCATATCGGGCTGTTCGCCGCGCTGGTGTATGCCCTGGTGGCAGGGGCGGCGCGTTATGGCCTATGGCCGCGACGCCTGCCCTGGGTGCCCTGGGCCTGTGCCCTGGCCTTCGCCGCGGCCCTGGGGTACGGCTTGCTGGCGGGGTTCGGCATTCCGGTGCAGCGCGCCTGCGCGATGATCGGCCTGGTGCTGCTCTGGCGCCTGCGCTATCGCCATCTCGGCGTAGGCTGGCCTTTGCTGCTGGCGCTCGATCTGGTCCTGGTGGTCGAACCCCTGGCCAGCCTGCGGCCGGGGTTCTGGCTGTCCTTTGCCGCCGTGACGGTGCTGATTTTCTGTTTCGCCGGACGATTGGGGGCCTGGAGCCCCTGGCAAACCTGGACCCGCGCGCAATGGACCATCGCCCTCGGCCTGGTGCCGTTGCTGCTGGCGCTCGGCTTGCCCATCAGCCTCAGCGGGCCGTGGGTCAACCTGGTCGCGGTGCCCTGGATCAGCCTGGCCGTGTTGCCGTTGGCCCTGCTCGGCACCCTGGCCTTGCCGCTGCCCTGGATCGGCGAATCATTATTGTGGCTGGCCGGTGGCCTGCTGGAGATCCTTTTCCAGGGGCTGGACCTGGTAGCGACGCAGCTGCCGGCGTGGTTGCCCGACACCCTGCCACCCTGGGCCTGGGGACTCGGCAGCCTCGGTATCCTGCTGTTGTTGCTGCCGGCCGGGGTACCCCTGCGGCCGTTGGGCTGGCCCTTGGCGGCGCTGGTCGTGTTATCGCCGCCGTCCCGCGTGCCCGAGGGGCACGCCGAGGTCTGGCAGCTGGACGTCGGGCAGGGCCTGGCGATCCTGGTTCGTACCCGCCATCACAGCCTGCTGTATGACGCCGGGCCGCGTTTCGGCGAGTTCGACCTAGGCCAGAGGGTGGTCCTGCCATCGCTGCGCAAGCTGGGCGTGCGCCAGTTGGACCTGATGCTGCTCAGCCATGCCGATGCCGATCATGCCGGTGGAGCCCTGGCGATCCGCGATGGCTTGCCGGTGAGCCGGGTGATCAGTGGTGATGCCCGTGGGCTACCCAAACGGTTGCGCGCCGGAGACTGCTCCAGCGGCGAGCGCTGGCAGTGGGACGGGGTGAGCTTCGAACTCTGGCAATGGCCTGCGGCGCAGGACAGCAACCAGCGCTCCTGCGTGCTGCAGGTCGAGGCCCGGGGGGAGCGGCTGTTGCTGACCGGGGACATCGACACCCGGGCCGAGCAGGCCTTTCTCGAGAGTCTATTGGCCGTTGGCACCGACTGGCTGCAGGCCCCCCACCATGGCAGCCGCAGCTCCTCGTCGATGAGCTTTCTCCAGCGCCTGGCGCCGCGGGCCGTGCTGATCTCGCGCGGCCGTGGCAACAGCTTCGGGCATCCGCATCCCCAGGTGATGGCGCGTTACCAGGCGCTGGGCATGGCGGTGCACGACAGTGCCGAGCAGGGCGCCGTACGCCTGTTGCTCGGGGCTTTTGGCGGTGCGCAGTCACAGCGCGAGCAAAGACGCTTCTGGCGTTGATTCGGCCCCTTGTGGCGAGCGGGCTTGCCCGCGCTGGGCCGCATGGCGGCCCCACATCCGCAAGACGCGGTGTATTTGAACGCAAGAGGAACCAGGTTTCACGACTGCTTCGCAGCCGAGCACGGGCAAGCCCGCTCGCCACTTCATCGTGCACATACAAAAACTGAAGTGCCGTGCTGGCAGGATTCAAATAGCCCAGGGTTATTAAACCGCACCGTCATGCGACATCACGTTCTTCGGCACGGCCAACCCCTATGTTAGAGTGGCGCACTTTTTCGAGGGGACTGTCACTGTGTGGGAATTGGTCAAATCCGGCGGCTGGATGATGTTGCCGATCATTCTGAGTTCCATCGCGGCCGTGGGTATCATTGCCGAGCGCCTGTGGACCCTGCGCGCCAGCCGCGTGACCCCGGAGCATCTGCTGGGACAGGTCTGGGTGTGGATTCGCGACAAGCAGCTGGACAAGGAAAAACTCAAGCAACTGCGCGCCGACTCGCCGCTGGGTGAGATTCTCGCTGCGGGCCTGGCGAACTCCAAGCACGGTCGCGAGATCATGAAGGAGTGCATCGAGGAAGCCGCCGCCCGGGTGATCCATGAACTGGAGCGCTACATCAACGCCCTCGGTACCATCGCCGCCATGTCGCCGCTGCTCGGCCTGCTCGGGACGGTGCTGGGCATGATCGACATCTTCAGCTCGTTCATGGGGGCGGGCATGACCACCAACGCGGCGGTCCTCGCCGGCGGTATTTCCAAGGCGCTGATCACTACCGCCTCGGGCCTGATCGTCGGTATTCCCGCCGTGTTCTTCCACCGCTTCCTGCAGCGCCGGATCGATGAGCTGGTGGTTGGCATGGAGCAGCAGGCGATCAAGCTGGTCGAAGTGGTACAGGGCGACCGTGACGTGGAAATGCCCGAGGGCAAAGCGTGAAATTCCGCCGCAAGCCTCGGGAAACCATCGATATCAACCTCGCGTCGCTGATCGACGTGGTCTTCGTCCTGCTGCTGTTTTTCGTGGTCACCACCACGTTCACCCGTGAAACCCAGCTGCGGGTCGACCTGCCGCAGGCCGTCAGTGGCTCGCCGGCCGAAGACCAGTTGGTCAAGCAGCTGGACATCGCCATCAGCGCCGATGGGGTGTTCTCGGTGAACAACCAGATCCTGCCGAAGAATGACCTGGCGACCCTGATGGAAGCGCTGCAGAAGGAGTCCAACGGTGACACCAACATGCCGCTGTCGATCAGTGCCGACGGCAAGACCCAGCACCAGGCCGTGATCACCGCCATGGACGCGGCCGGCAAGCTCGGCTTCAGCCACTTGCGCATGACCACCGTCGAGGCGGCGCCGGCCCCCTGATGGCACTCTCGGACCGCTTGTTGCGCGCCTGGTACGACGGCCACCCGGCCCTGGCCCTGCTGCGCCCGCTGGAATGGCTGTACCGCCGCGTGGTGGCGGGCAAGCGTGCTCGTTTCGTGGCCGGTGAAGGTGACATCTACCAGCCGCCGGTGCCCTTGATCGTGGTGGGCAACATCACCGTGGGCGGCACGGGCAAGACCCCGATGATTCTCTGGCTGGTCGAGCATTGCCGGCGCCGGGGCCTGCGTGTCGGCGTGGTCAGCCGCGGCTACGGCGCCAAGCCGCCAAGCCTGCCGTGGCGGGTGCGTGCCGACCAGGAGGCCGCAGTGGCCGGCGATGAGCCGTTGCTGATCGTCCAGCGCAATGCCGTGCCGCTGATGATCGACCCGGACCGCAGTCGCGCGGTCCGCGCCCTGTTGGCCGAGGAAAAGCTCGACCTGATCCTCTCCGATGACGGCATGCAGCATTACCGCCTGGCCCGTGACCTGGAGCTGGTGCTGATCGACGCCGCCCGCGGCCTGGGCAATGGCCGGTGCCTGCCTGCCGGGCCCCTGCGCGAGCCGCTGGAGCGCCTGCAGAGTGTCGACGCGCTGATGTACAACGGTGCCCACGCCGACCGCGACGGCGGTTTCGCCTTTCGCCTGCAGCCGACCGCACTGGTCAACCTGCGCAGTGGCGAGCGCAGGCCGCTCGACCATTTCCCGGCCGGGCAGGCACTGCATGCGGTGGCCGGTATCGGCAACCCGCAACGTTTCTTCAATACCCTCGAAACGCTACACTGGCAGCCTGTGCCCCACGCCTTTGCCGACCATGCCGAATACAGCGCGCAGGCCTTGAGTTTCACGCCGTCGCTGCCGTTGGTCATGACCGAGAAGGACGCGGTGAAATGCCGGGCGTTCGCCCCTGACGACTGGTGGTACCTGGCGGTCGATGCGCTGCCTTCCGAGGCATTCGTCGCCTGGTTCGACACGCAACTGCTGCGCCTGCTGCCTGATCGTCTCTTGCCCTAAACCCTTTTTATCCAGGGAACTCCTCATGGACACCAAACTGCTCGATATCCTCGCTTGCCCGATCTGCAAGGGGCCGCTCAAGCTCAGCGCCGACAAGACCGAGCTGATCAGCAAGGGCGCCGGCCTGGCTTTCCCGATCCGCGATGGCATTCCGGTCATGCTGGAAAGCGAGGCGCGTACCCTGAGCGCCGATGAGCGCCTGGACAAATGAGTACCCCGTTCATCGTCGTGATCCCGGCGCGGTTTTCCTCCACGCGCCTGCCGGCCAAGCCGCTGCAACTGATCGCCGGCAAGCCGATGATCCAGCACACCTGGGAACAGGCGTGCAAAAGCAGCGCGCAACGGGTGGTGGTGGCCACTGACGATCCGCGGATCGTCGAAGCCTGCCAGGCCTTTGGGGCTGAAGTGCTGCTGACCCGTGAAGACCACGAGTCCGGCACCGACCGCCTGGCCGAAGTCGCCAGTCTGCTGGGGCTGGAGTCGGAAGCGATCGTGGTCAACGTCCAGGGTGACGAGCCCTTGATCCCGCCGGTGGTGATCGACCAGGTCGCAGCCAACCTGGCGGCGCACACCGAGGCACGCATGGCCACCCTGGCCGAGCCGATCGAAGAGGTCGACGCGCTGTTCAACCCGAACGTGGTCAAGGTCGTCAGCGACGTCAACGGCCTGGCCCTGACCTTCAGCCGGGCCACCTTGCCCTGGGCCCGCGATGATTTCGCCCAGGATCGCGAGCACCTGCCGCAAGGCGTGCCGTTCCGTCGGCATATCGGCATCTATGCCTACCGTGCCGGCTTCCTGCATGACTTCGTCAGCTGGGGCCCGTGCTGGCTGGAGACCACCGAGCGCCTGGAGCAGTTGCGGGCCCTGTGGCATGGCGTGCGAATCCATGTGGCTGACGCCCTGGAGGCACCACCCACCGGTGTCGACACGCCGCAAGACCTAGAACGCGTTCGCCGTTTGCTGGAGGCCTGATGCGGGTCCTGTTTGTCTGCCTGGGCAATATCTGCCGTTCGCCCACGGCTGAAGGCGTATTGCGTCACAAGTTGCGCGAGGCCGGCCTGGCCGAGCTGATCGAGGTCGACTCGGCCGGGACCGGCGCCTGGCATGTCGGCAAGGCGCCGGACAGCCGCAGCCAGCGCGCGGCGCGGTTGCGTGGCTATGACCTGTCGGCGCAGCGCGCCCGGCAGGTCAGTAGCGCGGACTTCAATCGTTTCGACCTCATCCTGGCCATGGACCAGAGCAACCTGCGCAACCTCAAGTTGCTGCAGCCGGCCCAGGGCAAGGCTGAGCTGGACCTGTTCCTGCGCCGTTACGACAGTGCGGTGGACGAGGTGCCGGATCCTTATTACGACGAAGAACACGGCTTCGAGCAGGTGCTGGACCTGATCGAACAGGCCAGCGATCGCCTGGTCGATGAACTCCGGGGGCGCCTATGAGTCTGCAACTGCAAGCCGATGTGTCCCTCAAGCCCTACAACAGCTTCGGCGTCGATGTCCGCGCGCAGTGGTTCGCCGAGGCCCATGGCGATGAGGACGTGCGCGAAGCCCTGGCGTTCGCGGCCGCGCGACAACTGCCACTGCTGGTGATCGGCGGGGGCAGCAACCTGCTGCTGACCGGCGATATCCAGGCACTGGTGTTGCGCATGGGCAGCCGTGGCATTCGCCTGCTCAGCGATGACGGCCAGCGCGTGGTCATCGAGGCGGAGGCGGGCGAGCCCTGGCATCCGTTCGTGCTGTCGACCCTGGCCGAAGGCTGGTTCGGCCTGGAAAACCTCAGCCTGATCCCCGGGACAGTGGGCGCCGCACCGATGCAGAACATCGGAGCCTACGGTGTCGAGATCAAGGACGTGTTCGCCGGCCTCACCGCCCTCGACCGGCAGACCGGCGCGCTGCGTGACTTCTCCCTGGAAGAGTGCCAGTTCGGTTATCGCGACAGCCTGTTCAAGCATGCCCAGGGGCGCTGGTTGATCCTGCGGGTGCGCTTTGCCTTGAGCCGCGCCCAGCAGTTGCACCTGGACTACGGTCCGGTCGCCGAGCGTCTGAAGCAACTGGGCGTCAGCGAACCGGGGGCGAGCGATGTCAGCCGGGCCATCTGCAGCATTCGCAGCGAGAAGCTGCCGGATCCGGCGGTGCTCGGCAATGCCGGTAGCTTCTTCAAGAACCCGCTGGTCTCGGCCGCTCACGCCGCCGAGCTGAAGCAGGCCCATCCCGGCCTGGTCGGTTATCCACAGGCCGACGGGCAGGTGAAGCTGGCGGCGGGGTGGTTGATCGAGACGGCGGGCTGGAAAGGCTTCCGGGACGGCGATGCCGGCGTGCACCGCCTGCAGTCGCTGGTACTGGTCAACCATGGCGCGGCGACCGGTGGGCAACTGCTCGCCCTGGCCCGGCGAATCCAGGCCGATATCGCCGAGCGTTTCTCGGTCGAGCTGGAAATGGAACCGAATCTCTACTGACTGATTGCGCCCAAAAGTAACTGGAGGCTGTGTTCAGTGACTGAAGCCATTACCGCGATCATCCTGGCGGCCGGGCGCGGCAGTCGTTTTCGACAGGCGGCCGGAGCTGACCAGGACAAGTTGCTGGCCCTGTGCCGGGGACGGGACGGGGTGGAGCGTCCTGTGCTGGAGCAGGTGCTATGCAGCCTGCCTGAGCGCTTGGGGCAGCGGGTGCTGGTGACCACGGCGGATCGACCCGAGGTGATTCGCCTTGGGCGTGCCCAGGGTTGCCAGGTGTTGTTGCTGCCCTCCACGGGCATGGGCGACAGCATTGCCGCCGGGGTCAATGCTGCGGCAGGCGCCGCAGGCTGGTTGATGGTGTTGGGTGATATGCCGTTCATCCTGCCAGGGACCTTCGAACAGGTGCTGGCGCGAATGACCGGGGAGCGCATCTGCGTACCGGTGATGGCTGGCGAGTATGGCCATCCCGTGGGCTTTGGCCGCGAGTTCGGTGCGGGCTTGAGGGCGTTGTCCGGCGATCGCGGGGCCAAGGCGCTGTTTGCCGACGGGCGGGTCGATCCGGTACCGGTGGAGGATCGGGGGATTCTCTGGGATGTCGACTTGCCGGCAGCCCTGGTGTTTGATCCTGAAGAGGGGTAATGGTTTTTGCTGGCCTCTTCGCGGGCAAGCCCTGCACCTACAGGATCGGGTGAAAGATACTCGGTTCTAGGAGCAGGGCTTGCCCGCGAAAGCGTCCTGCGAAACAACGCGACTCTGAAGGGATGAAAAAGGAAGACATGAAAAAAGCCCCGCCTGCATCACTGCAGGCGGGGCTTTTTCATGGCCGTTGGAATCAGGCGTGAGGCTTGTGCTCTTCGGCTGTTTCCAGGGCTTTTGGCGCGTGCTCGATCACTTCTTCGACAGCCGGCGAGTTTTCCTCGGCCGCCGCTTCGGAGTGAACGACAGGTGCCGCAGGCGCCTGTTCAGCCTCAGCGACCGCAGGGGCCGGTTCGGCAACCACGGCGGCTTCTTCGGCAGGAGCGGCAGCGGCGGCAGCCAGTTCGGCAGCCTTGCGCGCTTCTTCTTCACGCTTGCGACGACGCACTTCACGCGGGTCGTTCGGTGCACGACCATTGCTGGTCAGGACCACCGCAGGCGCTTCCACCGCTACCGGGGCGACGTCCTCGGCGACCACGGGTGCGGCTTCGACAACCGGAGCCGGCTCGGGCTGGGCGACTACCACAGGCTCTACCGGAGCCGGTTCAGCGACCACAGGCTCGGCAGCAGGCGCTTCGACAGCAGCCGGTTCAGCCGCCCACTGGAAGGTGGCCTGGATTTCCTGGGCAGGCTCTGCAGCCTTCTCGACGACAGGTGCTTCAACTGCCGGTGCTTCAACCGGGGTCGCTTCGACAGCCGGTGCCTCGACCGCTGGCGCTTCAACAACTGGCGTTTCAGCCGCTGGCGTCTCGACAGCCGGCTCAGGTGCCACGAACACTGGCAACTGCTCGGCAGTGGCTTGCACCGGTGCTTCGGCGGCTGGCTCGGCTTCACGAACCGGGGCCACTTCCACTTCCGCAGCAACGGTTGCTTCAACCGCAGTGGTCGCCTCAACGACAGGTGCTTCAGGCGCTGGCGTTTCCAGGGTGGTCGCGGTGGCGCGTTCGGCCTGCTGATGCGCTTCGGCTTCGGCGGTGGCGCTGATTGCGCTGCTGGCAACGGCGGCGGTCACGGCCAGGCCGGCGGCCAGTTCGTCACCGGTGGCTTCGTTCTGCTGGCCTTCGCCGGCTTCTTCCGAGCCTTCGATCACGTTGCCGTTGGCATCGCGCTGGCGCTCACGACGGTTGCTGCGGCGACGCTGGCCACGGGAACGACGGCGTGGACGCTCGCCACCTTCGGCGTTGTCCTGGCCATCTTCCGACAGGTGCTCTTCGCCCTGCAGGACTTCTTCCTCGCTGGCTGCGGCAGCCTGTTCGGCACGTGGCTGGCGCTCTTCACGCGGTGGGCGTGGTTGGCGCTCCTCACGCGGTGCACGGGCTGGGCGTTCCTCGGCGACTGCGGCGGCAGCAGCAGCGGCGGTAGCGGCTACGGCACCAACGGCCGGGGAGGCGTCCAGTGGCTCGCGCAGCTCGCGGACACGCTCTTCACGCTCGCCACGGGGCTTGCGGTCTTCACGTGGCGCACGCGGTGCGCGCTCTTCGCGTGGTGGGCGCGGTGCACGTTCCTCACGGGCAACTGGCGCGTCGTCACGGGCTTCACGCAGTTCGCGTGGCGCACGTTCCTCGCGTGGAGCACGCTCTTCGCGCGGCTCGCGTGGTGCGCGTTCCTCGCGCGGGGCACGTTCTTCACGTGGCTTGCGGTCGTCGTCGCGGCGGCCATTGCGGCTGCGGCTCTGCTGACGGCCGTTGCGACGTTCTTCGTTGCGGGCCGGACGCTCGGCGACAGGCTTCTCGACCACGACAGGCGCGGCCGGTTCTTCCTTGCCGGCGAACAGGCTGACCAGCGATTTCACCAGACCCTTGAACAGGCTTGGTTCGGCGACAGGGGCTGGCGCTGGGGCCGGGGCGGCGGCAACCGGGGCGGCCACTTCGGTCGGAACCGGTGCGTTGGCGCGGGCCGGTGCGGTCTTGACCGCGGCTTCCTGGCGAACCAGGGTGCGGGTAGCGGCAGCTGGCTGGGCTTCTTCCGCTTCGGCGGCGGCAGCAGCGATTTCGTAGCTGGACTGGTTGTTGGTGGCGTCCGGGTTGTCGTCACGCAGGCGCTGCACTTCGAAGTGCGGCGTCTCGAGGTGATCGTTCGGCAGGATCACGATGCGGGCGCGGGTGCGCAGTTCGATCTTGGTGATCGAGTTGCGTTTTTCGTTGAGCAGGAACGCGGCAACCGGGATCGGCACCTGGGCACGGACTTCGGCGGTGCGGTCCTTCAGCGCTTCTTCCTCGATCAGGCGCAGGATCGCCAGGGACAGCGACTCGACGTCACGGATGATGCCGGTGCCGCTGCAGCGTGGGCAGACGATGCCGCTGCTCTCGCCCAGGGATGGGCGCAGGCGCTGGCGGGACATCTCCAGCAGGCCGAAGCGCGAGATGCGGCCGACCTGGACGCGGGCGCGGTCGGCTTCCAGGCATTCGCGGACCTTTTCTTCCACGGCGCGCTGGTTCTTGGCCGGAGTCATGTCGATGAAGTCGATCACGATCAGGCCGCCGATGTCGCGCAGGCGCAGTTGACGGGCGATTTCTTCAGCGGCTTCCAGGTTGGTCTGCAGCGCGGTCTCTTCGATGTCGCTGCCCTTGGTGGCGCGCGCCGAGTTGATGTCGATGGACACCAGGGCCTCGGTCGGGTCGATCACGATGGAACCGCCGGACGGCAGTTCGACGACGCGCTGGAAGGCGGTCTCGATCTGGCTTTCGATCTGGAAGCGGTTGAACAGCGGGACGCTGTCTTCGTACAGCTTGATCTTGCTGGCGTACTGCGGCATCACCTGGCGAATGAAGGTCAGGGCTTCGTCCTGGGCCTCGACGCTGTCGATCAGCACTTCGCCGATGTCCTGGCGCAGGTAGTCGCGGATCGCACGGATGATCACGTTGCTTTCCTGGTAGATCAGGAAAGGTGCGGAACGGTCCTGGGAGGCTTCCTTGATCGCGGTCCACAGTTGCAGCAGGTAGTCGAGGTCCCACTGCATCTCTTCGCTGCTGCGGCCCAGGCCGGCGGTGCGGACGATCAGGCCCATGTCGGCCGGGGCGACCAGGCCGTTCAGCGCTTCACGCAGTTCGTTGCGCTCTTCGCCTTCGATGCGACGGGAGATACCGCCGGCACGCGGGTTGTTCGGCATCAGCACCAGGTAGCGACCGGCGAGGCTGATGAAGGTGGTCAGGGCGGCGCCCTTGTTGCCACGTTCTTCCTTCTCGACCTGGACGATGACTTCCTGGCCTTCGCTCAGGACTTCCTTGATGTTGACGCGGCCTTCAGGCGCTTTCTTGAAGTATTCGCGGGAGATTTCCTTGAGAGGCAGGAAGCCGTGGCGCTCGGAGCCGAAGTCGACGAAGGCGGCCTCAAGGCTCGGCTCGATACGGGTGATTCGGCCTTTATAGATGTTGGCCTTTTTCTGTTCGCGCGCACCGGATTCGATGTCCAGGTCGTAGAGGCGTTGGCCGTCTACCAGCGCAACACGCAACTCTTCGGGTTGAGTTGCGTTAATCAGCATTCTTTTCATGTAGTACCGTCGGTTTCCGGGCTGCCGGAAACGGCGTTCGGCACACACGACTTCTCACGGTCGGTGTCAGGTGCGTCATGGAGTGGCGGGCCATTCCAGTGTCTAGCGAGATTTCGGCCTACTAATACTAGTGGCGAAGTCGCGACCGACGCTTCCTGCTTGCTGTGGTGGCATAAGCCCCGCTTTAAGCAAAACTGAGTCAGGAGGAGGAATCAACCGTGGGTGTGGACGATATGAAGCGTCTTGAACAAGCCTAATGCTACACAGTCCGACGGTTGTGCATCTCCACCCTACACGTATCCCTGATAATTCGGGTGCTGCCGCTCGCAGAATCCGCAGCGGGTTGCATTTACCGTGAACGCCGAAAGGGCAGTTCACGCATCATGGCTAATTTAGGCGTTGTTTCCGAAGCCTTCGCCGAGGTGGGTCCTGCGACTGACCGCACTTTGTGAACTGTCCGTGAATATCGGCTCGGGAGACGAGTGGTTACTCAGTTTCCCGGCTCGCTTCAGGCCTCATGTCACCTGCGCTTGTTACAATCGCGAACCTGCCAAATGTAGCGAAAGCCCCGTAGGACGGCCTCGCGTCCTGATGAATTGCGTGGGTCAGGGTCGGCTGTTTGCCGTTGTTCCGCTGCCCGGCCGCTTTTGGCGGCGTTCGCGACTATAGCAGCAATGATTAAGTGCTTCAATTCCATAAAAAATTGTTATCATCCGCGACATGACGACGACTACCCCCCCGACCTCAGGCGTTCAACTGCTCGAGGTCTCGCCGGAATATGCCGGCCAACGCATCGACAATTTTCTCCTGGCCCGGCTCAAAGGCGTGCCCAAGACCTTGATCTACCGCATCTTGCGCAAAGGCGAAGTGCGGGTGAACAAGGGGCGGATCAAGCCCGAATACAAGCTGCAGGCCGGCGATATCGTTCGTGTGCCTCCCGTGCGCGTTCCCGAGCGCGACGAGCCCGTGCCGGTGGCCCAGGGCCTGTTGCAGCGCCTGGAAGAGTCGATCGTGTACGAGGACAAGGCGCTGATCGTGATCAACAAGCCGGCCGGCATCGCCGTGCATGGTGGCAGCGGCCTGAACTTCGGCGTGATCGAGGCCTTTCGCCAGTTGCGCCCGGACGCCAAGGAGCTGGAGCTGGTACACCGGCTGGACCGCGACACCTCCGGGCTGCTGATGATCGCCAAGAAGCGCAGCATGCTGCGTCATCTGCACGAGGCGCTGCGCGGTGATGGTGTCGACAAGCGCTACATGGCGCTGGTGCGTGGCCACTGGGCGACCTCGGTCAAGCAGGTGCGGGCACCGTTGCTCAAGAGCAACCTGCGCTCCGGCGAGCGCATGGTCGAAGTCAACGACGAGGGCAAGGACGCGTTGACGGTGTTCAAGGTCCTGCGTCGCTTCAATGACTTTGCCACCATGATCGAAGCCAAGCCGGTGACCGGCCGTACCCACCAGATTCGTGTGCATACCCTGCATGCCGGGCACTGTATCGCTGGCGACAGCAAGTACGGGGATGACGACTTTACCCGGGAAATCCGCGAGCTGGGCGGCAAGCGCCTGTTCCTGCATGCCTACATGTTGACGGTGCCGCTGCCCGATGGCGGCGAGCTGAAGCTGCAGGCGCCGGTGGATGAAATGTGGGCCAAGACCGTGGAGCGCTTGAGTGCGGGCTGATTACAAACTGCTGATTTTCGATTGGGACGGCACCCTGGCCGATTCCATTGGTCGGATCGTCGAGGCGATGGGCATGGCGGCCGAGCGGGCTGGTTTCCCGCTGCGCGACGAGCGGGCGGTCAAGGGCATCATTGGCCTGGGATTGCCTGAGGCGATTCGCACCCTCTATCCAGATATTTCCGACGAAGGGTTGGTGGTCTTTCGCCAGCACTACGCTGACAGCTATATCTCCCTGGAAGCGGTGCCTTCGCCGTTGTTCCCCGGGGTGGTCGAATCCATGGCGGCCTTTCGCGAGGCGGGCTATCAGCTGGCCGTGGCGACCGGCAAGGCGCGTCGGGGGCTCGATCGGGTATTGAAGGCCCATGGTTGGCTGGACTACTTCGATGTCACCCGGGCGGCCGACGAAACCGCGAGCAAGCCACATCCACTGATGCTGGAAGAGATTCTCGCCCATTGCGGCGTGCCGGCCTCGCAGGCGCTGATGGTCGGCGATTCGGCTTTCGACCTGCAGATGGCGCGCAATGCTGGCATGGACAGTGTGGCGGTCGGTTATGGCGCCTTGCCCCTGGATGAGTTGCAGGTGTTCGAACCGCGCCTGGCGATCGACAGTTTTCCGCAGTTGCATGCCTGGTTGAATCGCCAGGTCTATTGATCTTGTTCGGATGAGCGCGCATGGCTGATGAATGGAATGCACCGCCCAAGGCGAATGCCGATGGCGAAGACAAAAGCTGGAAGTTGCTGGAGCGCACGCTGCAGGCAGGAATCATCGAGCAACGTCGCGCGCGGCGTTGGGGGATCTTCTTCAAACTGCTGACCTTTTTCTACCTGATCGGCGCGTTGGTGATGTTCTCGCCGCTGATGGATGCGGAAAAGAGTGTCAGCCGGGGTGCCCACTACACCGCCTTGATCGAGGTGCGTGGGGTGATCGCGGACAAGGAGTCGGCCAGTGCCGACAATATCGTCGGCAGTCTGCGCACGGCCTTCGAGGACCCCAAGGTCAAGGGCATCATCCTGCGCATCAACAGTCCGGGCGGCAGTCCGGTGCAGTCGGGTTACGTCTATGACGAGATCCGCCGCCTGCGCGGCCTGCATCCGGACACCAAGGTCTATGCGGTGATCTCCGACCTGGGCGCGTCGGGTGCCTACTACATTGCCAGTGCGGCCGATGAGATCTATGCCGACAAGGCCAGCCTGGTCGGTTCCATCGGTGTGACGGCGGCAGGCTACGGCTTCGTCGGTGCCATGGAGAAGCTGGGTGTGGAACGCCGTGCCTACTCTTCGGGTGAGCACAAGTCGTTCCTCGATCCGTTCCAGCCACAGAAGGCGGATGAGACCCGTTTCTGGCAGGGCGTTCTCGACACCACTCACAACCAGTTCATTGCCAGCGTCAAGAAGGGCCGCGGTGATCGTCTCAAGGACAAGGAACATCCCGAGTTGTTCTCCGGTCTGGTCTGGTCCGGCGAGCAGGCATTGCCGCTGGGGTTGATCGATGGCCTGGGCAGTGCCAGTTCGGTGGCGCGGGACGTGATCGGCGAGAAGAAACTGGTGGACTTCACTGTCCAGGAATCGCCGTTCGATCGATTCTCGAAAAAACTGGGTGCCAGCATGGCCGAGCAACTGGCCATGTGGATGGGCTTCCAGGGGCCGACCCTGCGTTGACCCGGCTGGCAGGCTGATCTCCGTGGTGAGCGGGCTTGCCCGCGCTGGGGTGCAAAGCACCCCTGGAACCTGCTATCGCGATTTGCCAGGCAAGCCGAGTCGAGCGGTTTGCGGCTGCCTTGCAGCCGAGCGCGGGCAAGCCCGCTCGCCACAGACCGGTGGTGGGACCGGAGTGGCGGTTGACTCAGGGGATCTCGACGCCTTCGGCCAGCAGCATGTCCACCAGTCGGATGAGTGGCAAGCCGACCAGGCTGGTGGCATCCGTCCCTTCTGTGCTTTGAAACAGGCTCACGCCCAGGCCCTCGGCCTTGAAGCTGCCGGCGCAGTCGTAGGGTTGTTCGGCGCGCAGATAGCGCTCGATGCGCTGTTCATCGAGTTCGCGCATGTGCACCGTGAAGGCCACGCAATCCACCTGGCAATGGCCGGTCTGGCTGTTGAGCAGCGCCAGGCCGGTGAGGAAGCTGACGCTGGTGCCGCTGGCGGCGAGCAGTTGCTCGCGGGCTTTCTCGAAGCCGTGGGGTTTGCCCAGGATGCGCCCGCCCAAGACCGCGACCTGGTCCGAGCCGATGATCAGGTGCCCTGGATGGCGAGTGGCCAGGGCGCGGGCCTTTTCTTCGGCGAGGCGTCGCACCAGGGCTTCGGCTGACTCGCCTGGGCGCTGGCTTTCGTCGATATCGGGCGAGCTGCACGTGAAGGGCAGGCGCAGGCGATCGAGCAATTCCCGGCGGTAGACCGAGCTTGAGGCAAGTAACAACGGCAGCATGCGCTTCTCCTGAAGGTGGCCGGCGATTCTATCCACAGGCGAAGCCGACGGACAGGGCTGAATTTCCTTTGACATGGGCGGGTGCATCCCTATAATGCTGCGCCTATGTTGAATGACCCGATTCCACCTCACGTTGACCCGCGCAAATTGGCTGATCGCGGCACCACCCTCCAGGGTGAGCTGCTGCTGGCCGATTTGGAGAGACTCTGCGACCCGCTTTCCGACACAGTCGGTACGGTGCAGGCCAAATTCGTTTTTGAACGAGATGAACGTAAGTCTGTGGTTATCCACAGCTTTATTGACACCGAAGTCAAGATGGTTTGCCAGCGTTGTCTTGAGCTGGTCACCCTGCCGATTCACAGCGAATGCAGTTATGCTGTGGTGAAGGAGGGTGCGAATACCCAGTCGTTACCGAAAGGTTATGACGTGCTGGAACTGGGCGAAGATCCTTTGGATCTGCAGGCATTGATCGAGGAAGAGCTTCTGCTCGCCTTGCCCATTGTGCCTGCTCATCATCCGGAAGAATGCCAGCAGCCGGCGGGGCTCGACGAGCCCGAACCAGCCGAGGACGAGGTAACGCGGTCCAACCCGTTCAGTGTATTGGCGCAGTTAAAGCGTGACCCAAACGTTTAGGAGTTAATCAATTATGGCTGTTCAGCAGAACAAAAAATCCCGCTCTGCCCGTGACATGCGTCGTTCGCACGATGCCCTCGAGGCCAACGCTCTGTCCGTGGAAAAGACCACCGGTGAAGTTCACCTGCGTCACCACGTTTCGCCAGAAGGCGTATACCGTGGTCGTAAAGTGATCGACAAGGGCGCTGACGAGTAAATCTTGTCCGCTCAGATCATCGCGATCGACGCAATGGGCGGGGACTTCGGTCCCCGCAACATTGTCCAGGCCAGTGTTGCCTGCCTTTCCGCTAAACCCTCGCTGCACCTGACCCTCGTCGGTCAACCCTCCCTTCTGGAAGAATTGATTGCTGGCTACCCGGCGGTTGATCGTGCGCGCCTGACGGTTTTTCCGGCGAGCGAAGCCATCACCATGGATGAACGTCCGTCCCAGGCCCTGCGGGGCAAGCCGGACTCGTCGATGCGCGTGGCCTTGCAACTGCTGCACGATGACCGTGTCCAGGCGGTGGTCAGTGCCGGCAATACCGGCGCGTTGATGGCCTTGTCGCGGCATGTGCTCAAGACCCTGCCGGGGATCGATCGGCCGGCGATGGTCGCGGCGATCCCGACCCAGCGTGGCTACTGCCAGTTGCTCGACCTGGGGGCGAATGTCGATTGCACCGCCGAGCACCTGTTCCAGTTCGCCGTGATGGGCTCGGTGGCAGCCGAGGCCCTGGGGGTGATGCGGCCGCGGGTGGCGTTGCTCAATGTCGGTACCGAGGACATCAAGGGCAACCAGCAGGTCAAGCTGGCGGCCGGTCTGCTGCAGCAGGCGCGAGGCTTGAACTACATCGGGTTCATCGAGGGCGACGGCTTGTATCGCGGCGAGGCCGACGTGGTAGTCTGCGACGGTTTTGTCGGCAACATCCTGCTCAAATCCAGCGAAGGGCTGGCGACCATGATCGCTGCGCGGGTCGAGGCGCTGTTTCGGCACAACCTGGCTTCGCGGCTGGTGGGAGCCCTGGCCTTGCCGTTGCTCAGCCGCCTGCGTGCCGACCTGGCGCCGGCGCGACACAATGGGGCGAGTTTTCTCGGCCTGCAGGGGATCGTGGTCAAGAGCCACGGTTCGGCCGGCGTGCAGGGCTTGCAGAGTGCAATCCAGCGGGCGCTGATCGAGATCCGGGAAAACCTTCCCGAGCGCCTGCATGGGCGTCTGGAGGACCTGTTGCTTTAGGCGTTTTGCCCGGCAGGCGCTTACAATGTGACCGCCCGGTTCAATGGGCCATCCAACTGACAGTTTATTGCGTTCCGTTCGTTATGTGCTGACGGGGCGCCAACTCTTCGACGATAAGATCATTAGGGGCTCGTTTCATGTCTACCTCCCTCGCATTCGTCTTTCCAGGGCAGGGCTCGCAGTCCCTCGGCATGCTGGCCGAGCTGGGCGCACAGTACCCGCTGATCCTGGAAACCTTCGCCGAGGCCTCTCAGGCCCTGGGCTATGACCTCTGGGCGCTGACCCAGCAAGGTCCGGAAGAACTGCTCAACCAGACCGACAAGACCCAGCCGGCGATTCTCACCGCCTCGGTTGCCCTGTGGCGCCTGTGGCTGGCCGAAGGTGGCCAGCGTCCTGCCTATGTCGCCGGTCACAGCCTGGGCGAATACAGCGCGCTGGTTGCCGCTGGCAGCCTGAGCCTGGCTGACGCCGTTCGCCTGGTCGAGCGTCGTGGCCAACTGATGCAAGAGGCCGTACCGGCCGGCCAGGGCGCCATGGCGGCGATCCTCGGCCTGGACGACGCGGTCGTCGTTGCGGCCTGTGCCGACTCCGCCCAGGGCGAAGTGGTCAGCGCGGTCAACTTCAACTCGCCGGGCCAGGTGGTGATCGCCGGTGCCAAGGCCGCCGTCGAGCGTGCCATGGAAGCCTGCAAGGCCAAGGGTGCCAAGCGCGCCCTGCCGCTGCCGGTGAGCGTGCCGTCGCACTGCGAACTGATGCGTCCGGCTGCCGAGCGTTTCGCCGAAGCCGTTGCCGCCATCGACTGGCAGGCGCCGCAGATCCCGCTGGTACAAAACGTCAGCGCCAGCGTTGCCGCCGACCTCGACAGCCTCAAGCGCGACCTGCTGGAGCAACTGTACAAGCCGGTCCGCTGGGTCGAGTGCGTGCAATACCTGGCAGCCCAGGGCGCGACCGAACTGGTCGAGTGCGGTCCTGGCAAGGTCCTGGCCGGCCTGAACAAGCGTTGCGCCGATGGCGTCAACACGTCCAACCTGAATACCCCGGATGCCTTCGCCGCCACGCGCGCGGCGCAGGCCTGAATTAGGAGAAGCCTGCATGAGTCTGCAAGGTAAAGTTGCACTGGTTACCGGCGCCAGCCGTGGTATCGGCCAAGCCATCGCCCTCGAGCTGGGCCGCATGGGCGCCGTGGTGATCGGCACCGCGACATCCGCCTCGGGTGCCGAGCGCATTGCCGCGACCCTCAAGGAGCACGGTATCCAGGGCACTGGCCTGGAACTCAACGTGACCAGCGACGAGTCGGTTGCTGCCGTACTGGCCAGCATCACCGAGCAGTTCGGTGCCCCTGCCGTACTGGTCAACAACGCCGGTATCACCCGCGACAACCTGATGATGCGCATGAAGGACGATGAGTGGTACGACGTGGTCGATACCAACCTCAACAGCCTGTATCGCCTGTCCAAGGGCGTTCTGCGCGGCATGACCAAGACGCGCTGGGGCCGAATTATCAATATCGGCTCGGTAGTGGGTGCCATGGGCAACGCAGGCCAAGTAAACTATGCGGCAGCCAAGGCAGGCCTCGAAGGTTTCAGTCGCGCACTCGCGCGTGAGGTCGGCTCGCGGTCGATTACGGTAAACTCGGTGGCGCCAGGCTTCATCGACACCGACATGACCCGCGAACTGCCGGAAGCACAGCGTGAAGCCTTGCTGACGCAGATTCCGCTGGGCCGTCTGGGCCAGGCCCAGGAGATCGCGCAAGTGGTCGCTTTCCTGGCATCAGAGGGTGCGGCATACGTGACCGGAGCTACAATTCCGGTGAACGGCGGGATGTACATGTAATTCAAATGTGACGGATTGCTTCAAAAAAATGTCATACCAGCTGTCTAAAATCCGTTATAAAGCTGCAACTTATTGACGGGCAGAGGGACACGGCGGGGTGAAGGCGAAAGCTTTCGGTTGAAAAGCTGAAAAGCCTTTCTATACACTTACCCACCGGCCAGCTGCCTGAATTTTTCCATTAGGAGTGAAAACAAGGTATGAGCACCATCGAAGAACGCGTCAAGAAAATCGTTGCCGAGCAACTGGGTGTGAAGGAAGAAGAAGTCAAAAACGAATCTTCCTTCGTTGAAGACCTGGGTGCCGACTCCCTTGACACCGTTGAGCTGGTGATGGCTCTGGAAGAGGAATTCGAGACCGAAATCCCTGACGAAGAAGCTGAAAAAATCACCACCGTACAAGCTGCTATCGATTACATCAACGCCAACCAGGCGTAATAGTTTGTAATCGTTGCCTGCTGTCATGGAAAAACCGCACTGCCATCATGGCGTGCGGTTTTTTCTTTAGGTGTAGGCAAACTGGTCAACAGGAAAGAGGAGAGTGCTGTGTCGCGTAGACGCGTCGTAGTCACCGGTATGGGGATGTTGTCGCCATTGGGTACGGATGTTCCGAGTACCTGGCAGGGCATTCTGGCTGGCCGCAGTGGCATTGGTCTGATCGAACACACAGACCTTTCTGCCTATACCACCCGTTTTGGTGGCTCGGTAAAAGGCTTCAATGTCGAGGAATACTTGTCGGCCAAGGAAGCCCGCAAGCTCGACTTGTTCATTCAATACGGCCTGGCAGCCGGTTTTCAGGCAATCCGCGACGCGGGCCTGGAAGTCACCGACGCCAACCGTGAACGTATCGGCGTGGCCATGGGTTCGGGTATTGGCGGTCTGACCAATATCGAGGAAACCAGCCGCACCCTGCATGATTCCGGGCCCCGGCGCATTTCGCCGTTCTTCGTGCCTGGCTCGATCATCAACATGATTTCCGGCTTCCTGTCCATCCACCTGGGGGCACAGGGACCGAACTACGCCATCTCCACGGCGTGCACCACCGGTACCCATTGTATCGGCATGGCCGCGCGCAACATCGCCTACGGCGAAGCCGACGTGATGATCGCCGGCGGTGCGGAAATGGCCGCCTGCGGCCTGGGCATGGGCGGCTTTGGCGCCTCGCGCGCACTGTCGACCCGCAACGATGAGCCAACGCGTGCCAGCCGTCCGTGGGACAAGGGCCGCGACGGCTTCGTGCTGTCCGACGGTGCCGGCGCCCTGGTGCTCGAGGAGCTGGAACACGCCAAGGCGCGTGGTGCCACCATCTACGCCGAGCTGATCGGCTTCGGCATGAGCGGCGACGCCTACCACATGACCTCGCCACCCGCCGACGGTGCCGGTGCGGCGCGCTGCATCGCCAATGCCCTGCGCGATGCCGGGATCACTCCCGACCAGGTGCAGTACATCAACGCCCACGGTACTTCGACCCCGGCTGGCGACATTGCCGAAGTCGAGGCGATCAAGACCGTTTTCGGCGAGCACGCCCACAAGCTGGCGGTCAGCTCGACCAAGTCGATGACCGGTCACCTGTTGGGTGCCGCCGGCGCGATCGAGGCGATCTTCAGTGTCCTGGCGATCACTGACCAGGTGGCGCCGCCGACCATCAACCTCGACGAGCCGGACGAAGGCTGCGATCTCGACTTCGTGCCACACGAAGCGCGGCACATGCCGATCGACGTGGTGCTCTCCAACTCCTTCGGGTTTGGTGGCACCAACGGTTCGCTGGTGTTCCGCCGGTTCGCCGAGTGATGCAGAGCTGGGTCGACGGTCAGCCGGCTGATTCCCTGCCGCTCAAGGACCGTGGCCTGGCCTATGGCGACGGTTTGTTCGAGACCATCGCCGTCAAGGGCGGGCGCCCGGTGTTGCTCGAGCGGCACCTGCAGCGCCTGGCCGAAGGCTGTCGCCGGCTGGGCCTCGCTGCGAATCAGCCGTTGATTCGCAGCGAGTTGCTGGTCTATAGCGCCGCGATGGGCGAGGGCGTGCTCAAGCTGATCCTCACTCGTGGCGACAGCCTGCGTGGCTACGCGGCGGCGGCTGATGCGCAGCCGCGGCGTATCCTGCAAGGCAGTCCCTTGCCGAGTTATCCACCGGCCCTGCAGAACCTGGGTATCCGCCTTTTTCCTTGCACCACCCGTTTATCCGAACAGCCACTGCTGGCCGGTCTCAAGCACCTCAACCGGCTGGAGCAGGTCATCGCCCGCAATGAGTGGCACGATGGCGAGCATGCCGAAGGGTTGATGCTCGACGCCGCCGGGCGAGTCATCGAGGGTGTATTCAGTAACCTGTTTCTCGTCAGTGAGGGCGTGTTGCGTACCGCGGACCTGAGCCGTTGCGGCGTGGCCGGGGTGATGCGCGCCGAGTTGCTGGACCAGGCGCGCGCCTTGGGCGTGCCTGTGGATATCTCTGACATCAGCCTGGAGCAATTCCAGCAGGCTGACGAAGTCTTTCTCTGTAACAGCGTTTATGGTGTCTGGCCAGTTCGTGCATTTGCCGATCTGAGCTGGTCGGTGGGGCCGCTCACCCGTAAACTGCAAGGCATTGCCCGCGCGTTATTGGAAGTTTGAATTGATACGTAAATTCTTGTTGCTGCTGCAGACTGGTCTGGTGCTGGCGGGATTGCTGCTGGGCGTTTCGGCCTGGAAGATCCATTCTGCGCTGGAGCAGACCCTCGATGTGACGCAGGAGCAATTGCTCGACGTGCCGGCCGGTGCGACACCTACCGGTACCTTCAACCGCATGGAGGCCGAGGGCACCCTGCATGATGCCTTCTGGCTGCGGTTGTACTGGCGCTTCAACCTGTCCGGGGTGCAGTTGCACAGCGGCGAATATCGCCTCACGCCGGGCATGACCGTGCGTACGTTGTTCGGTCTCTGGCAGCGGGGTGAAGTGGTGCAGTACAGCCTGACCCTGGTCGAGGGCTGGAACTTCCACCAAGTGCGCAATGCGCTCGCCAAGCAGGAAAAACTCCAGCAGACCCTGGCCGGCCTCAGTGATAGCGAAGTCATGACCAGGCTCGGCCACAAGGATGTATTTCCGGAAGGGCGTTTCTTCCCGGATACCTATCGATTCGTGCGTGGGATGACCGATGCCGAACTGCTGGAAAAAGCCTACGACCGCCTGCAGAACGTCCTGGCCCAGGAGTGGGAGAAGCGTTCGGCCGACGCGCCGTATACCGAACCCTACCAGGCGCTGATCATGGCCTCGCTGGTGGAGAAGGAAACCGGCGTACCCCAGGAGCGCGGGCAGATCGCTGGTGTGTTCGTGCGCCGCATGCAGCTCGGCATGTTGCTGCAGACCGACCCGACGGTGATCTATGGCCTGGGCGAGCGCTACACCGGCAAGTTGACCCGGGCCCACCTGCGCGAAGCCAACCCCTACAACACCTACCTCAACGTCGGCCTGCCGCCGACCCCGATTGCGATGGTCGGTCGTGAGGCGATCCATGCCGCGCTGAATCCGGTGGAGGGCAAGAGCCTGTACTTCGTCGCCCGTGGCGATGGCAGCCATGTCTTCTCCGATGACCTGGACTCGCACAACAATGCGGTGCGTGAATTCCAGCTCAAGCGACGGGCAGACTATCGCTCGAGCCCGGCGCCCGCTCAGGCTCCGGGGGGCGCGGCGAGTCCTGCGCCGGGCGCCGAGGCCAAGCCTGTCGTGCCAGCCCAGGAACCCGGCGAGCCGGCACAAGTGCCGCCTGTCTCCGAGCCTGAGACGAAAGACGCTCAGTGACCGGCCATGGGGAACCTATTTCCGGCTCTGTCAGGTCCGTGGTGGCTGGTCGGCAGGGTTTCGTTGAATCCTGCCATGACAGATAGAGCGCTCCAGTAACCTGGTAGGGATCGCAGGGTCGTGCAGGTGCGTAGTCAGCCTGGGTGGAGAGCCATCTCGAACCGGAACAGCTGTCGTCTGCAAACGAGATAGGGGCACTCCCGGAAATCTCGTATCATCCCGGGATTATTGCAAATAATGTTGCAATCAACCTGGTAAGAGTTTTCGCTCCCTCATGTCGTCGCTAAATAATAATCTGGAAGTTGCGTCCGGTAGTCAGCGCTTGAAGAATTTCTGGGCTGATACATTCGCGCTCAATACGTTCTGTTATTTCATTTCTATCCCTATTGAACTCGGCTTTGCCCAGATGAGTTTTACGACTCACCTGATGGCACGGTTCATCGGCTTATTCATTATCACCGGGACCGCTCGTCCGTTCGGGATCTGGCGCGATTTCGTGTTTCGGAGAATGAAACTGTCGGCCAGCGATACCGGACTAAAGCCTTATATCGTCGATACCTTGGCCTATCTCTCCTTCGAACTTCCCCTTTATATGATCAACATGAGTATCAGCGGTGCCTCGCTGGTGCAGGCGTTGAAGGCTGCGTTGATATTCTGTGTCATTGCAGGTGTTGTTGGCAGGCCCTATGGCCTCTACAGGGCCTATATAAGAAGAAAACTATTCAATCTGGACTGATGAGTGCGGTATATGGATATCAAGTCGATCGTTCAAGCAATCACCTTACAAAAGGAATTCCGGGAGAACATTGTCATCGACTGTGGGCATACCACGATCTTTTCCTCTGACCAGGGATATCGCTTCGGGGTACAGGGAGCGCCCAGTGCGAGCGAACTGCTGACCTTCAAGTTGGGTGTCGAACTGTTTGCAGCGTTACAACACACGGACCGAAAAATTTTGCTCAACCTCTGTCTGTCTGACCTGTTGGGTATCAAGGGCGGCAATGACGAGCGTCGGAAAATTGCTCAGGATCTGCAAGGCGAGCAAAAAGCCGATTATATCCCTGTGGCCTATAGAGGGATTCTCGAAAAGCATGGCGTACCGCTCGAGCGGGTGAAGGTTATCCTCCAGTCCCGGGGCAATGACCTGTTCAAGAAAGTCCTGCGACGTACGCGTTCAGGCATTGAGCAGCTCAAGGCGGTCAATCCGGACTATCTTCACGAAACATTCCAGCAGACCAATGCGCTTTTCCTGTCTACGGAAAATCAGGGGCTGTTTTCGCTGACCACACCCTATCTTTATGATACTCGGGTTGAAGACAGTTATTTCGGCGGGACCTGGTGGAAAGATTATGGCTCGATCAATCAGCGTGATCTGGAGCATTGTCCGCTGGTGCGGTTGAAGAAGAATCCGGTGATCAATCTCTACGAAACCGGGGGGCGAGTGCTGTGTCCAGCAACTTACGGTGGGCTGTTGTGCCAGTTCGACAATGCCACCGATCACATTGCCGTCTATGCCAGGGGTGACGATGAGTTCATCGGTGAAAAGGTCGCTCGTGGCATTGTCGCCGCCAATGTACTGATCGAAAAGTTTTCTAGGAACTGCGCCCAGATCATCGTCAATCAGGATGAACAGATTGAGTACTCCTTCATTGGCAAGGATGTGGTGGGCAGCAGAAGTCTCGACAGCGGGGCCTTCATTGCGCAAGTGCAGGATGTGCTGCAGGGCAACAACATGGAGCTCGTTTGAATGACTGCCTCGATGATCTATCTCGACAATGCCGCTTCCGCACTGCCATTCGGCGATGCCGTCAATTTTCAGGTCGCGCCGGGTAATCCGTCCAGCGATCATCCGGCAGGGCATGCGGCCAAGGCGATATTGGATAGGACCCGAGACCAGTTGAGCGCGCTGTTCGGTGGTCGGCCCGGTGAGTACTACTTCTGTTCTGGCGCCACGGAGGCGGCCAACCTCATCATCCAGGGCCACTGCCAGTTCTTGAAGGCGACGCAATCGCCGCGCAACCAGATCATTGTCAGCGCAATCGAGCACCCGGCGATATTCAATACGGTCAAGCATATGCAACAGCTTGGCTTCGGCATCGACGTGGTGCCGGTCGATCGCTGCGGCATTATCGAAACTTCCTATCTGTATGACGCCCTCAGTGAGCGTACTGCCATGGTGCTGGTCATGGGGGTCAACAATGAAACTGGAGCGTGTCAGCCGGTGGATGAGATCGCCCGGCGGGTGAAGATGCTCGACGCGCAGATTCCGGTCATTTGCGATGGTGTGCAGATGTTGACCAAGGTGGCGGCGCCTGACCTGGCGTGTGTGGATGCCATTATTGGTTCGGGACACAAGTTGGGAGCCGCCAAGGGGATCGGTTTCTTCTTCCTGAGTCATCGCCTCAGGCTGTTTCCGCTCCAGCTTGGCGGAGAGCAGGAATCCGGTATCCGTCCGGGCACGGAGAACCTCTACGGGATCGAGTCGTTGTATCGGGCGCTGCGGCATCATGAAAGGAATGCCGATGGGTTCCAGAGTCATGTGCGGCAATTGGGCACTCTGCTGCTAGAGACGCTTGCACGCCTGCACGTTGCCTTTTCGCTCAATACGCAGGACGGTGATACCTCCGGCTATGTGTTTTCCCTGCGCTTTGCCGGGCTGGATGCTAGCAAGGCCATGAAGCTTCTTGCACAACGCAATATCTGTGTGTCGAAGGGCTCGGCTTGCAGCAGTGTTTCACCCGTACCTTCCCGGGTCCTGAGCGCCATGAAACTCACCCCCGCCGAAATGGGTTCCACACTGAGGGTATCGTTCAGCCCGCTGTCTCGGCCGGAGGAAGTGCTGGCGTTTTGCGAGGCAATCAGGTCGATCCTTTCAGTCGAGGCCAAGGTCGTCTCGGGCTGATATCGATCATCCTGCCGAACGGGGGCGATGTTTACGCGTCGCCCTGGTTCAATGAATGTTCGAGCGGAAGAAATGCTTGCCTTCGGTCAGGAAGCTGGCCAGCGCATTGGCCGTGGCGCTCAAGCCATGACGGCCATTGCAGATCAGAAAGGATTGGCGGATTGCCCAGGGCGCAAGCA
Organism: Pseudomonas vanderleydeniana; assembly: GCF_014268755.2. Taxonomy (NCBI): domain Bacteria; kingdom Pseudomonadati; phylum Pseudomonadota; class Gammaproteobacteria; order Pseudomonadales; family Pseudomonadaceae; genus Pseudomonas; species Pseudomonas vanderleydeniana. Next base: position 5,478,545 of record NZ_CP077093.1, on the reverse strand, counting down.
GGGGGCGTAGCGCGACGTCCAGCATGTCGACATACATTTCACCAACGAGCTTGGGCACGATGGCGATGCCCAATCCGGCGTGCACCATGCGGCACATTGCCTCGAGGCTGGCGGCCCGGCTGCTGGTGATGAACAGGGCCCCCAATGTCGCGTATTCGCGCTTGAGCAGTTGCATCAACGAGGTGTCGAGCTTCAGGCCGATCACTTTCTCTGCGGTTAACTCTGCCAGTTGCAATGAGTCGGCGACAGCAAGTCGGTGCCGTTTTGGCAGCAGGACGCAAAGTTGGTCCTGCCGATAGGGCACCGCGTCAAAATCATCAAGGCCGCAGATCTCGTTGCAGATGGCGAAGTCCGCACCATGTCCGGCAATGGTCCGCACGGCTTGCGGACTGGGCTGTTCCTCAAGTTCGACGTCGATGTCCGGGAACAGTCGGGCGAAAGCGGCAATGTCCTGGGTCAGGAACTGCATGACGGTGGAGGGGTTGGCGACGACGCGGACGGTGCCCTTGCTTCCGGACCTGAATTGCAGGAGCTCGGCCCCCAGTTCCTGGATGCTGTCGGCAACGCTCAGAGCACTTTGCCAGACGGCATTTCCAGCGGGTGTCACGTTGATGCCACGCGCATGACGATGGATCAGTGGCAGTCCGACCAGCGCTTCGATTTCCGAGATTCGGCGACTTACAGCTGATGCCGTAATGAACTCACGTTCTGCAGCACGGGAAATACTGCCTTCCTGGCATACGGCGGCAAACAGGCGCAATGAAACCAGATCCAGCTTTCTAACCAGGTCTTCCATGAAGTTGCTTACTCATCCTGAGTAAATAGTTGAAACAGTGCTGAATTGTCCGGGCATTTCTAATGCAGGTCAAGAAAACTGCGGCTTTCGAGGGAGTCTTTGCATAGCGGGACGAACCAGTTAAGCGGAACGATGGTTCCAATTGTTGACGAAATGGCTGGCAAGTAAAAAGTTGGTTTCTGATAGTTTGCAAGATACTCAGGTATGTACCGGATCAGTAGGCTTGTGCATGTCTGCGCCCGGCAGCCTGTTGTATCACTGCCGCATCTGCGCTAGCATGCTGGCCTTTCTTCCATCACGCAGCCAAGGAGACCATCATGCAAAACATCGCATTTTCCCTGGCAGAGCGCGCCCAAGCTTGAATTCCCCCGTGCCCGGCACTGCTGCCGCGCACGTCGAATGGCCTTCGGCCCCGGCTCTGTCCTAGCCAACATTTCCTGATTTCGTTTTACTGAACCGTCCGGTTCGGGACCGTATCGTGCCTGCGCATCCGTCGCGCCGGGCCGTCGCGTCTTGCCGGATGGATGGGATTATTCATGGGCAATTGCATGCAAACCCTGTCCGAGACCGTCACTTTGCTGGCCTCGGACGACACCTGGATCGAGGGCTCCGCGATCCAGCAACTTCACACCACCGCTGCGCTGCCGGGCATGGCCCGCGTGGCCGGTATGCCGGACCTGCACCCCGGTCGCGGCTATCCCGTGGGCGCGGCCTTCTTTTCCGTGGGGCGCTTGTACCCGGCCTTGATCGGCGGCGACATCGGCTGCGGCATGGCGCTGTGGCGCACGGACCTCGCCGTGGGCAAACTGAGCGCAGACAAACTGGACAAGCGGCTGGGCAACCTGGATCGCCCGCTGGACGAAGACTGGCAAGAGCGGGTGGCGGCGCTGGCGCTGCCGGCGAGCGGCTTCGAAGGCGCGCTGGGCACTATCGGCGGCGGCAATCATTTCGCCGAGCTGCAACGCGTGGACCAGATCTACGACGTCGAACGCAGCGCCGAACTGGCGTTGGATTCCAAGCGGCTGCTGCTGTTGGTGCACAGTGGTTCGCGTGGCCTGGGCCAGGCCATTCTGCGCGAGCAGGTAGACCAGCACGGCCACGCCGGCTTGTTGGAGGGCAGCGCGGATTGCGCCGCCTACCTGGCCCGTCACAACGAGGGCCTGCGCTTTGCCGAGGCCAACCGGCTGTTGATTGCGCAGCGCATGCTGGAGCGGCTGCGTGCCGAGGGCGAGCTGCTGCTGGACGTCAACCACAACCTGGTATCGCCGGCCCGCATCCGCGGCGTCGACGGCTGGTTGCACCGCAAGGGCGCGACACCGGCGGATGCCGGACTGGTGGCGATTCCCGGTTCGCGCGGGGATTTCACCTATCTGGTGGAGCCTCTGCCCAGCGAGCTGAGCCTGTTGTCGCTGGCGCATGGCGCCGGGCGCAAGTGGATGCGCAGTGAGTGCAAGGATCGGTTGTCGCGGCGCTTCAGTCCGGCACAACTGGGGCGCACCCGCCTGGGCGGCCATGTGATCTGCGAGGATCGGCAGCTGATCTACGAGGAGGCGCCGGAGGCCTACAAACCGGTGGACAGCATCGTCGATACCCTGGTCCGGGCTGGCCTGGTGCGGCCATTGGCGCGGTTGGCGCCGGTGCTGACCTATAAAACCCGCGGGGAGTGCTGCTGATGGTTCTGCTGCAATTTTCCGCCGCCCAGGGGCCGGAGGAATGCTGCCTGGCCGTGGCCAAGGCGCTGAAGCGCTTGCAGGTGGAGGCCGAGGCGCAAACTGTACGGATGACGCTGCTGGAGCAGGAGGACGGTCCGCGGCCGGGCACACTGCGCTCGGCGCTGCTGAGTCTGGAGGGAGCGACTGCCGAAGTGCTGGCGGCGCAATGGATCGGCACGCTGCAGTGGCAGGCGACCAGTCCCTACCGGCCGCGCCACCAGCGCAAGAACTGGTTCATCGGCGTAGCGCGTTGCCCGGAGCCGGCCGCTGGCCTGGCGGGGGAAATCCGCTTCGAGACCCTGCGCGCGTCAGGACCTGGTGGCCAGCACGTCAACCGCACCGAATCGGCGGTGCGGGCTACCCACCTGGCCAGCGGCATCAGCGTCAAGGTGCAGTCGGAGCGTAGCCAGCACGCGAACAAGCGGTTGGCGCTGGGCCTTATCGCGCTGAAGCTGGAGGCGTTGGCGGAGTGCGATGCGGCCGGCGCACGTGCGGCGCGGCGCCTGCTGCACCATCAGGTGGAGCGCGGTAATCCTGGCCGGGTGTTCGTCGGCGAGCGGTTCGAACCGCTGCACTGACATCGCGCCGTCGGGCGGGTGGCTGCACGCGCCAGCCCGACAGCGAGTGCGGAGGAGGGCTTGAGCGCCATTTCGCTGGCAAGCCAGGCTCCTGCAGGGGGCGTGAAGGCGGCCAGGTTTCAGGGGGTTGCCCGGGTGATGGTTCTGTGCTGCTGCCATGCCTGCATCACTGCTGTCTGCAAATGCTCCAGGCTGCCGTCATTGACGATCAATACATCCTCGGGCTGACGTGCGACGCCCAGTTCCGAGGAGTGCGCATTGACCCGTTGCAGATTGGGGCGGGTGATGTGCCAGATCACGCCATGGTGCTCGCGCAGGTACCTGGCTTCGTTCTCGAAGCGGATGTCCTTGATGATGATCGTCGAGGCGCTGGCCGGCAGCGGCGGACGGCGCTTGAGCGGCATCAGCGGCAGCCGGGCGCGTTTTGCCGCGTAGTCGGGGTCGAAGGCCAGGGCGTGCCGTTCGATCAGGGCCACGGCCTCCCGTGGGGAAATGTTCCAGCTCGGATCGACCTGCGAGTAATGTCCCGTGTCCCAGATCTGCGCATCCGAAAAGTCGAAGAACGCCTGGGCCGCCAGGCGAAAGGGCGCGTCGGCGGCCGCCAGGTCCGGCGTGCCCGACCAGGCACTGTCGTCCTGCGGCGGATTGATCTCGCGATCCGCCCGCTGCAACCAGTGGTCTGGGTTATGATTGCGCATCCATTCCGTGCCGACTTGCTGGAAGAACTCGCGCGGGGAACGGTTCCACAGATCAATCTTCTGCTCTTTTAATGTATCGTCCCAGGTTTGTTCATCGCTCAGGCCGAACAGGGCCTGGCAGCCGACCTTGAGTGGATCGGCCAGGGCGAATGCGGCGATCTCCGCTTGTGCGAGCAGCATTGACGCTACCGTGTCTTTGCCGGACCTGGCGAGTGCGGCTAGCCCGATGATGGTTCTCAAACTGTGCTCCTGGAGCCTTGCCAGAGTGGCCGATGCAAGAGGCCTCCCTGTTTACCGGTTGTCGAAAGGATACCCATACTGCTGTGTTTAGATTTTTTATCAAGATAAAACAACAGGCTGGCGCGTGCTGTCGTGCGCTCGCGACGGGGTTGCAGCATGGCTGAAGCCTATCCCTGGCAGGGCAGCCTCTGGCAGCAACTGGCCGGTCGTACCCAGCATGCCCATGCCTACCTGCTGCATGGCCCGGCGGGGATCGGCAAGCGGGCGCTGGCCGAGCGGCTGATGGCACTGCTGCTGTGCAAGAGCCCGGCAGGCCTGGAGGCGTGCGGGCAGTGCAAGTCATGCCTGCTGCTGGCGGCTGGCAGTCACCCGGACAACTACATCCTGGAACCCGAGGAAGCCGACAAGGCGATCAAGGTCGACCAGGTACGCGACCTGGTCGGCTTCGTCGCCCAGACTGCGCAGTTGGGCGGGCGCAAGGTGGTGCTGATCGAGCCGGTGGAGTCGATGAACATCAACGCTGCCAACGCCCTGCTCAAGAGCCTGGAGGAGCCGTCCGGCGACACCGTGCTGCTGCTGGTCAGCCACCAGTCCAGCCGCCTGCTGCCGACCGTGCGCAGCCGCTGCGTGCAGCAGGCCTGTCCGTTGCCGAGCGAGGCGATGAGCCTGCAGTGGCTGACCGCTGCCTTGCCTGACTGCAGCGAAGAGGAACGGGTGGAACTGCTGACCCTGGCGGCAGGTTCGCCGCTGATGGCGGCCAACCTGCAGAGCCAGGGCGTGCGCGAGCAAAGGGCCCAGGTGGTTGACGGGGTGAAGAAACTGCTCAAGCAACAGATGTCGGCGACCCAACTGGCCGAAGGTTGGAACGCCATCTCGCTGTTGCTGCTGTTCGACTGGTTCTGTGACTGGTCGAACCTGATCCTGCGTTATCAGCTGACCCAGGACGAGGACGGCCTCGGCCTGGCGGATATGCGCAAGGTGGTGCAGTACCTGGCGCAGAAGGCGTCCCGGGAGAAGGTACTGAATATCCAGGACTGGATTCTTGCCCAACGCCAGAAGGTGTTGAGCAAGGCCAACCTCAACCGGGTGCTGCTGCTCGAGGCCCTGCTGGTGCAGTGGGCAGCTTTGCCTACCCAAAACTGAGGCCAAAGGCCTAGAATCGGGTTATCCGCATTCAGGGAGTCCGCATGAACGAACCTATTGGTCCTGGCCCGCGCAACGGCATCCTGTCACTGACCATCAAGGACAAGTCGGTGCTGTACGCGGCCTATATGCCCTTTATCAAGAATGGCGGCCTGTTCATCCCCACCAACAAGAGCTACAAGTTGGGCGACGAGGTGTTCATGCTGCTCAACCTCATGGACGAACCGGAGAAGATTCCGGTCGCCGGCAAGGTCACCTGGATCACCCCCAAGGGGGCCCAGGGCAATCGCGCGGCCGGTATCGGCGTGCAGTTCAATGATGGCGACAATACCGCCCGCAGCAAGATCGAAACCCATCTGGCCGGTGCCCTGAAGTCCGACCGTCCCACTCATACGATGTAGTTGTCACTTTTCCTATGCTTGTAGATTCCCATTGCCATCTCGACCGCCTCGACCTCACCGCGCACGACGGTTCCCTCGATGCGGCCCTGGAGGCTGCGCGCCAGCGCGGTGTCGGCCACTTCCTGTGCATCGGCGTCAGCGCCGACAATGCGGCCGAAGTGAAGGCGCTGGCCGAGCGTTATGCCGATGTCGACTGTTCGGTCGGCGTCCACCCTCTGGACGTCAAGCCCGATGCGACGCCGGCGCTCGACTGGCTGTTGCGCGAACTCGATCATCCGCGGGTGGTGGCGATCGGTGAAACCGGCCTGGACTATCACTACGAACCGGAAGCGGCCGAGGTGCAGCAGGCGTCCTTCCGCCTGCACCTGGAGGCGGCGCAGAAGACCGGCAAACCGGTGATCGTGCATACCCGCGGCGCCCGGGCCGATACCCTGCAACTGCTGCGCGAAGCTCAATTGCCCCAGGCCGGTGTGCTGCATTGCTTCACGGAAGACTGGGACATGGCCAGGGCGGCGCTGGATCTGGGCTTCTATATCTCATTGTCGGGCATCGTCACCTTCCGCAATGCCGACGCCCTGCGCGATGTGGCCCGCCAAGTGCCGGCCGACCGCCTGCTGGTCGAGACCGATTCGCCGTACCTGGCGCCGATTCCCCATCGGGGCAAGCCGAACCTGCCGCAGTATGTGCGGGAAGTGGCGGAGTACCTGGCGATGCTACGGGGTGTGCCTTACGAGCAGTTTGCCGAGCAGACCACCGAGAACTTCAAGCGGTTGTTTCCAATGGCGCATGTGGCCTGAGCAGGCTCTTTCGCGGATGAACCGGCGCCCCGGTTCATCCGCGAACAGCTACACCGCAGCAGGAGCTGATATCCCCAGCCCATCCGCGAAAAGGGACCTTGAATCGCAGGCAAAAAAAACCCGGGTTCTGGGGGGTGAATCCGGGTTAAGACCATTAGGAGTAAAACAAAGGCGCGCGGTCCCTTGGCACCTTTATCGACGTGGCACTTGGGGGATATGCCCGCCGACATTTGAAGTATTGGCCAGTATTGCGTCACGTCCAGTCGGGTCTGCTCATTTTTTAAACAGATTTGGAATACACCCGCTTCCCTTGAGTTCTCACTCGTCCACCCGGGTGCGGCCCTTGTCGTAGAGCGACGCAGCGTGACCCGAACGAAGATTTTTTGACCGGCGAAGACTGATTCGTCGATAGTGAAAACGAAAAGCCACTGATGATTCGTGCAATTTGGCGCGGCTCAGGCATAATACTTCGCTTCGATTTTGCCCCTACAGACCTTTTCTTATGCACAAAGAACCCCGTAAGGTCCGTGAGTTTCGCCGCCGTGAGCAGGAAATTCTCGATACCGCGCTAAAGCTGTTCCTCGAACAGGGTGAAGACAGTGTCACCGTCGAGATGATCGCGGATGCCGTCGGTATCGGCAAAGGCACCATTTACAAGCACTTCAAGTCCAAGGCGGAGATCTACCTGCGCCTGATGCTCGACTACGAGCGCGACTTGAACGAGCTGCTGCACTCGGCCGACGTCGACAAGGACAAGGAAGCACTGTCTCGCGCCTACTTCGAATTCCGCATGCGCGACCCTCAGCGCTACCGGCTGTTCGACCGCCTGGAAGAGAAGGTGGTCAAGGGGCACCAGGTCCCGGAGATGGTCGAGGAGCTGCACAAGATCCGCGCCTCCAACTTCGAACGCCTGACCCTGCTGATCAAGGGTCGTATCAGCGAAGGCAAGCTGGAAGACGTGCCGCCCTATTTCCACTACTGTGCCGCCTGGGCGCTGGTACACGGCGCAGTCGCGCTGTACCACTCGCCGTTCTGGAGCAATGTGCTGGAAGACCAGGAAGGCTTCTTCCAGTTCCTGATGGATATCGGCGTGCGCATGGGCAACAAGCGCAAGCGCGACACCGATCATCCGCCGGCCTGAGTTCTATACTTGTCACAGCAAGGGACTTGCGAGAAAGGACTTGCCAAAACCTGATTTTGGAGTCAGCTTTTGGTGGGTGCGGCGTTTTGGTATCGCACTGCTCCTGTAGGAGCCAGCTTGCTGGCGATCGTGGTGTTCCAGCCGGTATATTGGTTACTGGCAGTCCGCTATCGCCCGTCAGCCGGCTCCTACAGGTTCGAGTTTCCAAGTTCTGCGTCGGAGTATCCCATGATCGTTGACCGTCAAGGCAGGCGCTTTCGCAATCTGCGAATCAGCCTGACGTCCGCCTGCAACTATGCCTGCACCTACTGCGTGCCCAACGGCAAGCGGCTGGTGGCGGCCCAGGACGAGTTGTCGGCCGAGGCCATGGCGCGCGGGGTCGCCTACCTGATCGAGGCGGCGGGCATCGAGCGGCTGCGCATCACCGGCGGTGAACCGCTGGTCAGCCCCAAGCTGGAAGCCTTCATGGGCGCAGTTGGCAAACTGGGTCTGGATGACATCAGCCTGACGACCAATGGTCAGTTGCTGGCACGCAAGCTGCCGCTGCTGCTGGAGGCCGGGATCCGGCGAATCAACGTATCCCTCGACACCCTCGATCCGGACGCCTTTCGCGGTATCGCCCGGGGCGGCGACCTGGCCAGCGTGCTCGACGGCATGGAGCGGGCGCGGGCGGCTGGCTTGAAGATCAAGGTCAACATGGTGCCGCTGCGTGGACAGAACCTGGACCAGGTGATGCCGCTGCTCGACTATTGCCTGGAGCGCGGCTACGAGCTGCGTTTCATTGAGCTGATGCGCATGGGCCACCTGGCCAGCGACAGCAATGCCTTTCTCCAGCAATTCGTCAGCCTCCAGCAGTTGCTGGAACTGATCGGTGAACGTTATGCCTACCTGCAGGCCAATGCGCCAGTCGACGCCACGGCCGTGCGCTACGAGATCCCCGGGCGTGGCTACTTCGGGGTGATCGCCAACGAAAGCGTGCCGTTCTGTCGGACCTGCTCGCGGCTACGACTGTCTTCCACGGGCTGGCTGCATGGCTGCCTGTCATCGAGCAACCGGCATTATGTCGGCGACCTGCTGGACAAGCCGCGCCACGAGGCCCTGCCAGCGTTGCAGCGCCTGCTGGTCAAGGCGTTGGGCGACAAGCAGCCGGTGGCCTTCTCCGGCGGCGCCACGGTGATGAAGATCATCGGCGGGTGATCGCCTGGGCATTGGTGTGACCCCCGTTCGCCCTCCAGGAGCCTCCACTCTCAAGCGATCTGGCGCGGAAGCTGCATCTTGCGGCTATTCGCCGGTTTTCCGTCACCGGCCTCTGGAGGATTAGGATGCGTAGCCTGGTTATGCTGCTGGCGCTGTTGGCGCTGGGCGGCTGCATGAAAGTCAGCGACCTGGAAGAAGGGGCGCGTTATCAGATGAGCGACGCGGGGTTGCTCGATCATAGCGATACGCGCCGTACCCACTCGTTCCGCATCCAGCCGGATTCCTTCATCTACATCGCCCAGGGGCCGTTTGCTCCACCCGGTGGAGCCTACCCGCGGCCCAACGTGGTGGCGGAAGAAGCCTTCAACGGCTTCGTCGAATACTTCCCGATGGTGCGTCGTGCCCGTGGGCCGGTTGGCCTCGACCAGGCCATGGCCGAAGCCCGCTCCGCCGGTGCCCACTATCTGCTGTACACCCGTTTCGCCAAGGCCGACGACCGCATCGGCAACTACGACGAGTGGGCCGACCAGGAAGCCGTCGACCGGCTGGGCGTCGACACCAGTGTGCTGCAGATCATGCTGATCGAGACCAGCACCCAATACCTGATCGACACCGCGCGGATCAAGAGTCGTGGCGGTTTACTGACGTTCCATGACAACAAACCGCAAGACCTGATCGCCAAGCCGCTGGCACAATATGCCCGTAGCCTGCTGGGCTTGAGCGATCAGTAAGTCATTCGGGAGTGGACATGAGTGAATCAGGCAAGGCCAACGACCTGTTGGCGCAGATCCCCGGGACGGAAAAGGGGCTGCCGCCGGTTCACCTGTGGAACCCGGACTTCTGCGGCGATATCGACATGCGAATCGCCCGTGACGGCACCTGGTACTACCTGGGCACGCCCATCGGGCGCAAACCCATGGTCAAGCTGTTCTCGACCATCCTGCGTCGGGATGGTGACGACTATTTCCTGGTCACTCCGGTGGAAAAGGTCGGCATCAAGGTCGACGATGCGCCCTTCGTCGCCGTGACCCTCGCAGTCGAAGGGCAGGGCGAGGCGCAACAACTGCGCTTCACCACCCAGGTCGAAGAGCAGGTGACGGCTGGCGGCGAGCACCCGATCCGGGTGTCGATCGATCCCCTGAGCGAAGAGCCGGCGCCCTATATCCACGTGCGCAGCAACCTCGAGGCGCTGATCCACCGCAACGTGTTCTACCAGCTGGTCGACCTGGCGGTGACGCGGCAGATCGATGGCCAATCCTGGCTGGGCGTGTGGAGCGCTGGCGAGTTCTTCCCGATCGGCCTGGAACCCTGAGGCTGCGCTACAGGCCCCACCATTCATCTTCCTGAAACACAAACCCCTTGCAGTCACAGGCCTGTTTCGGTTATCAAATTGTACATGATTAGACATGTTCGATTTGACAAGAAAAAACGGGTGGTCGATGAGCTGATCCGGCGCATCGAAAGCGGTCTCCTCGGCGACGGCTTTCTGCTTCCGGGCGAGCATCAGTTGGCCGAAGAGTTCTCGGTGAGCCGTGGCACCCTGCGCGAGGCCCTGGCCGAGCTCAAGCGGCGCAACTACATCGCGACCCAGAGCGGCGTCGGCTCGATCGTGACCTACGACGGCATGACCCTCGACCAGAGCGCTGGCTGGGCCCAGGCCCTGGCCGACTCCGGTGCGCAGATCAGCACCGAGATCCTGCGTTTCGAAGCCGTGCAGCGACCGGACCTGCTCAGCCGCTACGGGACCGGGCAGTTCATTGCGCTCGACCGGCGCCGGCGCAACGCCGAAGGCGTCGTGGTATCGCTCGAATACTCGCTGCTGCCGGCCAGCGGCGGCCTGGAGCGCTTGCCTGAAACCGGCCTGATCGACCATTCCCTGACCATTACCCTGGCCGCCCATGGCTTCATCGGCCAGCACGGCGACCAGTGGATCGGCGCTGAACCCCTCGGCGAGGTCGAGGCCGAACAGCTCGGGCGTCCGGTCGGTACCGTCTTTCTCAAGGCCCTGCGCACCACCTATGACCGCCAGGGTCGTTTCATGGAGCAGGTGCAGAGCCTGCTCGATCCCCAGCATTTCCGCCTGCACCTGGCGTTTGGAAACCCGACATGACCCCGACCAGCCGTGCCCTCGGCGCATTCTACGGGCTGGCCCTGGGCGACGCCCTCGGCATGCCGACCCAGTCCCTGAGCCGCGCCCAGATCCAGGCGCGATTCGGCAGCATCCGTGGCCTGGTGGACGCAGGGCCCGACCAGCCGATCGCGCCAAACATGCCGGCCGGATCGATCACCGATGACACCGAGCAGGCGATCCTGGTCGGCCAGTTGCTGGTCGACGGCCAGGGCCACATCAAGCCCGCCGTGCTCGCCGAGCGGCTGATCGCCTGGGAAGCGGTGATGAAGGCCAAGGGCTCGCAGGACCTGCTGGGCCCGTCGACCAAGCGGGCGATCGAGATGATCCTCGCTGGCCACAGCCCTGAAGAGGCCGGGCGCTACGGCACCACCAACGGTGCGGCGATGCGCATCACCCCAGTGGGAATCGCCGCCGATATCGCCCAGCCCCAGCGCTTTATCGACGCCGTGGTGCAGGCCTGCCAGGTGACTCACAACACCACCCTGGGAATCGCCAGTGCTGCTGCCGTGGCCGCAGTGATTTCCAGCGGGATCAATGGCAAGGGCCTGGTGCATGCCCTGGAGGCCGGGACCGAGATGGCGTTCGCTGCCGAGCAGCATGGGCATTGGGTCGCTGGCGGGCGTATCGGCCCGCGCCTGCGCTGGGCGCGACAACTGGCTGCCAGTTGCGCCGAATCGGAACTGCCGGAGCTGCTCTACGACGTGGTCGGTACTTCCGTCGCCAGCCAGGAGTCGGTGGTGGTTGCCTTTGCCCTGGCCCAGCGGGTGGCACGCGGGCAGTTGGGCACTTTCGATGCGGTCTGCCTGGCCGCCAGCATCGGTGGCGACACCGACACCATCGCCGGGATCCTCGGCGCCATGCTCGGTGCCTGCGACGGCCTCGAGTGCTGGCCGGCCGAGCTCATCGCACAGATCATCGAAGTCAACGGCCTGGAACTGGCCCCCCTGGTCCAGGGCCTGGTCGCCCTGCGTACTGCCTGACGTAACAACCTGCAATGGACTGCAAACCGTCGAGGCTGGTGCGGCCCAGGCCGCATCGTGCCTTGTGCATTGCCCACAACCACAACAATGGCATCAGGAGCTGAACAGCATGACCTCATCAAACGCCGGACAAGCGGCCGGGCAACTGGAAACCCGTGGTATCGAGCCGGCTCCCGAAGCCGAGTGCAATGGCCATCCCCTGCAACTGTTCTGGGTCTGGTTCGCCGCCAACATCAGCATTCTCGGCCTGCCGCTGGGGGCGACCCTGGTGGCCTTCCGCGGCCTGGCGATCTGGCAGGCGATCATCGTCGCGATCATCGGTGCGGCCGGCTCCTTCGCGGTGGTCGGGGTCATCTCCATCGCCGGCCGTCGTGGCCGGGCACCGAGCCTGACGTTGTCCCGGGCGATCTTCGGCGTGCGTGGCAACATCGGCCCAACCCTTGTTTCGCTGATGTCGCGCCTGGGCTGGGAAACGGTCAACACCACCACGGCGGCCTTCGTCCTGCTGTCGCTGTGCTCGATCCTGTTCCACTCCCCGGTCGAGGCCAAGAGCGCACCGCTGCTGACACTGCTGTTCATCGCCATTTTCGTATTGTTGACCCTGTCCGTCTCGGGCCTGGGTCATGCGACCCTGCTGGTGATCCAGAAGTGGGCGACCTACGTGTTCGGTGCCTTGAACATCCTGGTCGGCGGCTTCCTCTGCGCCACCATCGACTGGAGCGCGGTGTTCAATGCCACGCCGGCGCCGCTGAGCGCGATGATCATCGGTATCGGCACCATGGCCGCCGGCACCGGGATCGGCTGGGCCAATGCCGGTGCGGACATGTCGCGCTACCAGCACAAGAGCGTCAAGGCCACTCGCCTGGTGGCGTCAGCTGCTTTCGGCGCGGGTATCCCGCTGGTGCTGCTGATCACCCTCGGCGGGCTGCTCTCGGTGGGCAATCATGACCTGGCCCAGGCCAACGACCCGATCATCGCGATCCGTGACATGCTGCCGACCTGGATGGCGGTGCCGTACCTGATCACCGCCTTTGGCGGCCTGTTGCTGTCGAACAACCTGTCGGTGTATTCCGCCGGCCTGACCACCCTGACCCTCGGGCTGAAGGTCAAGCGGGTGCATGCGGTGATCGTCGATATCGTCGCGATCTTCGCCGGCTCCATCTACTTCATGCTGATCGCCGACAGCTTCTACGGTCCGTTCATCACCTTCATCTCGTTGCTGGCGGTACCGATCACCGCCTGGGTCGGGATTTTCGTGGTCGACCTGCTGCATCGCCAGTACTACAGCGCCAAGGACCTGATGAACGTCGGACCGGGGAGCGCCTACTGGTATCGCGGTGGTGTCGAGTGGCGTGCCTTCGGTGCCTGGGCGCTGGCCATCGTGCTCGGTTTCAGTTTCACCACCATCGGCACCACGGCGCAAAACGTCTGGTTCCGTGGTTTCCTGTCCGATTCCTGGCTGGGCCACAACGGCCTCGGCTGGATCGTCACCTTCCTGGTCGCAGGCGGTCTCTACGGCCTGCTCGGCGGCGCGGCCGACCGGCGCGCGGCCTTCGTGGAAAATGCCAATGGTTGAGGGCTTACGCAACACTCGATTGCTGCACACCGGCCAGGTCATCGTCGACCTGGTCATGGCTGTCGACCAACTGCCGCGCAGCGGTGGCGACACATTGGCCCATTCTGCCGTCTTCGAGACCGGTGGTGGCTTCAACGTCATGGCCGCGGCGCAACGCAACGGCTTGCCGGTGACCTACCTGGGACGCCATGGCACGGGCCGCTTCGGCGACCTGGCGCGCCAGGCGATGACGGCCGAAGGCATCCGGATGGCGCTCGAACCCGATGTCCGGAGTGATACCGGACTGTGCGTGGCCGTGACCGATGCCAGCGCCGAACGTACCTTCATTTCCCATATCGGGGCTGAGGGCGGCTTGTCGGCCGAGGACCTGGCCCGGGTCGAGGTCAGTGGCGACGACTATGTCTATGTCAGTGGCTACAGCCTGCTGCAGCCGAACAAGGTCCAGCCGCTGCTGGACTGGCTGCTGGCGTTGCCACGCGAGGTGGCCGTGGTGTTCGATCCGGGGCCGTTGGTCGACTCCCCGGCTGCCGCGCCAATGGCCGCCCTGCTGCCACGGATCGACATCTGGACCAGCAATGCTGTCGAGGCCCAGCGCTTTACCGGGACAGTGGCGATCGGCAAGGCGCTGCAAGGGCTGCAGCGACTGCTGCCGGAGCAGGCCCTGCTGCTGGTGCGCGATGGCCCGCAGGGCTGCTGGATCAGTCGGGCAGGGCAGCTCGAACAGGTCCCGGGCTTCAAGGTGCAGGCGGTGGACAGCAACGGTGCCGGCGATGCCCACGCCGGGGTCTTTCTGGCTGCGCTGGCCAATGGCCTGACGGCTGGCGAGGCGGCCCGACGGGCCAATGCCGCAGCGGCTATTGCGGTCACCCGCTGGGGGCCGGCGACGGCGCCGGGGACTGCGGAAGTCGAGGCCTTGCTGGCACGAAGCTGACCGCAAAAAATTGACTGGAGTCCATGAACCGGCGTTTTCCTTGCCGGGTTGATCAGGAAAGACTGGAAACCAGCGTAGTGGCTGTTCTACCCTACCGCGTTGGCTTCCCTTTTCCGACACCTGGATTCCGGTTTCTGCCCCGGGCCACCAGCGTGCATGAAGGGCAGCGTTCTCCCCGACTCTTGTGACGACGCCTGTGAAACTCATCATCATTGCTGTTTACGTACTGTCCATCGCGTATGTACACCTGCGCGGCCAAGTCCGGCACAAGCTGGGCCGCCAACTGAGCGACCATTCCAGCTTCCTGGCCCCGATCAACTGCTTCCTCTACCTGTTCTCGAAGATTCCGAGCCGTCCGTACCTGGAGGTCAAGGACTTCCCGGAACTCAAGCCGTTGCAGGACAACTGGCAGGAAATCCGCGAAGAGGCCCTGGCCCTGCTGCGGGCCGGCGAAATCAAGAAGTCCGAGCGTCCAGACGACGTCGGATTCAACTCCTTCTTCAAGACCGGCTGGAAACGCTTCTACCTGAAGTGGTACGGCGACAACCACCCCTCCGCGCTGGAGCTTTGCCCGCGTACCACCGAACTGCTCAACAGCATCGGCACGGTCAAGGCGGCGATGTTCGCCGAACTGCCGCCGGGCTCGCGCCTGGTCCGTCACCGTGATCCCTACGCCGGTTCCCTGCGTTACCACCTGGGGTTGGAAACGCCGAACGATGAGGGCTGCTATATCAACGTCGACGGCCAGAACTACCACTGGCGCGATGGCGAGCCGGTGATGTTCGACGAGACCTTCATCCACTACGCGGAAAACACCACCGACAAGGACCGGGTCATCCTGTTCTGCGATGTCGAGCGGCCAATGAAGTATCGCTGGGCGGCGGCATTCAACCGCTGGTTCAGCCGCAACGTGATGGCAGCTGCCGCCGCGCCGAACGGCGACGGCGACAAGACCGGCGGCATCAACAAGGCCTTCACCAAGCTGTACGGCATCCGCCAGCGCGGCAAGGCGCTGAAGAAGACCAACCGCACGCGTTACTACCTGGAAAAGTGGGCGATCTTCGGTGGCCTGCTGGCGTTGTTCCTGCTGATCTAGTGCGGTGACTCAAGGCCTCCGATGAGACGGCCGGATTCCATGTGGAGTCCGGCCGTTTTCTTTAGTGGCAACTCTGCGCTCAACGCTCCTGCACGCCACGAAATGCTGCGCTCAATACGCGCAGTGTCTCCTGGGAGCGGGCGTCCGTTGGGCGTGCATGCAGTATGATTTCCGTCATCGGCAGTGATGGCAGCCCCAGTTGCTCGCCGACTTCGACTGCGCCGGCAGGTGCCACCCGCCTGGCCAGGGCGGCTACGCCGAGGCCGGCACTGACCGCCGCGCCCACGGCCATCACGCCGCCGCCGACAAACACTTCGGTCCATGCGATCGCCGCCTCGTCCAGTACCCGCACCGCCAGCTGCCGTACGCCGCAGGGCGAAGCCATGGTCGCCAGGCGCAGGACGCTGCCCGGGGAGTGCTGCCAGGTGGGCGCGGCGAACCAGCCGAAGCGTTCCACCACCAGTACCTCACCGCCATGTTGCTCGCCTTCGCTGCGGACGATGGCCGCATCCAGCTCTCCGCGGTCGAAGGCTGCACTCAAGTCCCGCGACGAGCCGATGCGCACCTCGATGATCAGCAGTGGGTCATATTGCGCCAGGCGGCTGAGCAACTGCGGCAGGTCCGGGCCGGCGACATGGTCGCTGATACCGATGACCAGCCGACGGCTCTCGGGCACGCTCATGTCTCCCAAGGCCCGCTCATGGGCCAGGAGCAGGCTGCGGGCGGCCTGGATGAACTGCTCGCCACGGGGCGTCAGTTGCACGTGGCGTGGCGTGCGCTCCAGCAGGCGATAACCCAGGCGCTCTTCCAGGCGCTTGAGTTTCAGGCTGATCGCCGCCTGTGAGGTGTCCAGGGCCTGGGCCGCGCGGGTGAAGCTGGCGAAGTCGGCGATCAGCACAAAGGCCTGGACAGTATCGAGATCGAGTGGTCTGCCGATGTCTATCATATTCAATTCTTATCACACATATATTGAGTGATATCTTGTTGTAATTATCGGTGTTACGCAAGCTGGCTCCGGGTTATCCACATCCGGTCATTGCCGAAGGAGCGCAGTCATGTTTGCCAAACAGTATTCACACCGCTTGCCCGCCCACTACGACATGGGACTGATCCGCCGCCGAGCCAGCGAGCTGGGGCCGCGTTGGGACGGAACCCCGGGCCTGGTGTTCAAGGCGTTCATTGCCCGCGAGCGGGGAGTATTCGCCGCCACGGACAATCTCTACTCGTCGGTCTACCTGTGGTCCGACCCGCAGGGCGCCGCCAACTTCCTGCTGGACGAGCGTTTCCAGGTGGTCATCGATTCGTTCGGTCGCCCCCAGGTCGAGGCCTGGCTGCCGTTGGCGCTCGAGTTCGGCCCGGCGCGAGAGGCGAAGGCGCTGTACCGGGAGGAATGGGCGATCGAGCCGGAGACCGATCGTATCGGCCTGCTGGCGGCCGAGAGAGAGCGGGGCCAGGCGATCCTGCGCCAGGCGGACACCTTGGCGTCGTTCCTGGCACTGGATGCTGCCAACTGGCGTCTGGTGCGCATCACGCTGTCGTCGGCCGCACCCGATCGCAGCCGGGGTGGGCAGGTCTACGAAGTGCTCTACCTGGCGCAGTCCGATCTCGAGAGCCTGCGCCATGAGCGCTCATGAGCCGTGCCCGGAGCAGCCCGCCGCCATGCGGATGCTGCTGGCTCATCTACAGGGATTGGCGGTGGCCGCGCTGCTGATCCTGGGCCTGACGCTGTTGGCTTGCCTGCTGTTGCCAGTGAATTTTCGCTGAAATGATTCAAGTGGCAACACAATCCGAATAGCATGGGCGACTTCATCGATTCTGGAAGCGCCCATGTCCCTCGAAATACGCGAAGCCCGGCCCAGTGATGCGCCGCAGATCCTGGCCTTTATCACCGAGCTGGCCGACTACGAACGCGCCCGCCACGAGGTGATCGCCAGTGTCGTGGACATCGAGCGCAGCCTGTTCGGCGAAGGTGCCACGGCCCACGGCCTGATCTGCCTGCGTGATGGCGAGCCGGTCGGTTTTGCGGTGTTTTTCTTCAGCTATTCGACCTGGCTCGGCCGCAATGGCCTGTACCTGGAAGACTTGTATGTCTCGCCACAGCAGCGCGGCGCGGGAGCGGGCAAGAAGTTGCTGCGACACCTGGCGAAGATTGCCTGCGCCAATGACTGTGGCCGTCTGGAGTGGAGCGTGCTGGACTGGAACGAGCCGGCGATCCGTTTCTACGAGTCCATCGGTGCGCAACCGCAGAGTGAGTGGGTGCGCTACCGCATGGATGGCGAAGTGCTGAGAAACTTCGCCTATTCGGAGGACTGAGTCAGCCTCCAGGCCCTGTTCGCGGATAAATCCTGCTCCTACAGGTAGGGGGGGGCACAAGGTGTGCGCCTGGTGTGATCACTGTGGGAGCAGGATTTATCCGCGAAGGCGCCAGCCCAGGCGCTGCTGACCTACTGGAACCACTGCCACAGCAGCAGGGTTCCGACCAGACCAACCACCGAGACGATCGTCTGCAGCACCGACCAGACCCAGATCGTCTGCTTGAGCTGCAGGCCGAAGTACTCGCGCACCATCCAGAACCCGGCATCGTTGACGTGGCAGAAGAACACCGAGCCGGCGCCGATGGCCAGGGCCACCAGTGAGCTTTGGGTCGTCGCCAGGCCCGCCATCAGCGGCGCGAGGATGCCGGCGGTGGTGGTGGTCGCCACGGTAGCCGAGCCCGTTGCCTGGCGCAGGGCCACGGCGATCAGCCAGGCCAGCAGCACATAGGACAGGTGTGCGCCGCTGGCGACCTTGCTGATGGTGTCGCTGATGCCGGCTTCGAGCAGCGTCTGCTTCAGGCCGCCACCGGCCCCGATGGTCAGCAGCAATACGGCAATCGGCGCGAGGCTCTTGCGCAGCACGCCGCCAACCTGGTCGCGGGCCATGCCGATCGACCAGCCCAGGCAGATCACCGCGGCAATCACCGCGATGCCCAGGGCGATCAGCGGTTCACCGAGAAATTTCAGGGTAATCGCCAGGCTGCCTTGCGGTGCCATCGCGACCTTGGCCAGTGTGCTGCCGAGCATCAGCAGCACCGGCAGCAGGATGATCAGCAGGGACACGGCGAAGCTCGGCTTGCGGCGGGTTTCGATCTTGGCGGTGAACAGCGCGCCGAGTTCGGCAGGTTCCTGGACATCCAGTCGCTTCGACAGCCAGATGCCATACAGGGGACCGGCAAGAATCACCGCCGGTACGGCGATGCACAGGCCCAGCAGCATGGTCGTGCCGAGGTCGGCGTGCAGCGCGCTGACGGCGATCAGCGGCCCCGGGTGCGGGGGCATCAGGGCGTGCAGCGTGGTCATGCCGGCCAGGGCCGGGATCGCCACCTTGAGCAATGGCTGGCCGGACTGCCGGGCGATGACGAAGATCACCGGCACCATCAGCACCAACCCGACTTCGAAGAACAACGGCAGGCCGATGACCATCGCCACGAATGCCATGACCCAGGGCAGGGCCTTGCCTTTGGCATGTCGCAGCAGGGTCGAGGCGATTCGGTCGGCCGCGCCCGACTCAGCCATCAATGCGCCGAGCATCGCACCCAGGGCAATGATGATCCCGGCCTCGCCGAGCAGGCTGCCGGCGCCCTTGCTGAAGGCCTTGGCGACTTCTTCCGGCGGCAGCGCCGCACCGAGCCCGGCCACGAAGGTGCCGATCAGGATCGACAGGAAAGGCGGCAGTTTGGTCAGGCTGATCAGCACGATGATGGTGGCAATGGCAGCCAGGCAGCAGACGATCAGGCGGGTGTCGTGGGCGAGCCACGCAGCATGTGAAAGATCCAACGGAAACCTCTTCTTGTAATATCTTGTTACGGTATCCGAAGAATATACCTGAAGGATTCATATAGATGACTATCTGAGTTGGTTTTTTTGTCCATTGCGCCCGAATGGACGATGAGTGGCCTGGCCGCTGCCAGCTTCGCAGGCAAGCCTTGCTCCTACAGGTTGTGGCAGGGCGGGGTCATGAAGTTCGATACGGATCTTGTAGGAGCCTGGCTTGCCAGCGAAGAGGCCCTCAAGTGCGCCAACGGCTTCGCAGGCAAGCCTTGCTCCTACAGGGTTGGGGTGTGCGCCGGTCAGTTCATCAGCACGGGCGGCAGCGTGCCCAGCAGCGAGACGGCGAGAATCGCACCGAGGCCCAGCAGCCATTCGAGGGTGACGCTGCGCCGCAGCATCGTGAACTGCCCGCGACGACTCATCACCAGGTTGAACAGGGCCAGTCCGAGCATCAGCAGGACCATCAGCACCTTGACCATCAGGATCAGCGCAAAACCCTGGAACAGTGGGGTCGGCCAGAGGGCGCCGGTGAGCACGCGGACATTGATCAGGCCGGTGGCGATGATCGCCGCGACCATCAGGTAGCCCAGGCTGCTGAAGCGCCGCAGGATGCGCTCGATGTCGTGCCCGGCCGGCCGCCCCAGCACCAGCACGAGCAGCATCAGGCCGCCGATCCAGGCGCCGACCCCGCTCAGGTGCAGCAGTTGATTGAACATCAGCAACTGTCCACCCAGTCCGTCGAGCATGGCGCCATGACCCACCGGTGCCAGGGTCGCCAGATGCAGGAAGGCCAGCAGCAGGCTGATCATGGGCGGTGCGTTGGCGCCAAGGGCGATCAACAGCAGCAGGCTCAAGCCCAGGTGCCAGGTCCAGACCTGGCCGAAGAACGTGCTGCCCAATACCAGTTGCAGGGTGGGCAGCCGAATGGCATCGCCCCAGTCATCGGTCATGCCGACGGTGGTCAGCAGCAGCCAGGCCATCGCACTGAGCAGCGCCAGGCCGGCCATCCAGCGGCGCGCCGTGCGCAACCGCGAGTCGAGCACGATGCAAGGCGTCGGACCGATCAGCAGGGGCCGGAACAGGCAGGCCCCGAACAGCGACAGAACCATGGTGAAATGCAGGAAGCGACACAGGACCATGGCCTCTTGCATGAACTCAGTTGCCTACCTTGAAGCCGTAGTTGCCTTCGCTCTTGTGGGTGTCGACCGAGACCGCATGCCAGTTGACCTTGTAGTCGCCGGCCTTCAGTACGGCGGCCGGGGTCACGACCAGGATCTTCTTGTCGGCCGGGTCGGTGGCAATGCCTTTCAGCTCGACCTTGCTGCCGTCGTTGGTCAGCTCGACCTTGGTCAGTGCGGCCTCGACACCTTCGCTGAACACCAGACGCAATTCGCTCGGGGCACTGACGGTGCTGTCCGCTGCCGGGGTTGCACTCTTGAGGTGGGCGTGGGCGAACGCGGAACCGGTCGCGGCGAAACCACCGAGCAGAACAACGGCGCCGAGGAGTTTTTTCATGCGGGAAGATGACATCGATCAGTACCTTGATGAAGGGAACGGGTGAGGATGTTGCACGGTGGCAGGGAGGCCCACAATAGCCGCTATGGAAGCGTTTGGCACCTGCAAGACAAGAGGGGAGTCGGGAGTACCGGCTCCTTTTTTTGTATCGCAGGTGTCCGATGTTGTAGTGTCGCCCCTCTGAAAATTCTCCAGGGGTTGTGCGTCAGGTCCGAGAAATGACAGTGCGTGGAAAGGACTGGCGTTCGGCATCTAGAATGCGACTACAGTGGCGCAATCGTGCCGGGTTCTCACCGGCTTCTATTCTTATAAGAGATGCACGTGCTTGTGCGGTGTATTTCCGCACCGGGGCAGAACGGGAGAAATGTCCATATGGCGATCCGGCTCAGCGTTGTTTGCCATGCCCGCACCGAGGCTCAGCGTCTGGGGCGCTTCCCGCTGGATGAGCCGGTCGAACCCAAGGGACTGGCCAAGGCTGCCGAATTGGCCAGCCGGCTGAAAAAGCCGGTCCGTGTCCTCAGTGCACCGGAGACCCGTGCCTGGCAGACCGCCGAGGCGCTGGGCAGCGAGATCGAGATCGTGCCGGAGCTGGGGGACTACGATTTTGGCGAGTGGCAGGGCCTGAGCCTGAACGACCTGCAGGAGAACGCGCCCGAGGCACTGGCGGCCTGGGTCAGCCAGCCGGAGATCGCCCCGCCGGCGGGCGAGTCGGTGATCGCACTGTGTGCCCGGGTGGCAGCCTGGCTCGACAGTTTCCAGGAGGACGGGCACTTCGTCGTCGTCACGCACCCCTTCGTGATTCGCGCGGCGATTCTCCACGCGTTGCAGGCCGGGCCGGCCTCGTTCAACGCCATCGATATCGAGCCGCTGTCGGTGGTCGATCTGCGTAGGAACGGGCACTGGCGTCTGCGGTTCTAGTGCGTGTACTTGCTGATGGCTGCGAGATAATCGGCGTCGCCCAAACCCACCTGCGCCCAGACCCGCCGCTCTTCACCGCCCATGCGATCGTACTGCTCGTCGGCATCCCACAGCGTGAGGATCTGCCTGGGAAACAGGTGCTCATGGGTATTGAACGAATGTTCGCCTGAACCATCGGCCCGCGCCATTCGCTCGAACAGCTCCTCGGCCTCGGTATCGAAGACGTTCACGCCGTCATACATGACCTGGCATGCAGCGTAGCAGGACACCCCGATGAACGAGGCTTGGCCCGCGCTGTACTCGACCTGAATCCCCAGTTCTGGCAGATCGAAGTAGTCCTGTGTCTCGGTGTCGTGCGCGAGCGTGAAACCGTCGGCCGCCATCGCCAGCCGGGTGTTCTCCCGTGATGCGCCCAGCCTGGCGGGGCCGATACCTTCATGCGCAACGATGTTGAATATCTTCATGGCTGGACCTCGGCCCGTAGCTGCTGCCACTCATGCCAGCAGTTTTCAGCCGAAATGTCCGGGTAGTCCCTGCTGTCGTCCATGGCTTGCGCGACCTCCACCGGCAGGCTGATGCAGGCGGCGTTGTCCCGGATTTCCAGGACTTCGGCTTCTGATAGCGGCGCGCCTTTCTTCTGTTCGGCGGCCGTCAGGATAACCACCAGTGCGGGGACGAAGACAATGCAGAGCTGTTCGGATTGAGGCATGGGGCATCCGTGCGCAGGATTGAAAGTGTTCAGCACACTATCGGTATGAGGCGTGCCAGTTCAAGCGTGGAATGTCGACCGGGACGGGGTTGTCACGTTACGGGTCGCTGTAGCATGATCGATTCCATGAACATGATCTCGCTGCACCTGACCACCACCACTACCACCGCGACCGCCCAGGGCGGGTGCGAGGTTGCCGTGTGAGTGATTGACGCGCAGTGAACCAAGGCCCCGCCAGCAATGGACGGGGCCTTTTGGTTTCCGTGCCCTTGCTGACATCACCAGGAAGGAGAAACACCATGCAGGCTCACAGCCCCCGGCGCTCGGCGCTATTGATCATCGACATGCAGGTTGGCCTGTTTCAGGGCCCGGAACAGCCATGGCAAGGGGAGCAGGTGCTGGCGCGTATCACCGCGCTGGTCGGGCAGGCGCGCAAGGCCCGCGCACCGATCTTCGCCCTGCGGCACACCGGGCCGCAGGGTTCGCCGATCGAGGCGGGCCGTGCCACCAGGCAGGTCTTGCCGGAGCTGGGACTGGACCCGGCGGTGGATCATCTGCTCGACAAGACCCGTCCCAGTTGTTTCTTCGAAACCGGGTTGGCCGAGCAACTGGACGACGCCGGGGTGAAACGGCTGGTCATCGTCGGCATGAAGACCCAGTACTGTGTCGACAGCACCTGCCGGCTGGCTCGCGACCTGGGCTTCGAGGCGGTGCTGGTAGGTGATGCGCATACCTGCATGGACACGCCCGGGCTGTCGGCCCGGGCGATCGTCGAGCATCACAATGCGACCCTGAACGGGGCTTTCGTGCAGGTGATGAAGGCGGCGGATGTGAGCTTCTGAAACCGTGTGGTCACGGTCGGTGTCGGAGACACGGACCGTGCACCCGTCAGGGCTTTTTCACCGGCGTTGGCAAGGTCACCAGCGACACATAATCGTTCCAGAACTTCTTCTGGTCGACGGCGAACACCACCCTGGCCTTCTGCGTACCGACCGGTGCACCTTTGCTGTAACCCAGCGCCCGGCCGTAGTCCGGACCGAAGTGGGTGTCGACGTCGATCCACATCTCGCGTGATTCGGTGACGATGCCTGGCTCGGTCAGGAACAACGCCGGCAGGCTGTCCCAGGTGAAACTGTGGTAGCCCGGGTCCTTGGCGAACTCCGGTCCGAACACGCTCTTGTACAGTTCCGGCACCGCACCCTTGGCGGCGATCACTCGCTTGTAGACCGAAGCATCGAAGATGACCTTCTCGCAGACATCGTTGGGGAAGATCACGTGCTCGATCGGTGAGCGCAGGACGATCCGCGCCGCCTCCGGGTCGAACCACCAGTTGAATTCGGCGGCCGGAGTGGTGTTGCCCGGGATCTCGATGGCGCCGCCCATGTACACGATGCGCTTGATCAGCGGCACGATATCCGGCGCCTGGCGGATCGCCAGGGCCAGGTTGGTCAGCGGTCCGATCGCCAGCAGGGTCACCTCGTGAGGGTTCTTGCGCACGCTGTCGATGATGAACTGGGGAGCGGTTTCGCTGCGTAGCCGGGTATGGGTCGCCATGCCGTCCGGCGGGGCCACCAGTTGCGTCGCCGAAGTCGGCCGCGGGTTCTTGAACGCGCCGGGCCAGCCGGAGCCGAACAGCGCCTGTTCCTGAGGGTAGGTGGCGAAGTCATGCAGCAACGGATAGGCTGCGCCGGAATAGACGCCGATTTCCTTTTCCACGCCCATGCGCTCGACTGCCTTCAGCGCGTCGACCTGTTCCTGGTCGACCCAGGCGTTGCCGCTGACCAGGGTCATGCCGAGCAGGTCGATCTTCTTCTGTGCATGCAACTGCGCGAGCATGATGAAGGCCTGGCCATCATCGTTGAGCACGTTGAAATCGGTGTCGAGAATGACCTTTTCCGCCGCGTGCAGCGAGCCGGCCGAGCAGCCGACGGCCAGCGCCAGCGCGCAGCCCTTGAGAAAGCCTTGCATGGTGATTTGCCCCAATGAGTTATTGTTGTATTGCGCTGGCCCAGCATGCCTGGCGCCGCGCGCAAACGCTATCGCAAGGTAAGTGGTTACTTAATCAGGGGTGGGCTGCGCTGCAGCCGGTTGCTGCAGGACGCCCCGGATCACCAGGTCGCTGATGAAGGCCAGCCAATCCTGCCGTTGATGCTTGTCCGCCAGCGGTTCGCCGAGGAACGAGCTCAGGGTGTGCTGGTTGGAGTTGTAGAAGTAGCAGAGCGAGGCAATCATCAGGTACACGTGCTTGATGTCCAGGTCCAGGCGGAACAGGCCCTGGGCCTGGCCGGCCTCGATGATCGGGCGCAACACGCCGACCGCTTCTCCCGATAGCCGCCGCAGCTCCCCGGACTGTTGGGCGTGCTTGCCCTTGTGCAGGTTCTCGATGCTCAGGATGGCGACGAATTCCGGGTGGCGCACGTAGTAGTTCCAGACGAAGGCCACCAGCTCGCGCAGGGCTTGCCGGGGGTGTTCCAGGTCCAGGCGCAGCTTGCCTTCGGCCTGGTTGAACTGCTCGTAGATGTGTTCCAGCACGCAGAGGAACAGGCGCTCCTTGCTGCCGAAATAGTAGTAGAGCATGCGGTCGTTGGATTCGGCTTCCTGGGAGATGCTCTCCACACGTCCACCGGAATAACCATCGCGGGCGAATATCTTGATTGCGGCCTTGAGGATGCGGGCGCGGGTCTGGTCGGCTTGCTGGGCGCGGACGCCGGTTTTCCTGGTCACCGTCTGGCGGTCCTTCGACAGAGTTGATTCGGCATCCATCATACCACGCCGGTGTGGCGCCACTTGCCGGGCCCATTGTGTTGAACGGGTTCATTGTGGCGTCCCGACAAGCCCGCTCGCCACATAAGCCAGTTCACCAAATTAAGCCGGTTCACCACACGAGCGGGTTGGTCACAATCCGTACCGTCAGAGCTTCAGCGTCGCCATGTCGATCACGAAGCGGTACTTCACGTCACCGGCGATCATCCGGCTGTAGGCTTCGTTGATGTGGCGGATGTCGAGCATCTCGATATCGCAGCTGATGCCATGCTCGGCGCAGAAGTCCAGCACTTCCTGGGTCTCGGCAATGCCACCGATCAGCGAACCGGCCAGTACCCGGCGCTTCATCACCAGCTTGCCGGCATGCAGCGCCGGGTCGACCGGTTCGATCAGGCCGACGAGGATGTGCACGCCGTCGAAGGTCAGGGTATCCAGATAGGGGTTGAGATCGTGCTGTACCGGAATGGTATCGAGCAGGAAGTCGAAACGCCCGGCAGCGGCCTGCATCTGCGCCTCGTCGGTGGACACGATCACATGGTCGGCACCCTGGCGGCGGGCTTCCTCGGCCTTGCTCGCCGAGCGGGTGAACAGGGTGACTTCGGCGCCCAGTGCCTTGGCGAACTTGATACCCATGTGGCCCAGGCCACCCATGCCGAGAATCCCGACCCTGTCGCCAGGCTTGACGCCGTAGTGCTTGAGCGGCGAGTAGGTGGTGATGCCGGCACAGAGCAGCGGGGCGGCGCTGGCCAGGTCGAGTTTTTCCGGGATGCGCACGACGAAGTGCTCGCTGACCACGATACGGTCGGAGTAACCGCCCATGGTGTTGCTGCCGTCGATCCGATCCGGGCTGGCGTAGGTCATGGTCGGATCATTTTCGCAGTATTGTTCCAGATTGGCCTGGCAGGCGGCGCAATCACGGCAGGAATCGACCATGCAGCCGACGCCGA
Source organism: Pseudomonas vanderleydeniana (assembly GCF_014268755.2). Taxonomy (NCBI): domain Bacteria; kingdom Pseudomonadati; phylum Pseudomonadota; class Gammaproteobacteria; order Pseudomonadales; family Pseudomonadaceae; genus Pseudomonas; species Pseudomonas vanderleydeniana. The sequence continues at coordinate 5,452,467 of NZ_CP077093.1, read as the reverse complement.
CCAGGTCGCCGACCTTGTGCCGGGTGACCTGGCTGCCGACGGCGGTGACCTTGCCGACGATTTCATGCCCCGGCATCAGCGGGTAGACGGCGATGCCCCATTCATTGCGGGCCTGGTGGATATCGGAGTGGCAGACGCCACAGTAGAGAATCTCGATGGCCACGTCGTCCGGCCGTGGCGCTCGGCGCTGGAAAGTGATCGGAGCGAGGGGCGTGGTGGCGGACTGGGCGGCATAACCGATGGCGGTATACATGGGGCAAACCTTGCAAAGGCGGTAACGGATGAGGCGGGCCATTCTCGTGATCGCCCCGGGTGGCGGCCATGACGATTCCTCCGGGTGTCATGCCTAATCCTCCGGGATCGGCGCGCGGGCACTTTCCTGTGGCGCCAGACCTGCGATGATGTTCACATCCCTTTTTCCGTGAAGTTTTTGCCATGCAGTTGACCCGTCATCTCGACGCCAATGCCAGGCTGGTCGAATTGCTCCAGCCGCTGGCGACCCGCCCGGGGTTCTTGCCGACCCTGTTGCCCGAGGTGCAGATCGTCTCGGCGTCCGACAATGTCGCGCGCTGCCCGCAGATCTACGAACCGAGCCTGATGGTGATCGCCCAGGGCAGCAAGCTGGCCTACCTGGGGCCACGGACCCTGGAGTACGGTGCCGGGCACTACCTGATCCAGGCGTTGCCGGTGCCGTTCGAATACGAGACCTTTGCCACCGCGCAGGAGCCCCTGCTCGGAGTGTCGATCGGCATCGACCGGGCGCTGTTGAGTGAGCTGGTACGTGCGATGGGCCTGGTGGGCGAGCCCGGGGCATCGGCGCAAACGCCCGAGTCGATGACCTCGGTGGCGCTCGACGATGCCATGCGCCATAGCGTCGAGCAGCTGTTGCGCTGCCTGCATGATCCGCTGGAGTGCCGGGTGATGGGCCAGGCGCGTTTGCGCGAGGTACTGTTCACCGCTCTGCGCGGGCCCCAGGCCGACGTGTTGCGGGCGCTGGTCGAGCAGCAGGGGCAGTTCGCCCGGTTGGCGGCGTCGCTCAGCCACCTGCACGAGCATTTTGCCGAGCCGCTGAACGTCGACACCCTGGCGCGCTACGCGAACATGAGCCCGTCGACCTTTCATGAGCATTTCAAGCGCAGCACGCTGCTGTCGCCGGTGCAGTATCTCAAGCGCCTGCGCCTGCTCAAGGCCCAGAGATTGCTGGCCGGGGACGGGTTGGGCGTGGCCCAGGTGGCGCATCGGGTGGGCTACCAGAGCACGTCGCAGTTCAGTCGGGAGTACAAGCGCTACTTCGAGCGCACGCCGGGAGAGGAGGGGATGTTGGCGGGACAGTCGGCGTAGCGGGTTGATCCGGGGTTTTTGGTGTCCCGGACGGCCTCTTCGCGGGCAAGCCACGCGCCTACAGGGGCGTGTCGTTCATGGAATTGATGTGCGACACCAATCTGTAGGAGCGTGGCTTGCCCGCGAAGAAGCTACAAGACTCCACCCCAAACCTCCCGGTTTCCCACCCAGCAAAAAGGCCCCCGAAGGAGCCTTTCTTTTATGGCATCGACCGAATCACATGTTCGGATAGGTCGGGCCGCCAGCACCTTCCGGTGCGACCCAGGTGATGTTCTGCGAAGGATCCTTGATGTCGCAGGTCTTGCAGTGCACGCAGTTCTGGGCGTTGATCTGGAAGCGCTTCTCGCCATCTTCCTGGGTGATCACTTCATATACGCCCGCCGGGCAGTAGCGCTGCGCCGGTTCGTCGTACAGCGGCAGGTTCTTGCTCAGCGGGATGCTCGCGTCCTTGAGCTTGAGGTGGCAAGGCTGTTCTTCTTCATGGTTGGTGCTGGAGAGGAACACCGAGCTCAGCTTGTCGAAGCTGATCTTGCCGTCCGGCTTCGGATAGTCGATTTTCACCGAGTCCTTGGCCAGCTTCAGGCAGGCGTAGTCCGGCTTGTTGTCGTGCAGGGTGATCGGCAGCTTGCCGCCGAACAGGTTCTGCTCGACCCAGTTGAAGCCGCCACCGATGATCGGGCCGTACTTGTGGATGGCCGCGCCGAAGTTGCGGCTGGCGAACAGCTCCTCGTACAGCCAGCTGGCCTTGAACGAGGTGACATAGTTGTCCAACTGGTCGCCACCCTCGGCACCGGCCAGCAGCTTCTCGGCCACCGCTTCGGCGGCGAGCATGCCGGATTTCATCGCGGTGTGGCTGCCCTTGATCTTGGCGAAGTTCAGGGTGCCCAGGTCGCAGCCGATCAACGCGCCGCCGTTGAAGACCATCTTCGGCAGCGAGTTCAGGCCACCTTTGCAAATGGCGCGGGCGCCATAGCTGATGCGCTTGCCGCCTTCGAGGTACTGCTTGAGCACCGGGTGGTGCTTGAGACGCTGGAATTCATCGAACGGCGACAGATAGGTGTTGCTGTAGGACAGGTCGACGATCAGCCCGACCACCACCTGGTTGTTCTCCAGGTGATAGAGGAACGAGCCGCCGGTGTTCTCGGTGCCCATGATGTCCAGCGGCCAGCCGGCGGTGTGGACCACCAGGCCCGGTTGGTGCTTGGCCGGGTCGATTTCCCAGATTTCCTTCAGGCCGATACCGTAGTGCTGGGCGTCGGCTTCGCTGTCGAGCTTGAAGCGCGAAATCAGTTGCTTGCCAATGTGGCCACGGCAACCTTCGGCGAACAGCGTGTACTTGCCGCGCAGTTCCATGCCGGGGGTGTACAGGCCGTCCTTCGGGTGGCCTTCACGGTCGACACCCAGGTCACCGGTGATGATCCCGCGGACCACGCCGTTCTCGTCGAACAGCGCTTCCTGGGCGGCGAAGCCCGGGTAGATCTCCACGCCCAGGTTCTCGGCCTGCTGGGCCAGCCAGCGGCACAGGTTGCCCAGGGAGATGATGTAGTTGCCTTCGTTGTGCATGGTCTTGGGCACGAAGAAGTCCGGAACCTTGGTCGCGGTCTCGCCGTTGCGCAGGACATAGATGTCGTCGCGCTTGACCGGGGTGTTCAGCGGCGCACCGAGTTCCTTCCAGTCCGGGAACAGCTCGTTCAGGGCCCGTGGCTCGAACACTGCGCCGGAAAGGATGTGGGCACCGACCTCGGAGCCTTTCTCCACGACGCAGACGCTGATTTCCTGACCCGCTTCGGCCGCTTTCTGTTTCAGCCGGCAAGCGGCGGACAGGCCTGCGGGGCCGGCACCGACGATGACCACGTCGAATTCCATGTATTCGCGTTCCACAGACTCTCTCCTACTCTCAAGGCTCAACAGTTTTCTTCTGATTGGAGGTTTGGTGCCTCGCACCGGCATTCCCCTGCCACTGCAGGCAGGAGAAAGGTGGGGGAGACATCTTTCTCTCTAGGTGGCGCCATTATATCTACACCACTACCAGCGTCCAATACAAACGTTTGTTTGAATTCGCTGGAAGCCAGGTAAATCAAAGTAGCGCGGCTTATGACTGGCCATTTTGCCGTATTGACCGGAATAGGCGTTCCGGTCAAGATACGAGCGGTTTTGCGCTTGCCGTAGGCTAAACGTAGCCTGCAAGAGCACGTCTAAAGACAGGACGAAGGCAGCGAAAGTGTCGTGGCATGCCGATTCTGGCATGGAGTTTACACGTCCACCGGCTCCGTGACTGTACAGTCACAACCGATGGGCGGTCATGAACTGCAGAAGATCCAGGCTTTCGCGTAGATGTCGGCGTTTTTGGAGGTGCCCTTGAGCTTCGTGTGTGCG